>JAISOU010000039.1 GCA_031275395.1 Helicobacteraceae bacterium | reverse complement strand
AATGCGCGACAAGATTACAACAGTAGCCGTTTTAATCGGCTTATTAGGCGGAGGCGCTACGCTTTACGCCGACGAAAGCGACGAAACGGAATCTCAGACTTCCTCCGTTACGGGGGGGGCGACCTCTACTTCCTCTGAAGAAAGCGAAGCGGTAAGCTCGGAAACGGCGAACGCCGATAAGAAAAGCGCGTCAAGCGCCGCAGAAAAACTCGACGATATTGTCGTCACCGCGACGGGTTACGAACACAACGTCGCAGACGCTCCCGCAAGCGTATTTGTGATCACAAGAGAAGAGTTGGAGAAGAAATCCTACAACGATCTAACGGACGCGTTAAAGAACGTGCCGGGCATATTTGTAACCGGCGGCAACATTTCCAGAGATGTACTCATACGGGGTATGAGCGCCGAATATACGGTTTTCCTTATCGACGGCAGACCAATGTCGGGCGTAGAAGAGGCGCACGATCATAACGGACAGAAGGGCGGCATCGCGGTCAATTCCCTGCCCCCCATATCGATGATCGAGCGCATAGAGATCGTAAAAGTCCCCGCCTCTTTCCTCTACGGAGGCGAAGCGCTAGGCGGCGTGATCAACATTATCACCAAGAAAGTTCCAACCAAATGGAGCGGCTCGGCAAAAGGCGAATATACAAAGACGCTAAGCGATATTACGCAAGACAGCTATATAGGAAGCCTCAACATAGCCGGTCCCGTGATAGACAATCTGCTTTCTTTGCAGGCTTACGGTTCGGCTTCGGTAATGGACGAGCAACACTGCCCGTATCTCGACAGTACCGCAAGTCGTCCTTGCGGTCAGAGAGCCAGCTCCCCTAGCCCCCACTTTGAAACCAGACAAACGGGCGCGAAAGCGATCGTCCTGATCAATGAAGCCAACAGCGTTTGGGCGGCTTACGATTACGCCAAACAATGGGGGACGGAGGAAGGCAACGTATCTACGCCTAGCGGCAACCGTATGGGCAGGGACGCGCTTAGATATACCGCCTCCGCCGGATACGATCTCAAGCTCGACGACCTTACGATTAATACCTACATTCAGAACTCGGTTTCAAAAAACCTCGCTATAAGCAGGAGCGGCGTAGCAAATAGCAAAAAGGGCATTACGCACGAAACGCTAACGCTTAATACGCAAGGCAACTACTTCTTTGATACGAATATCTTAAGCGCGGGCGCTCAGTATGTAAAAGAAACGCTTGAAGATAACGCTATGAACCCAACGGGGAATCTTATACGACGATGGTCGTACGCTCTATTTGCCGAAGACGAGTGGAACGTATTGGACAATCTGTCTTTAACGGGCGGCGTTAGATGGACTGAGGACGAAGGTTTTGGAACGCATTTCGATCCTCGCGCATATATAGTTTATAGCCCGATCGACGATCTGGTTATCAAAGGCGGTATTTCCAGCGCATATAAACGCGTAAGGTTAAATCGCTATTCTGACGACTATAACAGCGTATCGTCGGGATTGACGGCGACTTTAACAAGGGGCAATCCCGATCTTAAACCTGAAACCAGCCTAAACTACGAGGCTTCCGTCGCCTACAAAAACAAAGAGATCGGTTTAGGCGCGAGCGTAACGGCTTACCGCTCCAGCTTTAAGGACAGAATATCCAGCGCCACTATCTGCAATTCGGTTGGCGGTTGCGTATATAAAGGCGTAACTTACGATCAGATCGTTACCTACGAGAACGTAAATAAAGCTATCGTGCAGGGGATCGAAACGAGCCTGAATTACAAAGCGCCAGAGATTTTTTCGTTAAACGCGGCTTATACCTATACGGACAGCGAGCAAAAAAGCGGGGACAACAAGGGTAGAGCGTTAAACGCAATTGCAAAGCATATGTTTAACGTCGGCGCCGACTTTGAGATTACAAAAAAGTTCAGCTTATGGACGCAATATGGCTACGTCGGTAAAAGCCTTGAAACCACGGCTACTTCAAGTTCGACCAATCGATCTTACGCTATTGTTGATGCGGGAACGGTTATCCGTCTGACAGACGGAATGAAGCTCTTAGCGGGCGTTTATAACGTCGCAAATAAAGAGATAACGGTACTAACGCACGGAAAGTTTATCGACGGTAGGCGCTTGACGAGTAGGTCTTATCTCCGACTTCTAAAAGCGATCGCGTCAGCCTTCCAAAACTCGCAAGGTCTAGGAAGGCTGACGCTTTAAGAAACGACGATCAAAGCGCCGCTGATCTTGCGTTCCGCCGCAATGCGTTGTTTCGCTTTATTGCGCCGACAATCCGCCTAATACGCTTGACGCGAAATAGTCGCGTTTATCGTCAAAGAGCGATCAGGTTTTTGCGTAAGGTTGAGTAGCGTTAAATCGACAAGCAATAAAAACTATTGGAGCAAAAACTTTAGGAGTTAGGATCGGGCTTTGACGTTTTTTTGTTCTTCTCTTCTAGCGCGTCGCTATATTGTTTGAAAGCGCTTCTAGCGTTTCTTATCGCGCTAGGAAGCTCAATAAGCGCCGAAACTATCGCCGCGCAAGCAAAGATTGTCCCAAAAAATCCAACGGAGCGAAACCCATAGTCGTGCGTGCTTTTTCCGCTAGCGCGTATGCTGTTTCCTATAGTTTGACCCGCGCGTCCTCGACTATAATACTTCCCGTCGTATAGCTTTGTTGATTTCAGGGCTGAAATCTGTTTAGGCGTTGCGGGTTTTCGCCACATACGAGAATTGGCGAGGCTCTGCGCGGTAGAACCGGAATCAAAAAGTTTCACTCTCTTCATGTTTTGCCTTTCCTGAACGATATTGCATAGAATGTTAGCGCGTCTTGTTGACATATTTTGTCATAATCCGAGTTTTTGCGCGATAAAGGTAAAGTTCCATAAGCCTAGCTATAGCGCGCTACGCTCTTGTCGCAAGCAAGCGAGCGCTCCGCGGGAGCGTCAAGCGCGGAGGAATAAAGCGTATTAAAAACTAGTTTCGATCAGCTGGCAGAGCGTATGCCCTAAAAAGATATGTATCTCTTGAATACGCGGCGTGTCAAAGCTAGGCGAGATTAGAGTTATATCGCACAACTCTTTTATTTTTCCGCCATCTTTGCCGCTAAAGCCGATCGTTTTCGCGCCGATTAGCCGCGCTTTTTGTAGCGCCAATATAACGTTTTGACTTTGCCCGCTCGTCGATATGCCTATTACGACGTCGCCCTTTTGCGAAAGTGCTTCGACCTGCCGTTCAAAGACGCGATCAAAGCCGTAATCGTTGCCGATCGCGGTTAGCGCCGAAGTGTCGGTAGTAAGCGCGATCGCCGCAAGCGCTTTTCTCTCTTTCTTGTAGCGCCCCGTTAGCTCGGCGGCGATATGTTGCGCGTCGCCCGCGCTTCCGCCGTTGCCGCACAGCAAAATCTTGCCGCCGTTTTTTAGCGATTCTACGCATATTTTCGCCGACTCTTCCAGCGGTTGAATCAAATCTTCTACAAGCGCGAAACTCTCTAAATGCGCTTTAATCTCTTTGTTAATAATCTCTTTCAAATTACGCTCTTTTTTTAACGTTAAAAACTTATGCGAACGCCGATATAAGCCGCTTTATTTAACTCGTATTTCCAGTCGTCTTCGCGCAGTTCTATTTTGCGCCAGCCGCCAAAGATCATACCGCCTTCGATCGGCTCGATTCCCGTTTCAAATCTTAATTGCGTATATCGATCGCAGTCGTTAAAACATAACGCGGTCGGCGCAAAGTCAAAGAGAACGGCAATATGCGTTTTTATCGCAATCGGGAGGGTGTAGATCATTCCTACGTGCAAGGGCGCGGCGAAAGTATATTCGTCCTCGTCGTTATCGTCGGTATATGCCGCGGCGGCCTTTAATCCGACTCCTACGGCGAGTCCTTCCAGCGGCGTTAAGCCGATCGCCTTAATATGAAAACTTCCCGATACGCGCATTTTGTCGTATTTGTCCGCGCCGCGCAAAACCGTAAAGCCGTAATACAAATTAGCGTTCTCGCCGATTGGCGAAAACAGTTCGTAGCTACCCTCTAAATCCTCGTTATTAACGTCGATCGCGATCGATTGTTTTTGCGCGAATAGCGCGAGCGCAAATATGAAAAAGAACAAAACTTTTCTCATTTTTCTCCTCCTTGAGCGCTTATTTTGGCGATCGTTTCGCTTGTCGATCGCCCTTCGACAAGATCGACCAAAACGACCTTCTTTGCATATTCGCTCCCGATTACTTTTTTATCTTTATAATCGCCGCCTTTTGTTAAAATATCGGGTTTGATCGCCTTAACAAGCTCGATTGGCGTTGGATCGTCAAAGATTACGACGTAATCGACAAAAGAGAGCGCCGAAAGCGTATAGGCGCGATCCTCTTCGCAAACGATCGGGCGCAATTCTCCCTTTAACGCCTTAACGCCTTTGTCGCTATTTAACCCTACGATCAGCGCGTCGCCCTCTTCGCGGCTCTTTCGCAAATATTCGATGTGTCCGCGATGCAACAGATCGAAACAGCCGTTTGTAAATACCACCTTCCGTCCGCTCTTTTTTAGCTTCTCGGCTTCTAGCGCTACGACCTCCAAAGGCGCGATCTTATTTTGGCTCTGATTGATCGAATGGCGGTATTCGTAAGCTAGAATCTCGTCGATCGTTACCGAAGCGCCGCCGATTTTAGAAACCGCTACGGCGGCGGCTACGTTTGCGAAATGCGCCGCCTCCGCGATCGTCATACCCGTCGCCAGCGCGAAGCCGAGCGAAGCCAAAACCGTATCGCCCGCGCCCGTAACGTCATAGACCTCTCGCGCCTGCGTGGGAAAGTGGGACGCTGTTTCGCCGCAAACCGTCATGCCGTCTTCGGACAGCGTTATAATCGCGTAATCCAGCGCCAGATCGCGCCGCAATTTCGCGCCCGCCGCCGCGACGCTTTTAAGATCGCCCAAAGCGCCGCCGATCGCCTCTCCCGCCTCTTTGCGGTTTGGGGTGATCAGCGTAGCGCCTCTGTATTTTGAGTAGTCCGCGCCCTTCGGATCGATTAGGATCATCTTGCCAAGCGCCCTTGCCGCGCCGATCGCAAACTGCGTTAGTCCGTTTGTCAGAACGCCCTTGCCGTAGTCGCTTAATAAAACGACGTCGATTAGCGGCAGACTCTTTTCGATCGCCGCCCTAAGCGCCTCTTCGCTTTGCGCGGAAATCGGCTCGGCGCTTTCGCTATCGAAACGGACGATCTGCCTATGCGAAGCCATCAGGCGGGTTTTACGCCCCGTTTTGCGCCCGCGTTGCTCGACTAGCCCGATCGAATCCGCGCCGCTGTTTTCCAAAATCGCCTTTAGCTCCGCGCCGCTTAGATCGTCTCCGATTACGCCCGCCGCAAAAACCTTTGCGCCCAGCGCCAGCATAGCGCCGATCACGTTTCCCGCGCCGCCCAAAACGACGCTTGTTTTTTCGACCTCGACGACGGGAACGGGCGCTTCGGGACTGATTCGGTTCGTCTTGCCCCATAAATAAACGTCCAACATCAGATCGCCGACGACTAGCGCGCGCGGCGCGACGTTTGCCAGACGCTTCATTTAAGCTCCGACTCGTAAGTCTTTACAATATACGGGGCGTAAGAGCCGATCCCCTTTTCTAGGTTAAAGCGCGGTTTGTAGCCCAGCGCGACTTTTGTAGCGTAAATATCCGCTTCGGTATGGCGCTGAAAGAAGCTCCAAGGATTATCGATATATTCGACTTCGACGTTTCGTTCGAGAGTTTTTGTCATATTGCCAAAGATCTCGTTATACTCTCTCGCCTCTCCGCTTCCCACGTTATAAACGCCCGACTTGGTCGCGCCAAGCGCTTTGATGTTGGCTTGGATTACGTCTTCGATATAGACGAAATCGCGCCTTTGTTCGCCCCATTTGAAGAGTTTGGGGCGTTTGCCGCTTAAAATCTGCAAACCGAGTTGAAGGATCATCGACGCGGTTTTGCCCTTGTAAATCTCGCGGGGACCATATACGTTGAAATACCGCAAACCGATGATCGTCATATTTCTTTCGTTTGCAAAGCGCATAGCCAAACTATCCATCGCCAGCTTTGAAAAGCCGTAGACGTTTTCGGGGGCTTCTTCCTCGCCAACTTTGTTCGGAGCCGGAGAGTTGCCATAAACGCCCGCGCTGGAGGCATAGACGACCTTCGCGTCGTGTTTTTTGGCGATCTTTAAAATATCGCTAAAGGCGTTGGCGTTGGCTTGAAGGACGAGCTTTTGATCGGCTACGGTCGTATCTGAGATCGCCGCTTCGTGAAAGATATAGTCAAACTTGTAGTCGTTTAACCGCTCTAAATCGAGCGGGTTTGTTATATCGCCGCCGATCGTTTCGCCTTTGAAACCGCGCAGGTTTTTGTAATGCCCCAAAACAAAAGCGTCGAAAACGACGACTCTCGCCTTTGGATAGTTGTCTTGAACGTGAAGCGCCAAGTTTGAGCCGATAAAGCCCGCGCCGCCCGTGATCAAAATTGTTTTGCCGTTAAGGTCGATATTTGAATATTTCATCTAGCCGCCTTTTTGAAATATACGATTGTATCCAATAGGTTTTTACGCCTCGCGATCAATTCCGTATTCCCCGTTAAACTATCCCCTAATAAGACGAGGTTTTTTACTCCCGCTCCGATCGCCGCCTCCATATCGCTTGTCTTATCGCCGATCATCCACGATCGCGAAGGATCGATATGAAAATCGTCAATCGCTTGCCTGAACATTCCGCTTTTTGGCTTTCGACATTCGCAGTTATCCTCCGGCGCGTGCGGGCAGTAATAAACGCCGCTAATCGGAGCGTCGCGATCGGAAAACTCTTTTAACATCCAGCGGGTAAGCGCTTTGAACTCCTCTTCGCTATACATAGCGCGGGCTATGCCGGATTGGTTGGTAACGACGACGATCTTAAAGCCGCGATCGCGCGCCAAGCGCGAGAGCTCGAAAATCCCTTCGCAAAATACGAACCGATCTTTTGAAACGATATACCCGTAATCGACGTTGATAACGCCGTCGCGATCGAGAAAAAGAGCTTTATTCATACGGCGCCTTTTGCTTAAGAAAAAAAATTATTTTAACCAATTAAAACCGCCAAATAAGGAAGCGGCGGTTACAATAACAAAATATTCCAAGGAGGTTTCATTAAGTATGAGAAGAACATTAGTAGCGTTGGCGTTTCTATTCGCAAGCGTAGCGATAGCGGCAAATCCGCAAACGACCCCATCGTCGTCTAAACCGACGAGCGCTCAAAGCAAACCCGCTTCTACGCAACAAAAACCGACGGCTACCAAGCCAAAGCCGGCGACGCAACCTAAACCGGCGACCCCGCCCGCTACGCCGCAACCTAAACCGGCCGCGAAGCCTAAACCTGCGGCGCAACAACCAAAACCAGCCGCGCAACCTAAACCGGCGACCAAGCCCGCCACGCCACAACCTAAACCGGCCGCGAAGCCTAAACCTGCGGCTACGCAACAGGCGCAACAACCAAAACCTGCGGCGGCGACCCCGCCCGCTACGGCTACGCAACCGGCGGCGGCAAGCGGCAGAGACGGCGCGACGCTTTACAAGTTTTGCATTTCTTGTCATGGAACGAAAGCGGAAAAACCGTATCCGCCGAATAGGGGCGTAGCCATTACGTCGCTAAGTCAAGAGGAGATCGTTACGGCTCTTAAAGAGTACAAAGCCGGAACGAGAAATAAACTCGGTATGGGCGCTATGATGAAAGGCAATATGAATAATTGGAAGTTTACCGACGACGAGATAACGACCGTCGCCGCCCATATAAAAGCCTTCTAACGTTTCTTGCCGTTCGCCTCGTTTTGCGGGTCGGACGGCTTTTATTGGCGCTCGCCTCGATAAAATACGCCTATTTTTGCGCTTTTAATTTATTAAGTCAGCTTAGAGCGAATATAATGCGACTTTTCCAAAACAACGCAAGGAGATTTTCGATGAGAAAAGTTGTTTTTACGGCTTTAGTCGTTGTGATCGCGGCTTTAATAAGCGGCGGTTGCGATAGCAAAAAGAGCGAATCGGCGGCTTCGTCCGCTCCCGCGAGCGCTCAACCGACCAGACCGGCTACGCCCGCGGCGCAACCGACTACGCCAAGCGCGGCTCAACAACCTGCGGTTCAACAGCCCGTAGCTACGCAACAGCCCGCCGCGACGACTCCGAGCAAGCCGCCCGTAGCCGCCGCTAAAGACGGCGTTACGCTATTTAGGACTTGCGCCGCATGTCATGGGCAAAAGGCGGAGAAGCCCTATCCGCCGGGCAAAAACGCCACCCCTTTGACGCAGTTAAGCAAAGAGCAGATTGTCGAAGCTCTTAAAAATTACAAGGCGGGGCAGAGAAACTTATACGGAATGGGCGCTATGATGAAAGGCAATATGTCTCCGTTTAGCGAAAGCGATATGGAGAAGGTAGCCGAGTATATCCAAACGCTCAAATAATCCCGCCGACGCTTCATAGGGCGAAAACGCTTTTGCCCTATGTTAGCGGCGATCGGAGCGGTTTTTTAAGCGCTTGATAGCTAAATACGCGCCGCCCCAAAAGAGCAAAACGGCGATCGTGGTAACGACGTTAAGCCAAATCGGCAAGCTCTGGCTAAACATTTTTCGCCTCTTTCAACGCCTCTTTACAGCGATCGCACGGTTCGTCCTGCGCCGCAGAGATATATCTCCAGCAACGCGGGCATTTATGCGACCCGCTTTTAACGATCGCGGCGCTTTCGATAACGCCGATCGCGTTAGCCCCTTTCAAGCCGCCGATCTTCGCCCAAGAGACGTTTAGCCAATCGGCTACGTCTTCTAACGGCGCTTCGATCTTAAAATCTGGTTCGATCAAAACGCCAAGCTCTAAGGTATTCTTGATTGCGCCCTCTTTTTTCAACGCGTCGATTAACGCGAAAAATCGCTCGCGTAGCGCTAAAAGCGGCGCAAAGTCCAGCTTTTGATCGCCGCCAATCGACGGAATATCCTTGTGCGTCAGATCAAAAATGGTTTCGCCCTCGTCTTTTAATATCTTGGGGGCAAACTCGACGATCTCGTCGGCGGTGTAGGTCAAAACGGGCGCGATTAGCGTTAGAAGCGTCCGCGCGATATAAAAAAGCGTCGTCTGCGCGGATCGGCGGCGGGACGAATGAAGCGGATCGCAGTAGATTCGATCTTTGATCATATCTAAATAAACGCCGCTTAGACGAACGACGACAAAGCTATGAATCGTATGAAAAGCCTTTGCGAAGTCATATACCTTAAACGCGCTTAACGCCTCGTCGCACGCGCTTTTTGCGAGGCTAAGAATCCAGCGATCGACCGCGCCTAGCTTTTCGATCGGCGTTAAGGTTTGCAAATCCTCGATATTGGCGAGCATAAAACGAAAGGTGTTACGCAGTTTTTTATACTGATCGGCGACCTGATTTAGGATATTTTGGCTGATCTTGACCTCCGCGCTGTAATCGCTAGTCGCCGCCCATAACCGCAAAATCTCGCTTCCCATCTTGCGAACGACGTCGTTCGGATCGACCCCGTTGCCTTTGGATTTACTCATCTTTTCGCCCTTCTCATCGACGGTAAATCCGTGCGTGAGTATGGTTTTGTAGGGTGCTTCGCCGCGAGAGGCGCAAGAAACCAAAAGCGAGCTTTGAAACCAGCCGCGATGTTGATCGCTTCCTTCTAAATACATATCCGCGGGCGCCGATCCCGCGTCGTAATCGCCGCTTCGCAAAACCGCCGATTGCGTCGAACCGCTATCGAACCACACGTCGAGAATGTCGATCGTTTTTTCGTAGTCGATCGGATCGTAGCCTTCGGTTAAAAAATCGGCGATTGGACGCGTAACCCAGCTATCGCACCCCTCTTTTTCAAAGATCGCGGCGGTTTTGTCTAAAACGCGGCTATCTAGCAGGATTTTGCCGCTTGCCTTATCGCGCAAGAAGGCGATCGGCACGCCCCAATCGCGTTGGCGCGAAACGCACCAGTCGGGGCGCGTTTCGATCATCGTTTTTAGGCGGTTGCGTCCGCTTTCGGGATAAAACTTCACGCCTTCGACCGCCTCTAGCGCGACCTCGCGCAACGTTTTGCCGTTTAGATACGGCTCGTCCATAGCGATAAACCACTGCCTTGTGGCGCGATAGATAACGGGCGTATGCGTTCGCCAGCAATGCGGATAGCTATGGCGGATCTTGCTCTTTTTTAGGATCGCCGCGCCCAATTTTTCGATAATAATCTCGTTGGCTTTGAAAACGTGCGTCCCGACAAAACTTTGCGGATCGGGCAATAGATTTTCGCTTACGACGCTCTGATCAAAACAGCCCTTTTCATCGACGGGCGCGAGAATCGCCAGATCGTAAAGCAAGCCTACGCGGTAATCCTCTTCGCCGTGTCCGGGAGCGGTATGCACAAGCCCCGTTCCGTCTTTCATACTAACGTGATCGCCTAGTATCAGAAGGCTTTTGCGGTTATTCAACGGGTTGATCGCCTCTAAGCGCTCGAAAACCGCGCCTGAAAGCTCCTTAACAATCGCGCCTTTTATTACCTCTTGGGCGATCAGATCATCGTAGCGATCTTTGGCGACGATAAAGCCGTCGTCGGTGAAAACGTAGGCGGCGCTCGCGCTAAGGGCGATCGCTACGTTTGCGGGCAACGTCCAAGGCGTGGTCGTCCAAATAATCGCTTTGGCGCTTTGAACGCCTAATTTAGCGGCGCTTTGGCTCGACAAGGAAAAAGCGACGTAGATCGAATCGCTCTGTTTGTCCTGATACTCCACTTCGGCTTCGGCAAGCGCCGATTGCGCCGCCCACGACCAATAGACGGGTTTTTTACGCTCGACGAGCAAGCCCGCTTTGGCGACGCGCGTTAGCTCTTTGTAGATTTCGGCTTCAAATTTGAAATCCATCGTGATATAGGGCTTTTTCCAATCGGCGATCACGCCCAAGCTCATAAAGCCCTCTTTTTGGATTTGCGCGTATTTTGCGGCGTGTTCCCTACAAAGACGACGTATTTCGGCTTTACTTGTTTGGCTTTTTTTGTCTTTGCCAAGCGCGGTTTCCACCTGCTGCTCAATTGGCAGTCCGTGGCAGTCCCAGCCGGGCGTAAAGCGCGTATCGTAACCCTGAAAATAGTAAAACTTAACGACCGCGTCTTTTAGGATTTTGTTGAGCGCGTGTCCGATATGAATCGCGCCGTTGGCGTAGGGAGGCCCGTCGTGAAAAGTCCATTTTGGCGCGCCTTTGCGCTTTGCTTTCATCTTTTCATAAACGTCGCTATCAAACCAGCGTTTATATCGCTGCGGCTCGTTTTGCGCCAGATCGGCGCGCATAGCGAACTTTGTTTGCGGTAAAAAAAGGGTTTCTTTATAGTCCATAACCATAACCTCTGCGTTTATAGGAAAATTGCGGTTCTACAAGCGGCTCGCGCGATCGGTTTAGTCTGTCGTCCGTATTTACCCAATCGAGCAAAAGCCGCAAATGACGCGGCGGCGATCCGGCGTTTTTAAGATTAAGAAACGATCGCCTCGCCATCGCCATCGGGACGCTTAAAAATCGCGGTCTGCCAAACCTTGCGCGGCGCGTTAAAATCTCCTCGAAGCCCATCATATCTGGACCGTAAAGCGCGTAGGTATTATTCCAACACTCGTCGTTTTTAAGCGCGTAGCCCACGTTTGATACGACGTCGAAAATATGAATAGGCGCTATTCGCGCGTCGTCCTTCCAGAACTTAAAAAGAGCCGTTTTTGCCAACAAACTGTCGATCAGGTAGTCAAGCGGGCTGTTTTCGCCGAAAATGATCGTCGGCTTGAAAATAATATATTGCAAACCGCTGCTCTTCACAAGCCCCTCTACGACAAACTTAGCCTGTTGATAATCGTTTTCTACCGTGTTGATATGATTGACCGAAAAATGAATAAACTTTTTAACGCCAAAATCTTCGGCGTATTCGATCAGATGCCGCGCCGACGCGACATAGGCGCGTTTCATTCGCTCGCCGCTTTCAAAGTTATCGGGGTGGCACTCCACGCAGTTGATAATCATATCGATCGGTCTATCGAAACGCAGAAAATTGAGCGATCTTTCTAAATCGACCAGAGCGTTATTAACGGCAAACTCCGAGCCTCGCGTTTTGGAAACGTTGATAAAGTCGTGTTCCGCGCAGAAGCGTTGCGTAATTCCGCGCCCCACATATCCGCCGCCGCCCGCAATTAAAATTAACATATTAAAACTTCACCTTTGGCGCGTAACTTTGCGCGATCGCCTTTTCGTAGGCGCGCAAAAGTTTTTGATCGCCGCCTTTATAGTCGATCGCCGTTAAAATAGTAGCTAAAACGCCCAGTCGCGCCTCTTTCTTATCGTCCGCGTCGACGATAAACCAAGGCGCGTAGGGCGTATGCGTCCTTGAAAGCGCTTCCTCTTCGGCTTTAGCGTATTCGTCGTATTGTCTATATTTTTTTAACGCCGCCTCGTTTAATCGTAGCCGCTCAAAAGGATCGCTCTTTTGCTTTTCGATCCTAGCGTTTAACTCCTCTTTGCCGACCTTTAGAAAAAACTTCAAAATGATAAATCCCTCCTCGATCAAAGCCTGTTCAAACAGAGGAATCTGATGAATACGCCTTTCGTATTCGCCGTTTAACGCGCCGTACCAGCCGCGATCAAATATCGCTATCTCCCCTTTGCGCGGTAACCTAGAGGCAAATTGCGCCAAAAACCACTTGCCGTTAGAGGCGCGCTCTTTTTGCCACACGACGCTACAGATCGACGTATCTAGCCGCTCGCTTAAACTCCTAATCGTTTTGTTTTTGCCCGAAAGCTCTCCGCCTTCTACGATCGCGATCAGGCGGCTTTTGCTCTCGTAGATATGTTTTTGGAGTTTTGCAAGCTCCGTTTGCAAAGCGAACAGGCGATCTTTGTAGCGCTCGGCTTTTTTGTTAGACCGCGCCGCCCGTTCGTTTTCGTCTGTTTTGGCGGCGGGCTTAGCGTTTCTGGGCATTTTATACCTTAAAGTAATTGTCGATTTATTGGTTATGATAGAGAAAAACCGCTTAGTTCGCATAAACCTTCTTGGGTTTGATCCCCTATCCGCTTTAGAGCTTACAAAAAAAGCGGCGGATAATTTTGGCGCGAGCGCTATCGCGAAAACGCATATCGGCGGCTGGAGCGTCCTAGAGTGCGAGGAGAGCGGCAACGCGAAAGCCTTTGCTCGCGAGGTTTGCGAAACTTTCTCTCCCAAAGCCTTTATGGGCGATCCGTTCGCTTACGCGGCGGCGCGGCTAAAAGAGCGAAGGCAAAAGGTAACGTTCGCCGAAAGTTGCACGGGCGGTTTGCTGGCGGCGTATATGACCGCCGTCGCGGGCGCTTCGCAAGTTTTCGACGGATCGCTTGTCGCTTACTCTAATCGCCTTAAAGTTTCTTGGCTAGGCGTTAGCGAGGAGCTACTTGAAACGTATGGAGCGGTTAGCGCCGAATGCGTCGAACAGATGGCGCTAGGCGCGATAGGACGAACCGACGCAAACTACGCGCTCTCCGTTAGCGGCGTGGCGGGACCAGCCGGAGGTTCGGAGCAAAAACCCGTAGGGACGGTTTTTATCGGATACGCCTCTAGCGACGGCGCGACTTTCGCCGAAAAACTTTTTTTAACGGGCGCTCGCGCGCAGATCCAAAAGCAAAGCGTCTTTCAAGCCCTTCGCCTCCTCTTAAACCGCCTTTAACAAAGCAATATTCCGACCTACGCATTGCGAGCGGCGCTCTTTGCGATAACGCACTGCGCCGACCGCTTATGTAGATTTTGCTTTGTGAAAAAAGGTTTTTATAATGCGACGGTCGTCGCGTTTCAACTCTATCTTACTTTCCGCTATGATTTCAAATACTTTCTTCCAAAGGAGCTTTCTATGTATCAACTCCCGTTAATTCCTTCCTTAAAACGGCGGAGAGAGAAAGCTACTATTTTCTACCGTAAAACGTTAAAAAGAGTTTTTAACAAATCCTTCATTCTCTTATTCGTTTTAGCTTTCGCTTTAATCGGTTGCAGTCTAAAGATTACCGACGCAGAAACTCCAAAGATTGACGTTCAGCCTATCGACGCAACCTATAAAGTTAGCTTCTATAACGCTAATCTTGATTTTAACGGATCAATAAACGTTCAAGCAAATAATTCGATCAATATCGCTCAGTTAAAAACCGATCTAGATCTAAACGCTACGGCTTTATTTCTAACAAGCGATACAACCGATCGTATCGACGAAACTTCTTATCAAGTAACGCAAAACGTTAATTTCTACGCTATTCCAGAGGTTTATGAAATACAAACGGAAGTAGAGTTAGCCGCTATTGACGCAAACGATACAACCTTAACGGGCAAATATATTCTGCTTAACGATATAGAGCTAACAAGCGCTACGCTAGACGATTCGGCGGGTTGGAATCCTATTGGCGACGACCCTAAACCCTTCACAGGTATTTTCAATGGTAACGGATATAAGATAACCAATCTATGGATCGATAGACCATCAACCGACGCCGTTGGTCTTTTTGGAAATATCCACAAGAATGCTCAAATCAGAAATCTTGGCGTAGAGATCAATAATAGCAAGGGCGGAGTTAAAGGAAAATACAAAGTCGGCGGTATTGCGGGGAGTATTCAATCCTACTCCTCCATAACCAATAGCTATTCGACGGGAAACGTTAGCGCAACAGGCGGTCTTGTCGGCGGTATCGCGGGGTATGCTAGTGGTTC
>JAISOU010000023.1 GCA_031275395.1 Helicobacteraceae bacterium | reverse complement strand
CAACGATATATTTCGCAAATAACGAAAAAATTAAACGACCGTCCGAGAAAGACCCTTGACTATCGGACGCCAAATGAGATACTGTTTGAGTTGCGCTAGGAATTACCGAGTGCCATTTCATAATCAGGAGTAGCATTTTTAAAAGACATAGAAACATGGTTAAATGAAGCTGATGAAGTCTCAATAATCAGTCTGCAAAATCCAATCCATATTAAATTGTATTCATTGTTAATAGAAGGTTCGTCAATAAATTTTACAATTGAAGCTCTTAACGCGGATAAAACATTCAGCGTTTCTCTGCTCCACCATCTACTAATATTATGAATATTTGGTATCCAGCATTTATTCGATTTGTTTTTTTCCAGATCATTAATAATGGAAAATATTTTCTTTCTCGTATTGCTTCTCTCCAAATTAGAATAGTTTTTAGATTTTTGAAAAGCAAGCCAGACAAGAAATGGATTAATATCATTAAGGGTGGCATCATAGCCATTCATCGCGGAAACTATACCCGTTGTTCCTGTACCAGAAAATGGATCAAAAATTTTTGCATTCTTATTCGTATATGGTTTTAATATATCCGCGACTAATTTTACCGAATATGCCGGTGTCATCCTAAGCCATCCGTGCCGTCCTAAAGATTTATTATATTTGAATGTATAATGGGCATTCTGACTTGCCTCAAAAATTTTAGGCATTTAATAATACCTCCAATGTAGTATGCATTTCATTTTTTATAACGGCAGAATTCTTATTTAAAAAGGCCGCTAAATCAAAACAAAGAATTTCTTTACAAAAAGTAAACAAAGATTCAAATGACGTACCATTTATTTTACCAATAATAACTCCACCACGACTATTCTTATAACGTAAAACTAAATCATTATCAATTTGCTCTGAAAATATTGCAAATACAGGTAAATATCCTTGTGACCAGGCCACCGCAATATTATCTATATCGCCATTTTGTCTTTTGCTGTCCTTGCTTTTATATCCTTGCCGTACTTCAAAAACCATACCATTTTTGGGATAATTAGAGTTTATTATTTTTATATATTCCTTTGTCCAATTGATAATATTTTGTTTGATTTTTGTATTTTTTATTTCTGAAAAAAGTATACGTCCATCAAGTGATAATTTTTTTTCTTTATCTGCCTTTGTTTTGGTTTTATAAGACCATTCAACAAATGTACGATCTGAATATTCAAGAGAATCAATAAGAATTTCTTTAAATAAATTTTCACACCCTTTCCCAATTTGTCTATATATGGAAGTCATTCCACCCGCCGCTTTATGAGCGGAATACATGAGACTACTGTTTAACCCACACCATGAATAAAATGGATCTGCGTTATAAAGTTCTATAAACTGATCAAGCTCAAGTCCTGATTCTTTATTTCCTTGACCGAATTTTGGCTTATATTTCTTGCAAATTTTTAGCGGATCAAGAAATTTTCTTAAATAAATGCCTTCATTATACATACATTTCTCCATACCGTATGAATTTTTATACAGTTTAGCATATTCATTTCTTTTTTTCAAGTCCTTTTTATAGTTATAACTTAAAAACTTTAGCCCCTATTCGCATAACGTTCCGGCCGTTGACGACGTTTTGCGTAGGAATGGAGCGTAGCGCAATGACCTAGCCATTGCGTAGCCCGTCCGCCTACCGGCGGCGAAGCGTTAGCAGACCTGTTATGCGAAGCGCCAGCCGTACGCCATTTTATTACATTATAAATTAAATGTCCTTTTTATTTCTTCATCTATTTGTTCTAATTTTAATAAAAAAAACATATCATATTTCTCATTACCTTTCATTTTTTCAATTTCTATTATATCTTTTTCATTAATATCATTACTTTTAAGCGATGAAGGATATGATATACCGCCATCAAAACGTTTTATAAATTTTTCAGATATTTTTACTGAAAATAATTTCTTTATTAGTACATTATAAAATATATCGGGACAATTTTTATATTTATTTATATTTTCAGCCCAAACATAACAATCTATTAGCAATTTTCCGTTTCCTTTTATAAATTTTCCAATCTTTAAATTATTTTTTGATTCTACATAAAACTTCATTATTCCTGTATCAACAATTATTATATTGGAATATTTATAGATTATTTTTCCACAAAAATTATATTCGGAATATTTTATGTTTTCAAATAAATATTCTTCTTTCTTTACAATTTCAAAATCATAAAATTCCATTTCAAATGCAATATTTAATTTATCGTTTTTATTTAAAAGAGGATAATTTCCGTCTTCGATAGCCCATTCTTCAAGAATCACATATAAATCTGACATCTTATCTCCAATTATATATTGTTTTTGTTTTTTTGTCAATAATTTTTTTAAAAACTTTAGCCCCTATTTCGCATAACGTTTCGGTTGTTGACGACGTTTTGTCAGCTCGACTGCTCTGAATGTACTCGCCTACCGGCGGCGAAGCGCAAACATCTCTATTTTATGCGAAGCGGCGGCATACTCCATTATTTTTATTATTCTATTTACCAATTTTAGCGAATGTAATATGTTTTTCCTTCATAGAGATTTTGCCGACCTGATACCCAAATTGTTTGGATTCTTTTTTATACGTTAAAAAAGAATGGTCTATATCAAATCCGATAATAGTTTTAATCTCTTCAAAAGAAAACTTTAGCGTCATACCTCCATTATTTTGAAGATGCTCCCATAACTTTTTATATTTACTCATCATTATCTCTTTTATATTTTTATTACTCTATTGTAAAATCCTCAGAACTAAAGTTACTATAATATCTTCCCGTTTCGGCGGTAAATTTTATTATTATAAAATCCCCGCCGTCCATTCCGCCTTTATAATACATTGAAAAATCGTCTTTCCAAATTTCTTTTTTAGTTTTTTCATCATTTAATACTTCCATTGTCCCTTTCAGCATTACGCCTCTGAAAAAACGTTTATCATAAAAATATATACAAGCCTTTGGATTGTTTTTATATTGCGCTATCCTCATCGACGGCGCGTTTGTATGCCAATAAAACGTTTTTATGCCTTCCCTTTTAACCGGAGGTAACATTGCCTTTGTATTGGGATAACCGTTTTCATCAACGGAACTTATGAAACTAATTCCCTGCTTTTCAATTAAGTTGCCGATCGTTTCTTGCGGATTTTTCATAATTTTCAAAACGCCTCCGGTTAAGTTTTACGGAATAATGTTAGCCGATCCTCTCTTTTACTAGCGTAAGCGCCTTTGCTTTCGCCGCTTGCAAAGCCCCCGCGCCAATCCCGCCGCCGCTTGCGAAATCGTCGCGCCCGCCGCCTTTGCCGCCAAACTCGGCTAACGTCGCTTTGAGCCATTCGCCCGCTTTGAGATTTAACCCTTTTATACCGGCCGTTACGCTAATAGCGCCTTCGTTTTCGCTAAAAAGCATAACGGCGATTTTTTCATAGCGATTTTTCAGATCGTCTACAAGCGCTTTGGGATCGGCGCTATTAACGATATCTATCGCAATTTTTGCGCCGTTAGCGTCGATAATTTCGATCTGCCGATCGCTTCCGCTTTGCAACTTTTCTATCTCTTTTTTTTGATCTTTGTTCGCCGCTAAAAGTTTATCGACGGCGTTAATAGGATCGGGATTTTTTAAGCGCGAAACCAATAAATCGTGCGAGTTCTTAAACTCTTTTAGGTAGCGATAAGCGGCGAGGCTTACAACCGCCTCTATACGCCGAACGCCCGCGCTTACGCCGCTCTCCTTGACGATCGCAAATAAACCGATCTCGCTTGCGTTTTTGACGTGCGTCCCGCCGCAAAACTCCACGCTTACCTCGCCGAAACTAACCACGCGAACAATACCGCCGTATTTTTCGCCAAAAAGCGCTTTTGCGCCGAGTTTTTTCGCCTTTTCGATAGGCATCTCCCGCGTTTGCGCTTCGATCGATAGCGAAATTAGCTCATTGACTTGCGCTTCGATCGCCTCTAGCTGTTCTTTGGAAACCTGTTTTGGGTAGTTGAAGTCAAAGCGCAAACGCTCCGCGCCGACCTCCGAACCCGCCTGCGAAGCGCCTTGCTCCAAAATCTCGTTTAACGCGGCGTGTAGCAGGTGCGTCGCGCTGTGATGACGCGCCGTTAGCGCGCGCGCGGCGCTAGTTTGCGCCACGATTGGCGTAGCCGCTTCGATCGCGCTCGCGACTTTGATTTTAGAGATATTCAGCCCGAAGTATTTATCGGTAGCCGTTACGATCGCGGCGGTTTTTTCGCCTAATTTTAGCTCGCCCACGTCGCCGATCTGCCCGCCGCTCGTCGCGTAAAAGGGGGTTTCTTTGAGTAAAACATAGCCCTCGCTATTCGCCTCTAAGCGATCGACGCGCTTAAAATCGGCGTCTAAAAGCGCCAAAATCTCCGTTTCGACGCATAGCTTATCGTAGCCGACAAAGCGATTTTGCCCAAACGATTCGATCAGCGCGTGAAAATCGCCCTGCGCGCTCTTATCCCCGCTTCCCTTCCACGCCTCCTTAGCGCTCTTTTTTTGGACGCTCATCGCCGCTTCAAAACCCGCCGTATCCAACCCTACGCCGCTACCGCGCAACATATCCTGCGTGAGATCGAGAGGAAAGCCAAAGGTGTCGTAGAGCTTAAACGCAATCTCGCCGCTAAAAACGATAGGTTTTTTCGCCATCTCTTCGTTAAATAGCTTCATTCCGTTTTCGATCGTGGCGAAAAACCGCTCCTCCTCAAGGCGAATCTGCTCGCTAACCGCCGCTTGCCGCTCGGCTAAATACGGATAGCTATCTTTCATTTGATCGGCTAAAACGGCGACCAATTTATACATAAACGGCGATTTTAAGCCAAGCAAATAACCGTGTCTAGCTCCGCGCCGCAAGATTCTGCGAAGGACGTAGCCGCGCCCTTCTTTGTCGAAATTGACCCCCTGCGCGAGCAAAAAGGTTACGGCTCGGATATGATCGGCGATTACGCGATGACTTGCGCCGCTTTGGGTTTCGTAGGGCTTATCGGCGATTTTCACGATCGCCGTTAATAGCGGCGCGAATATCGAGCCATCGTAGTTGGAAAACGCTCCCTCTTTGATCGCCGTTATGCGTTCCAAGCCCATTCCCGTATCGATCGAAGGTTTTGGCAGAGGGCGCAAAACCCCCTTTTCATCGCGGTTAAACTGCATAAAAACAAGATTCCAAATCTCTAAGAAGCGATCGCCGTCGCCGCCAAAGTAATCCTCCGCGCTATTAAAGCGTTCCGCGCCCTGATCGAAATAGATTTCGCTGCAAGGGCCGCACGGCCCCGTTTCGCCCATCTGCCAAAAGTTGTCCTTATCCCCAAAGCGTTTTACGCGCTCTTTGGCGACGTATTTAAGCCAGATCGTCTCCGCCTCGTCGTCGCTTTCGTGTATGGAAACCCATAGCTTATCTTTTGGAAGCTCGACAACTTTGGTCAAAAACTCCCACGCGAAAGCGATCGCCTCCTCTTTGAAATAGTCGCCAAAACTGAAATTGCCTAGCATTTCAAAGAAAGTGTGATGACGCGCCGTATAGCCGACGTTTTCCAGATCGTTGTGCTTGCCGCCTGCGCGTAGGCAGGTTTGGCAGCTCGCGGCGCGAGGCGGGTTTGGCGCAGGCGTTTCGCCCGTAAAAATAGGCTTGAACTGAACCATTCCCGCGTTGGTAAATAGTAGCGTCGCGTCGTTTGGGCAGAGCAAAGAGGATGCGGTTTTTGTATGCCCCTTGCTTTCAAAATAGTCCAAAAACGCCTTGCGAATATCCATTTTCACTCCAAAAAGACGCGCATTATAGCAAACGCTATTGAAAACTTTACGCAATCAAACAGCGCGGCGATTACGCTAAATTGTAAAGCGACCGCGTTTTCATTTCGTTTAAGTCGTTAGGGTATTATAACGCTAGATTGAATCGGGGAGTTTAAGGCGATGAGAGATTACCGCGCGGCGATCGAGGCGGGGTTTGCGCGATTTGGTTTTTTTGTAGCGGATAATCCCGTAAAAACAATCGCGTTTTCGCTCGCGATCGTTTTCGCGCTCGCGCTTAGTCTGCCGAAAGCTACGATCGACGCTTCGACGGAAGGTTTTTTCCTTCCCGACGATCCCGCGATCGTAGAATACAACGCCTTTCGCGACGCTTACGGACGCGACGAGAAAGCGATATTGGCGATAGGTCCGGCGGATATTTTCACGCCGCAAACGATCGAAAAAATCCGCCGCGTTCATAAAAAGTTCGAAGAGAAAACGCCTTATTTAGACGAGGTTACAAGCCTAATCAACGCCAGAAATACGCGAGGCGAAGGCGATACGCTAATCGTAGAAGATCTCTTTGAAACTATGCCGCAAACGCAAGCCGAATGGGAAGCGCTTAAGCGGCGGGCGCTAAACGACGAATTTTATAAAAACCTACTAATCTCCGAAGACGGGCGTTATAGCGCGATTATCGTATCTACTTTGGCGTTTGCGTCGCAAAGCGATAACGCCGATCTTTTAAGCGAATTTGACGCGCCGCAGTCCGCGCAAAACGAAAGCGCCGATCGCGTATATCTTACCGACGCGCAAAACAGCGAGGTCGTCGAAGCCGTTCGCGCTATTGTCAAAGAGGAAAATAGCGCAGAGCTACCTATCATAATGGCGGGTAGCCCCGTAATCACCGATAGTCTTAAACGATCGATGAGCAAAGATATTCAAACCTTTATGCGTATTTTGCTTGTCGTCGTAGCGGTCGTTCTATTTATTATGTTTCGCAGAATTAGCGGCGTAATATATCCGCTTTTGGTTTCAATTTTGGCGCTTCTTAGCGCTATGGGTTTAATGGCGTTTCTTGACGTATCTATTAAGATTCCTACGCAGGTTTTACCCAGCCTGTTGTTAGCGGTTGGCGTAGGCGCGGCGGTGCATTTAATCGCTATCTTTTACCGCGAGATCGACGCGGGCAAAAATAGGCGAGAGGCGATCTCGAACGCGATGGGACATTCGGGGCTGGCGATCGTAATGACGGTGCTGACGACGATGATCGGCATAGGATCGTTCGCCTTTGCGCGGGTAGCGCCGATCGCGGATTTGGGACGTTTTGCGGCGTTCGGCGTTTTTATGTCGCTGTTTTTGACGATCGTCGCGCTTCCTGCCGCGTTGGCGCTTACGCCCGTTAAAGCGCGGGCGCAAAACCTTTCGTCGCTTGCGGATCGAATCTTACTTAAGATCGCCGATTTTGCGGTGTCAAAGGCTAAAATAATAACGATTGTATCCGCGCTTTTGATTGCTATTTCTATCGCGCTGATTACCAAATTACAGCTAAGCCACTATCCGATAAATTGGTTTCCAAAAGATAGCGAAGTATATCGATCTTCAACCTTGCTAGATAAGGTTATGAAAGGTAGCGCGAGCGTGGAGGTCGTCATAGATTTTAATCAGACAAACGCGCTTTACGATCCGTTTATACTTTTAACGTTAGACAAGGCGTTAAACAAGGCGCAGACTTTTGAAAGCGAGGGTTATTTTGTAGGAAAGGCGTTCGGATTAAGCGCGATCGTTAAAGAGATTAACCGCGCTTTGAATGAAAACGACGAGCGCTTTTATTCAATTCCTACCGATCGCGATCTGATCGCGCAGGAGTTATTGCTGTTTTCAAATAGCGGTAGCGACGATTTAGAAGAGATAACCGATTCGCGCTTTTCGCAAACGCGAGTTTCGCATAAAATCCCGTTTGGCGACGCTATGAAAGAAAAGCCGATTTTAGATCGACTGCAGGCGCATTACAAAGCGGAGTTTTCCGAAGCGAATATAAGCGTAACCGGACTGATCGCCTTGATGGTTCGTATGATGTACGAAGCGATTCATTCGATGGCGTTTAGCTATGTTAGCGCAATCGCGTCGATTAGCGTTATGATGATATTATTGCTTGCAAGCGTTCGGTTCGGTTTGCTTTCAATGGCGCCAAATCTAGCGCCGATCTTAGTGGGAATGGCGATAATGGTTTTGCTTGATATTCCTTTCGATCTCTTTATGATGTTGGTAGGATCGATTATTATCGGTTTAGCCGTAGACGATACAATCCATTTTATGCACAATTTTCGCCGATATTACAACGAGTTTGGCGACGCGAAAGAGGCGACGCGGCGGACGTTTTTGACGACGGGGCGGGCGATGTGCGTAACGACCGTCGTAATGTCGTGCGGTTTTTTTACCTATTTGTTCGCCACTATGACAAATATCGTTAGTTTTGGCTTTATCGCGGGCGCTTGCATTATATTGGCGTTACTTGCCGATCTGCTGCTTGCTCCCGCTTTAATGACGCTGTTTGTAAAATCCCAAAAAAGGAGTTTGCGATGAAGAGGTTAGTTTTTGTTTTGCTACTATGCGCGGCGGCGTTTGCCGACGATCCGAAAGCGCGGGAAATTATGCAGAAAGTCGATGCGAGAAACGATGGCGATCGTATGACGGCGCGAATGGAGATGATCCTGATCGATAAAAATAAAAATCAACGAATTAGATTGTTAAAACAATTCAGGCGCTACGAGGGTAAAGATAGTTATAGGGCTATCTTCTTTTTAGAACCCGCCGACGTGCGAAACACCGGCTTTTTAACCTACGATTACGACGATTCCGATAAAGACGACGATCAGTGGCTGTATCTACCCGCGCTAAAGAAGAGCAAGCGTATCGCCAGCGGCGATAAATCGGGTAGTTTTATGGGATCGGATTTTAGTTATAGCGATATGGCGGATCGCGAATTGGACGACTACGATTTTAAGCTGATCGAAGAGCGAAACGTGGGCGAGCATAAAACATGGGTAATCGAGAGCGTCCCCAGATCGCAAAAAGCGATCGATGAAACGGGTTATACAAAATCGCTTCTTCAAATTCGGCAAGATAACTACGTTATTATCCGCGCCGTTAATTACGAAACGAAGCAAGGCAGAGTAAAAATGCTGGACGTTCCAAAACTAGAGCTAATCGACGGAATATGGCAACCGCTTGAAATGCAGATGGTAAGCAGGCAAGGAAAAGAAACGCTCCACAGCACAATTTTGCGCTTTTACGACGTTAAGTTTAATCAAGAAATGCCGGACGATCTTTTTACCTTGCGACATTTAGAAAGCGGGCTATAGTTTGCGTCGTTTGGCGTTTTGTTTATTGATCGCGATTACGTTAAACGCCGACGAATTAGATATATTGAACAGCTTTGACGCGATTGAGGATTCGATCGCAATAAAAAGCTCCGAATCAAAAGAGGGTTTATTAGAACAAAATGGTTACGTCGCCTTTCAGAGCGTTTATAATACCGACAAAAAACGCGAGTTCAAAAGGGCGAGAATCAAAGGCGAATTAGAAATTAGAAAACGTTTTTTTGATTCGTGGCGAATCGCTATTAGCGCTACGGGCTACTACGATCCGATCTATTCGCTAAACGATCGCGACGAATATAAGAGCGAAACGATAAAAGATTTTGAGAGCGAAATTGAGCTAAAAGAGGCTTATGTTCAAGGCTCTATTCTGCCTTCGCTAGATATCAAGATCGGTCGTCAGATCGCGGCGTGGGGCAAGAGCGACAATTTGCGCGTAACCGATATGCTAAATCCTCTCGATATGCGCGAACCGGGTATGACCGATATAGAGGATTTACGTTTGCCGACGACTATGGCAAAGATCGATTATTATATTGGCAAATGGGATATATCGCTTTTTGCGATCCCCGAAGTTCGTTTTAGCAAATTTCCGCCGTTTGGAAGCGATTTTTATCCTTTTGGCGATATAAAAATTAGCGATACGGACAAACCAAAAGGCGCGCAATTTGCCGCCGCTTTAAGCGGTAACTTTGAAGGGTGGGATATCGCCTTTTACGGCGCAAACCTATACCGCGACGAGTTTTTGTCCCACGAGCGCTTTAATATGCTAGGATCGGCGGGGGCTTTCGCCTTTGGCGATTGGCTGATTAAAAGCGAAGCGGCGTATTTAAGCGATCTAAAAAGCGCAAACGAAAAGTTCGATCGTTTTGACGCGCTACTCGGAGCGGAATACGCGGGGATTAACGACGCGACCTTTTCGATCGAAGCGGTTTTGCGAGATCCGACGATCGGCGGCGAGAAAACCGCATATTCATACGCGGCGCGCTCGACCTATAAAATGTTAAACGAAAGAGCAAATATCAACCTTCTTGTTATGCTATACGGTAAAAAAGCCAACGACGGCGCCATATACAGATTGTGGGGCGAATATGATTTGAAAGATTCGCTAAAAGCCAAACTCGGATACGCGCTCTACGACGGCAAAGAGTTTCCTTATAAAGCCTTCAGGCAAAACGATCGTATTTTTGCCGAATTAAAGTTTAGTTTTTAGATCAATAAAACTTTTATTTTAGCCGTTCAAATCGAAGCGCTCCTCTGTGCAAAATGGAGCGCTTACAGCCTAACTATTATAATTCCGTTTTCAACACAAAATAAAACTTGTCTTTTTCCGCTTCGTCGTTATGGATCGCTCCGCCTTCCACAAGAATATTGAGGCGATGAGCGACGAGTAATTCCAACTCTACGGCAAACGCGCTTTCTTCTATCGCTTTTCTCTCTTTTTTGCCTAGTTCTAACCGCTCGTAACTAACCTTTGGGATAACGCGGTGTAAGCTGATAGGAACGCTTTCAAAATAGATCGGCGTATCGATCGCCGCGCTTAATACCGTTTTGCCTCCGACTATACGGTTTGCCCTATAAGAATGCGGTATATTTCCCAAACTAAAGTCAAGCGGATCTTCAAGCAAGTCCGTCGTCGAATCGCTTAACGAAATCCAGCCGGAATCCGCTTGCGAAAACTTGCCGCCAAGCTCGAAATAAACGTCGCCAAAAAGTCTAGTAACGCCGTTTACGCTCGCGGCGTTTGCCCGTTCTTCCGCGCCGTCGCGATCGTTTGCGCGGCTATGCAAAGCGACCTTAAAACCCCGTTCGGCTCTGTGTCCAAACTGATAACGTATCGCGTAATTGTAAGCCAGAGAGAGGATTTGCGGCGAGCTGTAGCGATCGTCGGGATCGAAATACTGCCAAAGGGTTATATCCGCCCGTGAATTTGCGTCTTGGCTCAACAGATAGCCTGCGTTAATCGCCGCGCCCCAATCCCGTTCGCCCCGATCGGCGGGGTCTAATCTGCCGTATCCTATCGCGCCAAAAAAGAGTCGCCGCCGATCGTTGTTGTAACCGATCGTCGCGTATTCGCTATCCGTATGCTCATAGCCAAAATCGAGCGAGTTGTAATTGAGCGGATCGATTAGCGACGCGATTAGCCTCCCTTTAAACCCGTCGTTATCCACGTAAATAGTAGGGTCGATAGAGGCAAAGCGCAACATTGAAAACTCGTTATACGCATCGCCTTTTAGTTTTTTAGGCGGCGCGTCGATCGACGGCGTTTGGCGATCTTCAAAGGCAAACCGCGTTCTAAAGGGCGCTTCGCCGCGCGGAGCTAAAGATACGCGGCGCGCTTCGTAGCCGTTCGCCGTAACGGATAGCACTAAAAACCGATCGTCCGCGATATGCCTAGCGTCTAAAACGTTATCGGCGTTTCCAAGCCTGACGATCTTGCCGCGATCCCACATAAACAGAGCTGAACCAAAGCGAGTCGGCGCGGTAAATAAGAGTTTGCCGTTCGATAAAACGTCGGTTAAAAACGCCTCCGATTCTACCTCGAAAAGCGGCGTTTCGTCGCGGTAAAAGACGCGGCGATCGTTTTCAAACCGCGCGTAATATACCTCGCCGTTCGCGCCGTAACGCGCCCCTGAAACCGTATAGCCAAGCGATCGGTTTGCGTCGTAAAGCGCCGCTCTTTCGTAACTTTTAGCCGCATCGAGAAACAAAACGCGATCGCCCAATACGTCCTGAACGACCTTGCCGTTAAATCCGCCGATCGATTCGCGGTTTTTATCGAACATTCCTATCGAGTAGCGATCGGCGCTGATTCTATCGTCCGCAACCGTGCCGCAGCCAAAATCGCCGCAAAACGGGCGACCCCCGAGAAAGTCGCCGTCGATCAACGTTTTTTTGCCGCTCTTACGATCGATTTTAATGATAGAACCGTAGGTTTTGGCGTCGCTTTTGTAGATCAGCAGTTCGTTTTGAGAGCCTCCGAGCGGCGCATAAACTTTACTAAGCGATATTAGTTCTCCGTCTTGCTCCACAAACGCAGCCGCGTCGCTTGCGTAGTCGTTCAAAAACTCTGTTAGAAGCGCGTAAAACCCGACGCCAAAGCTCTCCCTGAACGCCGTATCTAACCGTAGCGGATTGATATAATGCCCGCCCGATCGCGAAAAAAAGCGATCGATCCCGTCGCCCCCAAAACGTTTGTCCAGCCACGCCCAAAAAAATCCGCCGACAATATATTTTTCCTCCGCGTAAGGAAACGATTGATGGTCGTTTATTAGCCGTTTCGCGTTTAATTTACCCGCTTTAAGTAGCGCGAGAAACAGCGCCCTATGCCGCCCGCCATACAAGCGCCCCTGTTTTGTCAGTAGCGATTCTCGATAAACTGCGTTGCCCTCCAACATCATAGTGGGCAGAAATAAGTTTGGTTTGGTAAAAAACGGAATAGGCGTAAAAGGGACAAGTAGAAAATAGTTGCGCCCCAAAACGTTCTCGACCGCGTTTGGAAGTTCGCTCGCCGCGTCCAGTTGGTAGAGGTGCGAGCCTTCGTGCGCTACTAGCATATCTATCCAATCGACGTATCCAAAATAGTCCAACATAAGAGAGCCGCCGCCAAAAAAGCTCGTTTCCAAATATGGGAACGCCGTCGCAAAGGCGTTCGCTACCTGATTTTGCTGTCCAAAAAGCGCAAAAAACGGCTTGTTGTGCAACTTCGCGCCAAAATCTTTATCGTGCGCCTTTAACGCCGCCTCCAGCTTGCCCGCGGCGCGTTCCGCGACCTCTTGCATACTCTTTGGATAGACGATAATTGCAAAATCAAACTCCTGCGTCAAATAATCCTCGTCCGACGAAACGCCGTACGCCGCCCACAACCAAACGGGAATAAGAAATAAAAACCAAACTCTCTTCACTTAATTGTCCTTTAGATTTTGATGCGCAATAGTAACCAAAACGAGATGGTAACATATTGCATCGCGTCAAACGGATCAACGAAGCGTCTTGACGCAAATAGGTTTTGTTAATAAACGATATTTAGATTGTATTTAACGATTGCTTTCGCCTTATTCCATAAGCCCGAACGACTATCTGGTTCGCCGCTCTATTGTTTGGATAAAATCCGCGTCGCGGATACCGCAACTTACGATTATTTTTTCCCAATAAATCTTTTTGGTTATACGCGATCAAATATATGTAGATTGTAAAAACAAAATCGCCCCCTTTTTTAACAAGCTCTTTTTTGCTTTTTGCAAACTTGCAACCGTTTAACTCCGAAGCGATCTTTTCGCGGGAGGCAAGAAATATCTCTTTTGACGAAGTTTTTCGCTAAACATATACATTATTGGCGCTTTAACTCTCTCGAATTATGCGCCTTTAAGCGTTATAATTGCAAAATACGCCCGTTAAAAGGCAAAAAAGGTTATATTTGAGATATAAAATTGATAGCGATCAATTCGATTTTGTTTCGTCCGATTCTCGCGAGTGCGACGGGCAAACCGCTTTCGTCCTTGACTGGTATTCGCGCAAGTTTGAGGAGGACGCGAAAAAAAGAGGCGCTAAGGCGATTTTAACGGCGGTCGATCTGCATAGATACTTTGACGTCAATCTGCCGATCGTAGGTATTACCGGCACTAACGGCAAAACCACGATCGCCGCGCTTATCTACTCTGTTTTGCTGGATTTGGGCTATAAGGTCGCCGTGCAAGGCACTCGCGGCTTTATGATCAACGGCGAGAAAATCGCGCAAAAAACCCTTACCACGCCCGTTTTGCTCGATAATTACGCCCGTATCGATCGGGCTAAAAAACTCGGCTGCGACTTTTTTATCACGGAGGTTAGTAGCCACGCGATCGCGCAAGGCAGGATCGACGATCTTAAGTTCGCGCTGAAAATACACTCGAATATCACGAGCGATCATCTGGATTTTCACAACGAATTTGAAGAGTATCGGCGCGTTAAAAATAGCTTTCTTTCAGACGATAGTTTGAAACTGATCAATAAAGACGATCCCAACGTAGAATACAGCCTGACCAACGCGAGAACCTACGCGATCGAACAGAGCGCCACTTTTAAGCTGGAGGCGTACTCTTTGGACGACGGACTAAGCGGCGCGATCGCCTTTGGCGGCGAAAGGGCGATCTTTAATAGCTCTCTTATCGGAAAGTTTAATCTTTACAATATCGCCGCCGCGATCGGCGCGGTAAAACTTCTGACGAACAAACCACTGGATCTAATCTGCGATCAGATCGAAAACTTCGGCGGCGTAGCGGGACGAATGGAGATCGTCAACCGCGATCCTATCGTGATCGTCGATTTTGCCCATACGCCCGACGGGATCGATAAGGCTCTCGAAGCGCTTTTGCCGCGCAAAATTGTCGCGGTTTTTGGCGCGGGCGGCGATCGCGATAAAACAAAACGTCCTTTGATGGGCGCGGCGGCGGCGAAACATAGCAAAAAACTCTATATTACGAGCGACAATCCGCGAAGCGAAGATCCGCAAACGATTATCGACGAGGTTAAAGCGGGTTGCGCCAATCACCCGTTTGTCGCGTCGATTGTCGATCGCAAGGAGGCGATCGAAAAAGCCCTAAAAGAGCTTGCGCCCGACGAAATTTTGGTTATACTTGGCAAAGGCGACGAAACGACGCAGACGATAGGCGCGCAGGTTCTGCCTTTTTGCGATCGCGAAGTCGTCCTAGAATTATTAAAAGGAGGCGCGGCGTGATTCGAGAGATGATGTGCGCGAAGATTCATCGCGCCACGGTAACGGACGCAAACTTAAATTATGTCGGATCGATTACGATCGACGAGGCGCTTTTAGAGGCGAGCGGCATTTTGGTCGGTCAGAAGGTCGAGGTTTTAGATATAAACAACGGCGAACGCTTTAGCACATACGCGATCAAAGGCGAAAGGCATAGCGGAAAGATATGTCTTAACGGCGCGGCGGCGCGTAAAGTTTGCGTGGGCGACAAGGTAATTATCGTTTGTTACTGTATGTTGGATCAGCAAGAAACGCTTAATTACAAACCGACGATCGTAATGGTCGATGAAAACAATACGCTTACGCAAGTTTTGCACGAAATATAAGGCTAAAAATGTTTGAAAACTTAAATCTAGGCAATCTCGGAGAAATATTCTCGCAAGTTCAGCAAAAAGCGCGGGAGTTGCAAGACGTCGCCGAACAGACTCAATATACCGCAAAAAGCGGCGGCGGGCTTGTTAAAATAACCGCTAACGGCAAAGGCGAGGCGATCGATATTCAAATCGACGATTCTCTTATGAGCGACAAACAGGCGTTAATTATCCTGTTAATCGCCGCGTTTAACGAGGTCGCGGCGCAGGCGGACGAAGGAAAAAGAAGCGCCGCGATGCAGATGATGGGCGACTTCGCCAACCTTCGTAAATAGCGCCGATCGGTTTTGCCAAACGCGATCGGTTTAACGCTCGCGATCGATTACATTTTACGAGGGGTTTTTATGAGCGGCGGTTTGAAATTAACGCTGATCGCTTTAGCGGTTGGCGTTTCGCTTTTTTTCGGCGGTTGCGGGGGAAGTTTGTCTGACGAAGATTGCTAATCAGGGGGGGGGCAAAGCGCGAGGCGATCGATAGCAAAAAGCGGCTTTCCGCGCTTTTGTTTTGCCCCTTATAAGGACGCAAAAGATAAGATCAATCATACTCTTTGCGCGCCTATCGGTTTTGCTTGCGTCGCGTCGATCGGAGCGACGTTACGAATCTGTTTGCGGCGCGAATAAACCTTACTATAAAGGAGTCTCTTTATGCGCCTTTGGACGAAAATTGTCTTCTTGCTCGCTTCGGCCATCTTCTTAGGTTGTAATCCGCAACCAAAAGTCCCCGATACGTTAAAGACCGATCCTAAACTCAAAGCGATCGCGCGCCTAGACGTTATGCCAGATCGCTCCGCAATCGGTTTGGAGTGGGAGGGCTTAGACGATTACAACATAGCGGGATACCTGATCTACCGCGCTGCCCCCAACGCGAAACTAACCCGTATCGGCGCGACGGCCAACCGCTTCAGCAACCACTATATCGACGACGATATAGAGCAGGATCGCCAATACATTTATAGCGTTTCCTACTACACCAAAGACGGGCGCGAATCGAGGCAGTTTGTTATTCCCGCCTCGACTCTGCCGCTTCCCGAACCCGTTAGCTGGGTTTCCAGCGGCAACATACTGCCGCGCAAAGCCAAAATCATCTTTAGACCTCATAGCAACGAGCGGATCAACGGTTACATAATCGAGCGGCGCGACAAAAAACAAACGACTTGGCGCGTCGTAGGCAAACTTGAAGGCAGATTGCACGCCGAATATATCGACGAGAATCTCGACGACGGAGCGGAATACGAATACCGCATTATCGCGGTTAGTTTCGACGATCTTAAAAGCAGACCAAGCGAGATTGTGATCACCGCGACAAAACCTCTACCACCGCAAGTTACGGGATTAAGCGCCTCTACAGGACTTAGGGGTAAAATAGAATTAAAGTGGCGGCGGGTCAAAGACGACGCGGGCGGAACCTATCGCATTTACGCTTCAAACTCCGCAGACGGCGGTTTTTCGCAGATCGCGGAGCTTACCGCAAACCTCGCTACCGAAACGATCAACGCCGACGGGGCGGAGCGTTTTTATAAAATAACGTTCGTCGATTACGACGGTTTGGAATCGCCGTTAAGCGCGAAAGCCGTTAGAGGAGCGACTCTGCCGCCGCCGAAAAACGCCCAAAAATAGCGAATAATGCCGCATCTGATCGTTAAAGATTTCGCGGCGGCAAAAACGCCGTTTGAAAAGGACGGCGTAACCTTTTTGTTCGCCTCGATCGAAAAGGAGGGCGTAGTAGGCGTTCAAATAGGCAAAATCAAGTTTCTGCTTTGCTTTTGCGCCTATGAAAACAGAACGATCCTAAAGGTCGATAAGGCGACGCGCCCGCCGTTTTTGGAGGCGATCAAACGCGCCCTGATCTCCTTCGCGCAAGCAAGCGGCGCGACGATTTTGTATAAAAACTTCGATGAGATCAAGGCGCTTCGCGATCGCCGTAATTTCTACGAACCAATCGAGTTTCTAGCCTCTTACGATCAAAAAACGCCGCTTTGGATCGAAACGGGTTTTGGTAGCGGACGGCATATATTGCAAAACGCTAAGAGCTTCGCGGACAAACTTCATCTTGGCGTAGAGATTCACCGCCCAAGCGCCGAACGGCTTTTGAAGCGCGTCGAAGCGGAGAGTCTGAACAATATCGCCGTCGTCGTTTGCGACGCGAAAGCGCTTTTTGCCGCTTTGCCCTCTTTATGCGCGCAGAAGATTTTTATTCACTTTCCCGTCCCTTGGAATAAATCGCCTAAACGCCGCGTTTTTAGCCGATCGTTTCTTGGCGAGGCGTTGCGCGTTTTGACGGCAAACGGCGTTCTTAATTTTCGTTCCGACGATCAAATCTATTTTGACGACGCTTTAGCGATCGCGCGCGAGTTCAAAGGGGTTTCGATCGAGATAAAACAAAACGCCGAAGCGATCACGCGAAGCAAATACGAGGATCGCTGGCGAAATATGAACAAGACGATTTTTGATCTGTTTTTAACAAAAGAGCGATCGCAAACGCGCGAAGATTTTGCCTATGATTTTAGCTTTCCAAGCGGAGATTTGAGCAAAAAAGACCTTCCTTATGGTTTAATTGCGATCTCGGAAAGCTTTTTGCTAAGAGCGGGAGAGCGATGGCGACTTGCAAATAAAGGCTTGATTGTGCGACTGATTATGGGCGATTTGCTCGCCTTAGAAACGCTTTATCTTCTGATCGAAGAGGGGCGAGCCTCTTATTTTCCCTCCGCGCCGCTTCCAACGCGGCAAAATTACGCGGCGCACCGCGCTTTGATCGAAAGCCTCTATGCGTAACGAACTTGTCGTCGCAAAAAATCTTTCGCTCGCTTACGACAATCGCGAAACGATCCTAGTAGATCTAAACTTTCGTATTTTCGACGGCGATTTGATCTTTATAACGGGCAAGAGCGGTAGCGGAAAATCGACGCTGATTAAAGCCTTTTACGGCGCGATTTTGCCAATCAAAGGTCTTCTGAAAGTCGATGGCGTTAGTCTGCCCGTAAGCCGCAAAAACGAGATCGATCGTCTGCGTCGAAAGCTAGGAATCGTCTTTCAAGACTACCGTCTTGTCGAGGAATGGACGATCGAGCGCAATATCGCCCTGCCGCTTTATATCGCGGGCTACGATCAAAAACAGATCAAAGAACAGGTCGAAAAGCTATTAAAACACGTTCGCTTAACTCATCGCCGCGATCGTCTGCCGCAAGAGTTAAGCGGCGGCGAACAGCAAAGGGCTGCTGTGGCGCGCGCCCTCTCGCACAATCCTACGCTTCTTTTAGCCGACGAGCCTACGGGCAACCTTGACGAGTATTCGGCAAAACTCGTTCACGAGCTGTTTATGGCGGTTAATCAACTGCGTAAAACGGTGGTTATTGTAACGCATAGAATGCCTAGTATGATCGACGCTAATTATCGCCATTTTCATATCACCGACGGACGAATAGATGAGATCGGTTAGAAACCACCTATCGCTGATCTTCGCGCTATCGACGCTTCTTGCCGCCTTTCAGTCGTTCGTCGTTTTCACCCAAATAACAAACGATTACGAAATCGCGCTTGGCGACGAATACGCGATCGTCGTCGTTTCAAAAAAGCCGCTGGAACTACCCGCGATCGCAAGCGCCGCGCCTAAAGCCGTAGCGCTAGAGCGGATCGATTCCGCGCTCGTTTTAGACGAGGTTAAAGAGAGTTTAAGCGATACCAGTATCGCCTATCTTAAAAGCTCTATGCCGCGATTTTACAGTTTGCGCTTAAGCTCTTACCCTTCGAGCGCCGAGCGCGAATCGATCGAACGGGAATTATCAAAAAACGATTCGATTTTGCGCGTGGAAACGTTCGCCAAAGCGCAAGATAAACTTTATAAATTGCTAGTTTTAATCAAGACGATTTTATTGTCGCTGGCGGCGCTTATGTTTCTCGTCGCGGTTTTACTGACGGCGCGTCAGATGGAGGTGTGGCGTTTCGAGCATAGCAAACGTATGAATATTATGGCGATCTTTGGCGCACCGCTATGGCTTAGAAGCGCGGTTTTGTATCGCTTAGCGATCGCCGATTCGTTTATCTCCGCGCTTTTGGTAGGGGGTTTATTTTATTATATTTCGGTCGATTCTACAATCAAAGAAAAGTTAGGCGAGGTTGGATTAGGCTCGGCGCGTTACGATCCGTTTGGATCGACGCTGATCCTACTCGTAATCGCGCTTGCGATCGCGCTTGGAAGCGCGTTATTCGTGATTTTTAAGTCGGAAAAGAACGCGGAATGAAACCGTTTAGATTTTTGATATTTATCTCTCTTGTCCTCGTAGGCGCGCAAACCAAAAACCTCTCCGAAATAGAAAAGGAGATCAAAGAGGCGCAAAATCGCTTAGAAAAACGCCAGAGCGACGAGGGCGCTTTACAGAGCAAGGTCGATGCGCTTTCAAAGGAGATCGCGGCGGCAAATAAACAATTCGCCGAGATCGAAAAGGCGCTTATCGATAGCGAAAAAGAGATCAACGCGCTCGCGCAAAAGGTCGCCAAAGAGATCGACGAGTTTAAAGCGCTACAAAAGCAAAAGGAGTCTTTACTTACCGAAAAGGATCTATTTGAAAGACGTTTGGTTACGCTATTGGCGAATAACGCGGCTCAAAGTTTGGTTTTAAGCAAGAGCGGTTCGCAAGAGGCAAACGACGTTATAAAAAACGAGATTTTCTTTATAATGCGCGATCGCGTTCAAAAAGAAACGGCGCAGCTAAAACTAATATATTCCAATAAACTTCTACAGATCGACAAGACGCAAAAACGTATCGACGAACTGCAATCCAATCTTGATCGTTTGACAAAAGCGGACGCTAAACAAAGAGCGGTTAGAGTCGAACAGAAAAAGGCGCTCGATACGCTTAATTCGCGCAAAAATAGTTATCTTGGCGAACTAAATAAACTAATCGATCAAAAAAACCGCGAACGACAGATGTTAGCCGATCTGAACATCGTGCGCCAAAAAACGGTAGACGAGATGAGGCAAGCGCAGATAAGCCAACAGGAGTTAAAAGAGGGATCAAAAATCGCGGTTAAGCACTATGGCGTTTCATATCAGAACGCGGGCAACGGCAGTTATAACGGCAAAAAGGTAAAAGCGCCGCTAGACTACCCGCCAATTATGGTAACAAAAGAGTTTGGTCCATACACCGATCCCGTTTATAATATCAAGATACATAACGACTCCGTAACGTTAAGATCGAGCGCCAACGACGCGCTGGTTAGAAGCGTTTTACCGGGCAAAGTGGTTTTTGCCGACAACATTAAGATGTTGGGCAATGTAGTAATCGTGGAGCATCAGGGAAATATCCACACAATTTACCGCAATTTAGAAAGCATTTCGCCCAATATCAAAGTGGCGCGATCGCTTAAAGAGCGCGAATCGATCGGACGGGTTAACGACGAATTGGTTTTTGAAGTAACCAAAGACGGCTTGCCGATCAATCCCTTACAACTGATCTCAATCTGAAAGATGCAAGACGAAGACGATCTTAACGTTTATTTTGTTTATCGGCGTTTTGCTCGCCGCTCCTCCTGCGGAGCGCGGGAAGGCGGCTTACGATCGCGGCGATTATCAAGAGGCTATCGCGCTTTTTAACCGCGCTATTAAGCTTAATTCAAAGAATGCCAAAGCGTATAAAAATCGCGGAAACGACTACCGCGCTTTAGGCGAGCCTCAAAAGGCGATCGACGATTATAACGCGGCGATTAAGATCGACAAAAATTACGTTATTCCGTATTACAACATCGGAATCGTTCATCAAGATTTAGGCGACGTTAAAAAAGCTTTCGAGTATTATGATAAAGCGGAAAAAATTGATCCGAACTATTATAATACCTATTATGCTCGGGGGGTATTCTCTATAGCGGATTGAACGAACATCAAAAGTCGATCGAGCAGTATTCAAAAGCGATCGAGTTTAATCCGAGTTTTGCGGATATTTATAACAATAGAGGAAACGCATATACCCGTATTGACAAAAACGAAGAGGCGCTAAAGGATTATGCAAAGGCGATCGAGATCGCTCCTATGTATGTCTGTCCGCGCATTAGCAGGGGCAGGTTATATAGAAATCTTGGCGATTATCAAAAATCTTTAGAGGATTTTAACTATCTTATTAAAATCGCGCCAAACTATTATAGCGCCTATCACGGCGGAGGCGTAACCTACCGCGCTATGGGAGAGTATCAAAAAGCGATCGACGATTTTTCGTTAATAATTAAATCAGACGAAAATAACTTGGAGTATTATCAACGAGAGAGGCTATACTTTGTATTTTGCGAATAGGTATAAAGAGGCGATCGGCGATCTATTAAAAGCCGTAGAGCTTGGGGTTAGTAATAAATACAACGCCTATTACTATACAGGCGCTTCTTACGCCAAATTAAGCGATTATAAAACGGCGATCGTCTATTATAGTAAAGCGATAGAACTTGACGATACAAACGCCAACGCTTATTTTGATCGCGGTTTTGCCTATTGGCGTTTGACGATTTTCCAAACGCGATCGCCGATTTTTCTCGGTCGATCAAACTCGATCCGACCAGAACCAACGCGTATGCTAACCGAAGCGGCGTTTATTATCAATCGGGCGATCTTAAAAACGCCCCGATCGACGCGAAAAAAGCGTGCGAATTAGGAAACTGCCAAACGCTGGAATATCTTAAAAAACGAGGCGCGTATCAAGAGTAATCTTAATCCCCGTTCTAGCTTTTGCGAAGGCTTTGGGTTTAATTACTTATTTTGGGCTGCAACATTCCCGCTTCGTATAAAAATAGGCTTGGCGCGTAGTCTATTTTTTTATACGCGTCCCGCGAGGCGAAAGATAAAAAAAGGCTCTCTTTCGCGCGAGTAACGGCTACGTAAAAAAGTCTGCGTTCCTCTTCGATCGCGCCGCCTTGATTCATCAATTTTCTGTTAGGAAAACGCCCGTCCATAAGATCGATCACAAAAACCTCGCTAAACTCCAGCCCTTTCGAGGCATGAACGCTTAATAAATTAACTCCGCTTCCCTCGCTCATTTCGCTTGATCCAAGCGCCATAGCGTTGATAAATCGCTCGCTTGTCTGATAGCGATCGGATAGCTCTTTTAGCGTTCTAATCTTTTCAAAAATCCGCTCTCTGGCTTCGTCAAAAACCCTCTGATCAAAAGCGCCGTTTTTTGTAGATCGCGTTTTGGCGAGTTTATTGGCGATCGCTTCAAATAGCGGCGAAGCGATTATTAAAGAGAGTTGTTCTTTTGGTTTTTGCGACTTTTTAAGAACGCCTAAAAGAAACCAAAAATCGCTTAAAAACTTGGTGCTCTGTTCGTTTAATTGCGAATGAGATAAAAGCGGGTGATTTTCAAATCCAACCGGCATATTTTCAAAGCGTTTGCTCTTGATCTCCTCGCCGCTAAAAAGCCCGCTTTCTACAAAGGAGGCGTTTTGCGCGATCGGCGTAAGAAAGCCTTTAAGAAAATCGCCGCCGCCTAGTTTGACGCTCTCGTCGTAAAGCTCTTTTGCCCCGTGCGAACCGATTCCATGCGCGTATTCCATAATATTCACGAAAGCGAGCAGATCGCGAGGATTTACTATCAACCCTATTAGATCCATCGCCGTTTTAATCTCGCGGGATTCAAAAAAGCCGTTTCCGCCTTTACGCCTGCAAGGCAAGCCAAGCTCGCGCAACATCGCTTCAATCCCGTCCGCGCTGGAGTTGTTGCGAAAGATCACGGCGATCTCGTTTTTGGCGCAACGCGAAGAGGCGATTTTCGCGGCGATCGCGCGGTATTGCTCGTATAACTCGCCATAAGCCAAAAGTTCGGGCGGCGCGAAGCTCTGCGCTTTGATCGGCGTAAGCGCTTTTGGGTAGATACGCTCGTTATTGGAGATCACGCGGTTTGCCAAGCTCAAAATCAACGCTGTCGATCGGTAGTTTTTCGTCAGAGTCCATACCTTCGCGTTTTCGTAGCGCTTCTCAAAATCGGAGATAATGCCAATCTCCGCGCCGTTAAAGGCGTAAATGCTCTGATCGTAATCGCCCACGCAAAAAAGCGAAGGCGGGTTTAACGCTTTCAAAACGCTATTTTGTAGCGGATTTGTGTCTTGATATTCATCGACAAGCGTTTCGCGATACGGATTTTTCGCGCCGTCTTTTAGCGCCTGACGCATTTGTAGCAACAGATCGTTAAAGCCGACAAAGCCAAGCTCGTTTTTTAACTCGTCAAACTCGTCGAATATCTTTTCATAAAGCGGCGCGTTCTCTTTATGCGCGGGATTTCTAGCGCTAAGCCATTCGCAAAAATCCTCTTCGTCGCGGTTTTCAAAAAGATTTTTGTAATCGAATAGTGCCGCGTAGCCCAAAACGCCCTGTTTGCCAAATTCGCGCATAAGGTATTTGTCATAGACCGTCTTGAAAAGCGTTTTTAATTCGCTCGGCTGTTTAAGGAGGACGTTTTTGCCGATCGCTTTAAGCCATTTGTAACTAACCGAATGAAAAGTTCCCGCCATAACGCGCTCGGCGGCTTTGTCGCCAAAAGCCTGCGCCAAACGAGCGAGCATTTCGGCGGCGGCTTTGTTGGTAAAAGTTAAAAGCAAAATCTCTTCGGGCGACGCGCCGCTTTTTAGCAGGTGGGCTATCCTGCCCACGATCGCGCTTGTTTTGCCCACGCCCGCGCCCGCGATAATCAGGTTGTAACCGATCGGAGCCGTCGCGGCGGCGAGCTGCTCCTCGTTTAGTCTTGAAAGCGGCAAAGCTAAGAGAGCAAACTCTCGGCTATTTGCGCGATGCGTTCGGCGCTAAAACCGAAACGCTCGAAAAGTTTTTCAGACGGAGCGGACGCGCCGAAACTCTCCATTCCAATAACCCCGTCGGCGAAACGAAACCATTCGTTCGCGCTCGCCGCTTCGATCGCGATCGCGATCGTTTGCGGATCGACGATCTCTTCAAGATACTCTTCGTCTTGTTCCGCAAAAAGATCGAAACAGGGAACGCTAACGACGTTCGCGCCGATCCCTTTTGTTTGCAACAAACTCTTTGCGTTTAGAGCCGGCGCGACTTCGCTTCCGCTTGCGATTAGCGTGATTTGCGCTTTTTTGGCTACGCAAAGCAAATATCCGCCCTTTGAAATATCGCCTCTGATTTGGCTTCGATCAAGCGCGGGCAGGTTTTGGCGGCTTAGGACAAAAGCCGAAGGCGCTTGCAGTTTAAGCGCGCTTTTCCACGCGGCGACGTTTTCAAATCCGTCGGCGGGGCGAAAAACGTAAAAATTGGGCAGGGCGCGAAAAGCCGAAAGCTGTTCGATCGGCTGGTGCGTCGCGCCGTCTTCTCCAACGCCGATAGAATCGTGCGTCCAAACGAAAAAACGTTTCGCGCTCATCAGCGCCGCCGTTCTAGCCGCCGGTTTTTGATAGTCGCTAAAGACGAAAAAGGTCGAATCAAACGGGATAAAAATCCCATAAAGCGCGATCGCGTTGGTAATCGCGCTCATCGCGTGTTCTCGAATACCAAAGCGTATATTTGAATCGCTATTAGCCAATTCGGTTTTATTGGAGCTGGCCAAATCGGCGCTTCCGCCGATAAATCCCTGCAAAGAGGCGGCGATCGCGTTTAGAATCTGAGCGTTCGTATCCCTTGTGGCTTTGGAAGCGTCGTCAAAAACGGGATATTCGATCGCGTCGAAATCCGGATTTAACAGCCGTTTAAGAAGCTCTTTTTTATCCGATTTTTGAACGCGACCATTCCATTCGCGCTCGGCTAACTCGCCCTTTTCTAAAGCGGTTCTAAACCAAGTCAGCGCGTTTTGCGGGATATAAAACGGCTCGTCTTTGAAACCCGCTTTTACTTTGCTGGCGCTAATCTCGCTTGATCCTAGCGGCGCGCCGTGCGTTTTGCGGCTGCCTTCCATAGTCGCCGCGCCTTTGGCTATGCGCGTTTTGGCGATAATGATCGTAGGTTTGCTTTGGTTTTTGGCGCTTTCAAAGGCCGCGTCGATCGCTTCAAAATTATGCCCGTCGATCGCAATCGTATGCCAGCCCTGCGCCGTAAATCTCGCCGTTACGTCTTCGGAAAAACAAATATTCAAAGTGCCGTCGATCGTAATATCGTTGCTATCATAAACGACGATCAGATTATCTAGCGCGTTATGCCCCGCAAAAGAGCTTGCCTCGTAGCAAACGCCCTCCATAATATCGCCGTCGCCGCAAAAACACCAAACTTTATGATCGATAATCTCCTCGCCCAAAAGTTTTTGCGCTTTTTTGGCGGCAAAAGCAAAGCCTACGGCGTTGGCAAACCCTTGCCCTAAAGGGCCCGTCGTAACCTCGATTCCTTCGGTATGGAGGCGCTCGGGATGTCCGGGCGTTTTGGAATCAAGCTGTCTGAAGTTTTTCAGATCGTCCAACGAAAGGTCGTAACCCCATAGGTGCAAAAGCGAATAGATTAGCGCGCTGCCGTGTCCGCCGGAAAAGACGACGCGATCGCGGTTTAGCCACTTTGGATTGCGCGGATTATGTTTCAGATGAAAGCTAAAAACGCTCGCTATATCCGCGATTCCCATAGGCATACCGGGGTGTCCGGAGTTTGCCCTTTGGATCGTATCTACCGCTAAAAAGCGAACCGCGTTGGACATTTCGCCAAGAGTTTTGTCGTCGAGTCGCATTGTGATTCTTTCGTAAAAAAATAGAGCGCAAGTGTAGCAAAAGCCAAATTTGCCCCCTTGATCAACGCGCGACTTTTGCGATTGCGTAAGAGCAGACTTTGCAAAAAGGGTTTAAGATGCGTTCGTTTTTCTGCGTTTCAGCTCGGTTTAAGGAAAAAAGTTCTCTCTCTCTCTCTCTCTCTCTCTCTCTCTCTCTCTCTCTCGGTAGTCCGCTAGTTTTTTATCGTTTCTCAACTTGGCTTTGTCCACAAGCGTTTAATCCTAACACAACGCAAACAAACATAACAGGAGAAC
>JAISOU010000067.1 GCA_031275395.1 Helicobacteraceae bacterium | reverse complement strand
TAATCTTAGATTTCACAAAATTGCATATTTTAATAATTTGTGCTACACTCACAACACCACTTGCAATGCGGGTTGTTTTGGTTGGTATTGGAGAAAAAGTAGGGTAAATTGGGGATGTCGCTATAAACAGTCATTCCCGCGACGAAGCGAAGCCAAAGCTTTTGGCGATCGATAACTACGACGATCGTTTGGCGTTAAACCTGCCGATCGATACGCAACGAAAGCCGCGTCAAATCGAAGGCTTTACGCCGCAAACGCTTTTCGCGCCGATTTACTAGCCCTTTGCAATGCGCCCTTTCTATTTATGCCCCAAACTCCTAAACCAAGTAATTCATTATTTTGTTTTATCGTCGCTAAAGCCGCCGATTACGCCGCCAGCTAGGCTAGAACCTACGCTTGCGGGGGATTGAGCTTTGAAACCTTTGCCCGCGCTCTTGACTTCCTTAGCGGCTTCTGGTATAGTTTTGGTATCGGAGGGGTGCGGGAGTGCCTTCGCCTCTCTGAACTCTACGAAGTTCCTGCTACTATAATAATTAATCGCTTTCCTTCCGTTATTAAGTTCCTCTACGACAACCCTGTAATTAGCGCCGTTTTTCTCTAAATTGTATGCGTAGCGAATACTATCGCTTGTTTCGCTAAAACTGCTTGGGTCTATCTTGCCGTTTCTGATAACGTCGCCTATCTCTAAAAGCTCTTGCGGCGATAGCGATAATAGAGGCGAAACGTCCAGTAGGGTTTGCTCTGCGATACGAGAAAAAATCGTCGTTTTCATAGGTGCATAACGCCATTGTTTCGATATTGCGATCCAAAACGCCGATCGATCTTAATTGCAGACGGTTGGCAAGTTGCAAATCCAAACGGCGATCGCTTAAAGCGGGCTGAAAATCGTCGGGCAGTTTTCGCCACTCGTCGATTACCGCGTCGCCCACCTCGTAGCGCTTAGCGCAAATTGCAGGCGCGATCGCCGCTAGAATATCGCTTGGATTCGATCCGAAGTTTTCGCGCATAGCCTCTACGGTTTTAATCGCGATCAAAGCGACCGAGCCTTTCCAGCCCGCGTGCGCGACGCCGATTGCTCTAACTTTAGGATCGTAAAAAAGGATCGGAACGCAATCGGCGGTCAATACGGCGAGGGCTATGTTCGGCGTTTTAGAGATCATAGCGTCGCATTCCGGCGGTTCTAGCGGCGCGTAATCTATTAAAACGACGCGATCGCTATGAACCTGATTCATATAAACAATTGCGTTAGTTTTGAGCGCTTGCGCGGTAAAAGCGCGGTTTTGCGCGACTTTAGCGGGATCGTCGCCGACGCGCAAACCAAGATTCAAGCTATCAAACGGCGGCAAGCTAACCCCGCCTTGCCGCGTCGTAACGATATGCTTGACAAACGGCGCTTTAGAAAGGTTTGTAAAACGTAACATACCTAGCATTGTATTCGGTTGGTTATAATTGCGCGATTATGAAAACTAGCTTTGATTTTGCAAAATACGCCGATCAGTGCGTAAAATGCGCTAAATGCGTTCCCGATTGCACGATCCATTCGGTCAGCCGCGACGAAACGACAAGCCCGCGAGGATTTATACATCTGATGGCGAGCGCGCAAAACGGATCGCTAAAAATCGATAAAAACGTTAAAAAGATCTTTGAAAGCTGTTTCTTATGCGCGAATTGCGTCGTCGTATGCCCAAGTAGTATTCCTACCGATCGGCTGATCGAAAACGTCAGAGCCGAAGTCGCGGCAAAATACTCTATCGCGTGGTTTAAGAGACTTGTCTTTTTTTTCTTAAAGCGGCGATCGTTGCAAGATTTCGCGGCAAAAATGGGCTATATCTTGAAACCCTGCGCTTTCGAGCGGACGCAAAACGGAATGAAGGCGCGATTTTCGCTTCCAATGATGAAACGCGGCAGACTACTGCCGAATATCGCCGCGAAAAGTTTCTTAAACGCGTATCCTGAAAGAATGGATTTTGGCGGCGATAGAACCGTAGCGATCTTTATCGGCTGTATGGCAAATTACGCGTATACCGAAGCGGGCGATTCGCTTTTATATATTCTTAAAGCGCTTAAGATCAACGCCTTTATTCCCAAAGATCAACTCTGTTGCGGCGCGCCCAGCTATTTTACGGGCGATCTGAAAACGACCAAACGGCTGATCAAATACAATATCGAATACTTTGAGCTGTTTATCGATTCGATCGAGGCGATTTTAGTCCCCGAAGCGACCTGCTCTAGTATGATTATTCACGATTGGGAGCTGATTTTGGAGGAGGAGCAAGAGTGGGCGCAAAGGGCGAAGCGTATCGCGAAAAAGACCTTTATCGCTTCGCAATGGCTCTGCAACCACACCGATCTGCTTAAAATCTTGCCGCCCTTAAACCAAAAGATCGCCCGCGTAACCTATCACGATCCCTGCCACGCGAAAAAGACGCAGGGGGTTTTCAAAGAGCCTCGCGCCCTTCTTGAAAAGAGCTACGAGCTACGCGAGATGAGCGACCCCTCTTACTGCTGCGGTTTTGGCGGCGTTACTATCCAAAGCGAGCGATTCGCCTTAGCCGAAGCGGTCGGTAAAAAGAAAGCGGCTATGATCGCGCAAACCGACGCGCATATAATCAGCGCCGAATGTTCCGCCTGTCGCGTTCAGATCGGCGAGGCGCTAAACAGATACGGCGCTAAACAGATATTTATGCACCCGCTGGAGCTGATCGCGCAAAGTTTGAAAGAGATAAAAACCTATGCTTGAAACGTGGCAAAACTTTTATAGTTGGCACGACCCCGTTATCTTTTCGATCGGCGTTTTTCATTTGCGCTGGTATGGGCTGATGTATGTAACCGCGTTGCTTGTCGGCTACCTTTGGGGGCGGCGTATGGTTAAAAGGGGCGACTGGCGACCTATGAACGCCGAGATTTTCGAGTCGCTTTTTATCTGGTTCGTAGTTGGCGCGGTCGTCGGCGCGAGGCTTGGCTATGTGATCTTTTACGATCCGAATACGGCGTATATGTTGGCGCGCCCTTGGCAGATATTCAATCCGTTTTCGGGCGATCAGATCGGATTAAGCGGTCTAAGCTATCACGGCGCGATCGCGGGCGCGGCGGCGGCTATGATTTTGTTTTCCCGCCGTCATCGTTTTAAGATATGGTTTTTATTCGATCTTGCGGCGGTAAGCGGATCGGCGGGCTACGTTTTCGGGCGGATCGGCAACTTTCTGAACGCGGAGCTTATCGGGCGCGAAACGACTGCGGCGTGGGGCGTTCTTAAAGACGGCGTTTTGCGCCACCCAAGCGCGTTATACGAGGCGTTTTTAGAGGGGATCGTCGTCTTTGTCGCGCTTTTGCTTCTCTACCGCAAACGCCGCTTCGACGGACAGATGGCGCTGATCTATCTGGCGCTTTACGCGATCGCGAGAATTATCGTCGAGTTTTTCAGAACGCCCGATTCGCAGTTGGGCTTTATCGCTTTTGGTTGGCTGACAATGGGGCAAACGCTCTCGTTTTTGACGATTCTTGCGGTTGCGGCGATCTACTTTTATCTACGCTATGCGTCTAATAAAAACGGTCGATAACGTTTTTACGCTCTTTAGCGATCGCTTTAACGAAAGCTATCACAGCGTAGGCGAGGGCGCAATGCGCGAAACGATCGAAAAGCATATTCGTCCCGCTTTTACATACGCGCAAATCGGCGATCACGCCCGCGTTCTGGACGTTTGTTTTGGTTTAGGTTACAACGCGCTCGCCGCGATCGACTTTTTTGGCGGCAAAATCGAGATCGTTTCGCCCGAAATCGATAAAGAGTTAATCGCGTATCTGCCGCGCCATTTATACCCGATAGAGTTTGAAAAATATCGCTCGGCGATCGCTAAGATCGCAAGCGATTTTTATTACAAAGACAATCGCCTATCGATCGAGGTTAAAATCGGCGACGCGGCGGATATAATTCAAGAGTTAGAGGGCGAATTCGACGTGATTTTTCAAGACCCTTTTTCGATCCGAAATAACGGCGAATTATGGAGCGAACAATTTTTCGCGGCGCTTTATCGTTTGCTAAGATCGACGGGCGTTTTAACCACCTATTCCGCTTCGCATTTGGCGCGAGCGAGAATGAAAAAGGCGGGTTTTTTTCTATACGCCCATTCGTTTGCGAAAGAGAGCGGATTACGGCGCGGAACAATCGCGAGTAAAATAGAGATCGAGGAGCTTAAATGTTTACGGGTTTAATACGCGAAATAGCGTTTGCTAGCATAAGCGGCGATCGCCTTTTGATCAAAACCGCCTATCGTCCAAACATTGGCGATAGCATAGCGATAAACGGCGCGTGCTTGACCGTTACGTCGATCAAAAGCGACGGTTTTAGCGCCGATCTTTCTACGGAAACGCTAAAATCGATCGCCGCCGAAAATCTAAACGGAAAAGTTCATATAGAACCCGCGTTAAAAATAGGCGATCGTTTGGAGGGACATATCGTTCAGGGGCATATCGATTGTATAGGAAAAATCGCGTCGATCGAAAAGAAAAACAGCGGCGCGAATTTTTTTATATCCGCTCCAAAAGAGGCTATGCGGCTGATCGCGCAAAAAGGCTCGATCGCTATCGACGGCGTTAGTTTAACGATAAGCGAAATTTTTTCGGATTCCTTTAGACTTACGCTAATTCCGCGCACGTTAAGCGATACGCTTTTTGGCACTTACGCGGCGAATCGGCGCGTTAATATAGAAACCGATCTTTTCGCTCGCTATACGGCGCAGATTTTAGGCGTTTCGCATATCAAAGAGGGCGATAAAAAAAGTTGGGAGCAGATCGATTGCGCTATGGCGCTTTTTTAACTAGCGCAAAAGTCGGGTTTGCGGGTAAATGAGTTAAGGTTTCAGAATGGATTTTGCATCTTAATATATTTACGTTAGGCGATCGCAAAAGCGGGAGAGTTTTGGATTTTCGGCTACAATTCTTATTATGGCTTTTTTGCGATCGGTTTTTGTTTGTTTGGCTATATGCGCTTGGGTCGCGGCGGCGGAGCTAGGCGAGTTTGCGCCGTGCGTCGAAAAAAATCGCTTGGCGTTTGAGGATGAGGGAAACTTTATAGGCGTGGCGATCGACGGCGAGCGCCTATTGGTCGCGCTGGGGCTTCTTAACCCCGATAGGCTACCCAAAGCGTGGAGTTTGGAGCGTTACGATCCGCTTTTTGGTTTTGCGATCGTTAAAACGACGCACAATCGCGTTCCGATCGTTTTTCGCAAAGCCGATCGGATTAGCGAGCATAAAAATCTGCTCCTTTTAAGCCAAGCCGAAGAGGTTATTATACCTTCCGCGTCGCTAAAACGTCAGCTTGGAACAGACCCCGCCAACGTTTTACCGCGCAGTCCTAGCGGCGCTTTGCTAACCGCGCCTTGTTACGCCGTGGTAGGAATCTCTATGTTCGGCGCGATCGTAGAAAGCGATTTTTTGGAGCGTTTTATCAAAGGCGGCGATTCCTTTGGTTGGGGCGATCTTGGATTTCGGCTAGAGGGGAATATAGTCCGCTATATTAACCCTTTTACGCCAAATAATCCCTTTTTGGAGGGCGATCGGATAGTGAAAATTAACGGCGCGGTTTATGAAACGCCCAGAGAGATCGAACGCGCAATCCTATTTTTGAAACCCGACGACGACGCAAACGTAACGATCGAGCGCGACGGCGCGAGCGCGGAGCTAAAGGCGAAGGTCGTTCGGCGATTAGGAGGTTTTTTGAAAGCCGATACTTTTTTGGAGCATATCGGCTGGAATCTAAGCTCCGATCTTGTCGTGCGTAGCATAGACAACCATAAACTTCCTATCCGCGCGGGCGATCAGATCGTAACGATTAACGGGAACGCGGTCAAAACCCCAAAAGAGGCGAGGGCGGTTTTATCGGGTTATCGCGGGAGCGTTAGGCTTTTAATGCAGAGGGACGAGTTTCAGTTTTTTATCGCGATCGAAACGGAGCAAAAATGAAAGAGTTATTAGAGGCGTTTGAAACATACCTGAAAGAAAATCTGCCAAAAGCGCCGAGTTTTCACCCGTATTATGAAAAGGCGCTCGGCGAAATGGCGCTTGCGGGCGGCAAGCGTTTTCGCGCCGCGCTGGTTTTGGCGGCGGCTACGGGGCTGGACGCGACAAGCGCGCAAAAGGCGATGAGCGTCGCGTTGGCGATCGAGCTTTTTCATACCTATTCGCTTATTCACGACGATCTGCCCGCGATGGATAACGCGGATTTTCGCCGTTCGGTTCCTACCCTGCATAAAAGTTACGACGAGGTTACGGCGATCCTAGCGGGCGACGCGCTTAACTCGCACAGTTTTTTGTGTTTGGCGAACGCGCCGCTTCCAAGCGAAACAAAGGTAAAACTTGTCGCTATTCTCGCCGAGAACGGCGGCGCGGCGGGTATGGTTTTGGGGCAGGCGCTGGATTGCCGTTTCGAGGGACAAACGCTGGATTTATCGCAGGTAGAGTTTATACATCGCCGCAAAACGGGCAAGCTGATCGCCGCGAGCTTGCAGATGGGCGCTTATGTTGGCGGCGCGGACGACGATTTTGCCAAAAGGCTCTACGATTTCGGTATGGATTTGGGGTTATATTTTCAAATCAGGGACGATATTATCGACGCGACGCAAGAATCGGCGGCGGTGGGTAAGCCCACGCATAACGACGATAATAAAAATAGCTTCGTAACGCTTTTGGGGCTGGACGAGGCGCAAAAACGCGCCCAAAAAGAGGCGCAAAAATTGCGCGAGGCGATCGGTTCTCTGCCAAACGCTCTTTGCGCCGCGTTAAACGACGCGCTTCGCGGTTACATCTAGCGCGTCAGGCGACGGCGTTTTTGGCTAATTTGGCTAGAATACGCGGCTTTAGCTGGACAGGTGGCCGAGCGGTTGAAGGCGTCAGTCTCGAAAACTGATATACCCTTGCGGGTATCGAGGGTTCGAATCCCTCTCTGTCCGCCACTCCGAACAAATGCGAACTCGACTCGGGCGTTTATTGTTAGGGAGGCGTTTGCGTTTGTTTTTAAGTTAGAGCGTTAGACTCGACATACTTGACATATGTAAGAGGTGATACTATGATATGCAATAAGAAACACAGGTATTTGCTGGAATATCTCGCTTCCCTATTCACGGGGCAATGGAAGCGGTGATAGACACATTTGTGCGGGTTGTGCGTATGAGGAATGACTTCGAGACGGATTAGATGGTAAGCAGAAAAAACGTGATTTATCTTTTTTGCCCGAAAGTCAAGCAGGTAGTGTACGCCACAAAGGTGCAATTGAAGCGTACAACGAGGGTTATAGCGAGGGATTTAAAAAATCCACATAGCGACTTTGTTTGAAAGGGGCTTTATCATTGAAAAAGAATAAATTGGTTGCTCCTGTTCTCAAATGGGTGGGGGGCAAGCGCCAGTTATTGGATGTCCTGATCCCGCTGTTGCCAAAACGTATAACTACTTACTGTGAGCCGTTTGTGGGCGGCGGCGCGCTTCTTTTTAGCTTACAGCCGGATGTAGCCTTTATCAACGACATAAACGGTGATTTAATCCGGGTTTACGATGTGATTAAAACGGATGTGGAAGCTCTCATTACAGCCTTGCAGGGCTTCAAGAATGAAGCTGATGTTTTCTATGCTGTCAGGGATTGGGATAGAGATAAAGAAAAATATCCTTCTCTTTCGGATATAAAAAAAGCCGCTCGCATTTTATATCTAAATAAGACTTGCTATAACGGCTTGTTTCGCGTTAATAACGCAGGGGAGTTCAATTCTCCTTTTGGAAACTATCGCAACCCGAATATTATCAATGCTCCGACATTGCGAGCGGTCAGTTTGTACCTTAACACGGCAACGATTCATTTGTCGTCCCTTGATTATACAGAAGTATTAGACGCATTACCAAAAGGGGCATTTGTATATCTTGACCCACCCTATGACCCGGTTTCGGACACGTCAAGTTTTACGGGGTATTCAAAAGGCGGTTTTACTCGCGATGACCAAATAAGGCTTCGTAAATGTTGCGACACGCTCAACGATAGAGGGGTAAAGTTTTTGCTCTCAAACTCTGCTACAGATTTTATAAAAGAACAATACGCCGCATATCGCATTTCCGTTGTGCAAGCAAAAAGGGCGATCAATTCAGACGCTACGAAGCGCGGTGAAGTTGATGAATTGGTGGTGAGAAATTATTAGTGAGCTGCCGAAAAGCCTTAACGACACAGCTTGGGAACAGTTGTTTTCAAAGTATGATATTCTTAATCAAATTGACGCCAATGGTCGATTTGAGATTTCGGCTACGCAAACTAAAGAATTTAGAGAGCCGCGACTTATGGCAAAGTTTGATCACACAATCAACTTGCCTAAAATTTTTGCGGACAACCGGTTGTCCATATTACCCATAACAAGAGGCGATTATGTCATTTCGCACTTTGACGCTTATCATAAATTTGAAGATGATAATACCCCAATAACAAGAGTATCGCTACCTACTTATATTCAGAGTTTAGACGCTAATAATATTCCCAGCGAAGCGATTGCCTTAAATTGTGCCGTTGCCGCTGGTATTGTAGCCGAGTTTTTGCAAGATGAAGATTTGATTTCTACTGTCTCGGGGCGTATGGGCTCCGGTGCGTTCGCCTTCGATATTACCAACTCAAAAAGCAGAACGCCTTGTAGAGTACAAGTAGCCAGTTCACAGATTGAAATAGACGCGGCTTATGAAGGCGTAAGATGGTTAGCACTCTTTGAAGCGAAACGCGATTTGTCAGAGGATTTTTTAATAAGGCAACTATATTATCCTTTCAGAGTTTGGCAAAGCCGCATTACAAAGCCTGCGCGTCCGCTGTTTCTTGTTTACTCAAACGGCATTTATCGGCTCTATGAGTATGCGTTTCAGGATATAAATAGTTATAATTCCTTGGTTTTGATTAGACAGAAAAATTATTCTATTGAAGATACTGCGATAGACATTACTGATATTCAGAAAGTTTTAAATAAGGTAGAACCCGCGCCAGAACCGCAAATTCCTTTTCCACAAGCGGATAACTTTGAACGCGTTATCAATATTTGTGAACTGATTAGTGAACAAGAATTAAGTCGTAACGATGTTACAGAGCAATATGCATTTGACGCAAGGCAAACGAATTATTACGCCGACGCAGCACGGTATCTTGGTCTGCTTGAAAAGAGGAAAGAGAACGTAGCGCCTATTTATGGGTTGACTGAAACAGGAAAACGGCTTCTTATCTTAAATTATAAGCAACGCCAATTAGCATTTTGTGATTTGATATTGTCGCACAAAGTTTTCGGTGACACACTCCGCAAATATCTTGAGTTCGGAAATATGCCTTCTACCGCCGACATTATACAGATTATGAAGTTGTCAAATCTTTATAACATCAATAGTGATAGCACATTTGAACGCCGTTCTTCAACTATCAAGGGGTGGTTGAATTGGATAGTTGGGTTGATTAATGAATAATTATTTCGTATTGAGCAGAGGGTTGAAGAATTGAAGTCGGCGAAATGGAAACCTGACAATTTCGCTCTGGAAACTACATCTGTATGGACGTTCCCAGAGCGTGGCAGTTGGGCAACACGCGATGCAAAATATCGCGGGAACTGGCGCCATATATCTTGCGTAATTTGTTGCTACGTTACTCGGCGGAGTGCGACCCTGTGCTTGGTCGGTTCGTTGGTGGCGGCACAACGCTCGTTGAGGCAAAGTTGCTCAATCGCAATATACTTGGCGCGGATATAAATCCTATCGCCATTGAGCGCTACCACGAAAAGACTCGTTTGGCTATCTGAATGCATGGCAGGTTTACATTAAGCAAGGCGATGCTCGCAATCTTAATTTTTATTCCTAATGAGAGCATAGATTTCATTTGTACACCCCAACCTTATGTAAATATAATTCATTACGGCGACAGTATTAACGGCGATCTGTCTAACTATGATGTGCGCGATTTTTTAGTTCAGATGAAATCAGTTGCCGCTGAATGTTATCGTGCGCTACGATCAGAAAATTTTTGCGCTATCTTGATGAGTGATGCTCGCAAGAAAGGTTTCTTGTTCCGCTGAGTTTCAATGTGATGAAAATATTTGAAAGCTCGGGATTCTCTCTGAAAGAAATCATCATAAAAGAACAGCATAATTGTAAGACCACAGGATACTGGAAAACAAATAGCGTTAAACATAATTTTTTTGCTCCTTGCTCATGAGTATCTGCTTATGTTTAGGAAATGATTTTTTACTAAACCGGACGACAGCAGACTGTGGAGCGGGCTTAACAATCCACAGGATTGAGAGGGTTTGGGTCTCCCCAACAAATGGCAACGGTGATTTCGGCGAGCCGGAGTATTGCTTGCGCGAAAATAAAATTTTGTAAGATGCGCCGAGTAACGATTGCGGAAATTTCGGCTATAGCGGGCAGTAGATTTGGGCGTCCAAATCGCCGATTGTAGATGTGGCAAGCAATAACTGTGTGGTCACACTCGTTTATTGGGAAGTATCCCAAGCCCTCTCGGTCAGCGCAAAAATGCGCCGACCGTTAAGCCTATCTCCGCTAGTCTGCCCACGCTGTCCGCCATTCTACAAGACGCTTCGTTGGCATATTTACCTCTCTTATGACCACAAATAATGCTAGCGTTATTGCGATTGTCCTATTGCAAAGTTTCCAAAACAGTCAAATGCGGATTATCCCGCCGTAGTTAAGCGTCAAACGAAAACGCTTAACTTTTACGCCAATCCGATTGACGGTCTGAAGCGACAATATTTGAATAGCGCCGCCAATCTGTCCCGCTAATTTTTTTTACCGATATTGCGACAGCGCTTCGCGCATTCGTTTTTCGCCGCCGCGATCGGCTCCGTTTTGCTCGCGCCTAGCTTGCCGTTTGCAAAACCTATGCGATCTAGCGCGCATGCGATCGAACCTGTTCCGCGCTTGGCGCAGATGATCGGCACGTTGTTTTTTTTCGCCTCTTTTTTGAAGTGATTCATCGCGTTATGGCTGAGATAATCTATTATCATCACCACGCAATCCGCGCACTCTGGCAACTTGCGATCGCAATCGCGCGCTTTTCTCATATCCCAATGGGTAATTTGCGAAACGCCCCGCGAATAGAGCGCTTCTTTGATCGCATCGACGCGATCGCCGCCTAAAACTAAAACCGACATTTTAAGTCCTTTAATCCGATTGACTTACTTGACATTGTAGCTTAATCCAGCCGCGTTGTCAAGGTTCAATCTTTTTTGAAATACTGATAATCAATATCCTGAAAATCGTAACATATTATCGCTTAAATTATGCGTGGGTTTTTGCGCTCAAACGTAACAAACCTTGTTTGCAAGAGGTTTTCGAGGGCGTTTAGCAGAGGTTTGCCTTTACCGATTTGCATTTTCGTTTTCTATAATTTCAAGCGTTAATTATGAAAAAGGCAAAAACGTAGCGGCGCTTCGCGGGCTTTGTTGGCGTATCTACTCGTCTGAAAATTGCGCGTATATTGTGGGAAATGTTGGTTTTTTTGATCGGCATAGCGTAAAAATGGTGCGATTTTACGCTTTCACCCGAATCTATTTTGGCGCAAAATACAAATAATTGTGATTTTTCAGGCACGCCACGCCCTTCAGGCGTTGCCTTTGGCGATTTTTCGGACAAGAGAAAAGAAAAAAATGTGGGCAAAGCCCATGCGCTTAGCGCCAAGCGACAAAGTCGCGGAGCTTTACACAAAAGTTGTTACTAATTCGGTTACTATACTAACGCATAACAGATATAAAATTGGCATATAATTTGTTACATATTGAAAAAATGCCATAATACGATTATGACATTTTCATTTTTTGTGCTATAATGGAGACATGAAATCTACAAATAATATAAATTTAATAGACCAGACGGAATATGATGAACTTTTAGATTTTAATAGTAACTATTTTGTTTCCCATTTAATTACATATATTGGAAATAAACGAAAACTGCTCCCTTTTATCAATGAGGCAGTCCTAAAAGTTAAGAAAGACTTAAAAAAAGATAAGATAACCGCAATTGACGGATTTTCTGGAAGCGGCGTTGTGGCAAGATTATTAAAATATCACACGATCACACTAATTTCTAATGACTTTGAGAGATATGCGGAAACGGTCAATAGGGCATATCTTGCTAATAAATCTGATATAGACGTCGAGGGACTAAAAGAGGCTATAAGGTATCTAAACGAGAACAAACGTAAGACGAC
>JAISOU010000045.1 GCA_031275395.1 Helicobacteraceae bacterium | reverse complement strand
ACCTTCGCTAGTTAGGTAGCCATTAACGCCCAAAATTGAAAGCGTAATGCTCGCCACTACGACAATTGCGACGTTTGTCGCCAAAAATAACAAAATCCTTAGCAAACCTATGCCTCCTTTTTGATTTTAGAACGGATATTATACAACGCATTCTTAAAAATCGTTGGTAGAATACGTCGCCAAAAGAGGAAACCTATTGAATGCGGCGCAACTATTCAATCTAATTTCGTGCCAAAAAGCGCGTTATCTACACTCGCAGGGCGCGACGCCGCGCTTGCAAAAACGAAGCGAACCGTTTGTTCCGCCAAACGTTCTGCGCGCCGTTTATGCGTGGTTTTACGACGGTTTTTTACACCCGCTTTCGCGCAAAGAGATTGTTGTTGGCGAGCTGACGGCGCATATCGATCGGCTCGTTTCTGGCAAAAAAGGCTTAGAACTATCAAAAATTATCTTTGCGAGCGGACCTTATTCTGCGGCGATCAAAGAGCTTGCCTTGTCGGTTTGGGTATTGCGAAAGCGATTTATAACAACCAATAAGATATTTATTTACTATATCAATAAAGATTACGTTAAAAACGGCGCTTTGGATTTTGACAAACTGTTTATTAAACGCGACGTAACAAGGAGCGTTTATAGCCGCTATTTTCGTATCGAGCCGCCAAATAAATTGATCGAAAAAAACGCGAAAGCCGCCAAAAAAGTTTTATGCGATTACGATCTTACCTGCCAATATTCGCGCCTCTGTTTTCCAAGACTTTTTGAATACTCGGTTTTGAACGTCGCAAGATTGGATAGAGAGCTAAAAATAAATCTGATCAAGCAAGGAATAGCCGATCCGCAAGAGATACCTAAAAATCTGCTTACCGATTACCAGGCGATACAGATCAAATGCGACAAAACCAAAAGAGCGCATATCGATACAAACGCTATAAAAGATTTTCTAGGCAAGATCGAATATCCGATCTATTTTTTGGATTTTGAGGCGATCGGTTACCCCGTTCCGATCTTTGATCGAACAAAGCCGTTTGAGGTTACGCCGTTTCAATTTTCTCTGCATATATTAAACGCGCCAAACTCCCGCGCAAAACGTTACGAGTTTTTAGCCGATCACGAAACGGACGGCAGATCGCAAATAGCCCAAAAACTCTGCGATCTAATCGGCGAAACGGGAAGCGTGGTCGCTTACGGCGCGGCGTTTGAAAAAAGCGTTATAAAAGGACTCGCAAAACTCTTTGCCGATCGGCGTAAAAAACTGCTTTCGATCCAATCAAGAATCGTCGATTTGATGATCCCTTTTGAAAGACGCTGGTTTTATAGCGCCAAGATGCGCGGGCAATGCGCGTTGAAAGCGGTCGCGCCCGTGATCGACTCAAAAATGATCTACGACGGCGCGATAAAAAGCGGTTTAGAAGCGATGGAAAATTACTTTGCTATGTATTCGGCAAACGCCGAAAAAAGAGAGGATATTCGCCGCGCTTTGCTCGATTATTGCAAGAAAGACACGCAGTTTCTAACGGGGATTTACCGCAAATTGCTTACACTTACAAAACCAAAAGAGGAAATATAAATGGAGTTTATCAACTTAAAGGCGCAATACAACGCCTATAAAAGCGAGATTGACGACGCGATCGCCGCCGTTTTATCGAGCGGGCAGTTTATTATGGGCAAAGAGGTCGAAGCCCTTGAAAACGCTCTAGCGAACTATGTCAGCGCAAAATACGCGATAAGCTGCTCTAGCGGCACGGACGCGCTTTTGATCGCGCTCCTTGCGATCGGCGTTGGGGCGGGCGACGAAGTGATAACGCCCGCATTTACCTTTGCCGCGACCGCCGAAGCGATTGCGTTAATCGGCGCAAAACCCGTTTTTACGGACGTAAAAGAACGCGACGCGAATATCGATCCAAAGCTGATAGAGCGGGCGATTACGCCTAAAACCAAAGCGATTATCCCCGTTAGCCTCTATGGAAACTGCGCCGATTTTGACGAGATCGAGCGCGTAGCGTCCGATCGTAAAATCGCCGTGATCGAGGACGGCTGCCAAAGTTTCGGCGCGATCTACAAAGGCAAAAAAAGCGGCGCTTTAAGCGATATAGGAACGACCAGTTTTTTTCCGTCAAAACCGCTAGGCTGTTACGGCGACGGCGGGGCGATTTTTACAAGCGACAAAAATCTTGCCAAAAAGATCGAGCAGATTAGAAATCACGGACAGGAGGGGCGCTACGAACATACGGCGATCGGCTTAAACGGGCGCTTAGACGCGTTGCAGGCGGCAATCCTAAACGTCAAACTGAAACATTTTGACGACGAACTTCAAACGCGGCGAAAATTAGCGTCGGGATATAACGCGGCTTTTGACGAATCCAAACGTATTTTTTACGATCAAAACGGCGTCGCCGCGCAATATACAATCCGCGTTAAAAACCGCGATAAAGTCGTAGAAACTTTGACGAAACTAGGCGTTCCAAGCGCGGTGCATTATCCAAAACCGCTTCATATACAAAAAGCGTTTAGTTATTTAGGATACAAAGAAGGCGATCTGCCGATTAGCGAAAAACTATCAAACGAGGTTTTAAGCCTGCCCTTTAGCGCGTTTTTGACGCAAGAGGAGCAGGAGAAAGTTATTTCGGCGGTTAAAGAGGCGACGTGTTAAGAGTCGTTTTGATCGGACTTGGCGTTATGGGCAAAGGACATTACCGCGTTTTATCGTCGATCGCGCGCGCGCAAATCGTCGGTTTATGCGACAATCAAATCGACGAATTTGACGGTAAAAAAGTTTGGCGCGATATAGACGAAATGTTAGCAAAAGTCCAAGCCGACGCGGCGATCATAGCGACCCCTACTTTTCTGCATAAAGAGATCGCGCTTAAATGCGCCTCTAAAAATCTTCACGTATTTATAGAAAAACCTGCCGCCGCAAATAACGAAGACGCTATGATTATCGCAAAGGCGTGCGAAAAATTGCATAGCGCCGTAGGGCATATCGAACGATTTAATCCCGTAGTAACCGCGCTAAAAAAAGAGCTTGAAGGCAAGGATATTTACTCGATTGCCATTACGCGAGTAGGGCCGTTTCCGCCGCGCATAGCCGACGTGGGTATTTTGACGGATCTAGCCGTGCATGATATTGATCTAATTCGTTACATTACGGGCAAAGAGATCGTCGATCGTCATATCTTTGCCTCGCAAAAAATCCATAATCATTACGAAGATAACGCAATACTTAGTTTTAAGTTGCAAGAGGAGATCGTGGCGACAATCACGACAAACTGGCTAACGCCTTATAAAAAGCGTAAAATCGAAGTGGCGACTCCCGCGGGCTACTACGAAGCCGATTTGATGAGCCAAGAGTTAAAAAGCTTTTCCGCTTACAGCGCTTCGCATTCGTATCTTGTGCGCGATATTGTCGTATTCAAAGGCGAACCGCTTCGCAACGAACTTAGCGCGTTCGTTTCGCTGTGCGTTAGCGGCGATCGCGGCGCGTTGGCGTCGATCGAAGATAGTATAAAGACTCTGGAAGTCGTCAAAAATTAGCATATAAGGATAGCGATGAAACTAGGCGTAAATATCGATCATATCGCGGTTTTGAAGGCGGCGCGAAAAATAGCCGATCCGGACGTTTTACAGGCGGTTTTCGTCGCGGCGCAAAACGGAGCGGATCAAATTACGATCCATTTACGAGAAGATCGAAGACATATCGACGACTACGACGCAAAACGTATAATTGCAAATTCGCCCATTCCCGTTAATATGGAATGCGCTTTCGAGGTTATAGACGAGATCATCAAATATCGTCCGTTTCGCGCTACGCTAGTGCCTGAAAAACGCGAAGAGGTTACTACGGAAGGGGGATTAGACGTAGAAAACAGTTTTGCCCGCGTAAAAAGAACGATCGAGCGGCTAAAAGATTGCGAAATAGCCGTTTCGCTATTTATCGAACCCAACAAAGCGGCTATCGATCTAGCGTTTAGAGGCGGCGCGGATACGGTAGAGTTTCACACTGGGCGCTTTTCTAACCTTTGGGCTATGTTAAACGGCATTTTATACCGAACGCCTTACGCCGTGAAAGAGCTTATCTCTTTTAGCAAAGAGGAGTTAAAGCGCGAGTTAGAATTGGAGATACAAAAGATTAAAAAAGCCGTAGCTTTCGCCAACGAATTGGGCTTAAGCGTCGCGGCCGGACACGGGCTAAATTATCATAACGTCGGCGAGATCGCCGCGATTGAGGGAATCGAGGAGCTTAATATCGGTCAAAGTATCGTAGCGCGATCGATCTGGACGGGTTTTAGCGTTGCGGTGCGCGAAATGTCCGCGCTGATCAAAAAATAATCCGCGGGGTTTTAGCGTTTTTATCGTAATATCGCGTAAATAACAAGAGGATAAGACGGCGAAAGACGTTTTAGATAACGGCATACGAAAAGCTATACGAGAGGCTTATGATTTGTCGGATAATCTCGTATCAAAAATTAAAGGAAAAAAATGGCGAAAGCGTGGCGTTTTGGAAACAATATCGATACCGATCTGATCATCGCGGCGCGTTATCTTAACACGGTCGATCCGCAAGAACTCGCGAAGCGGCTTTTTGAAGACGCGGACGCGGATTTCACAAAAAAAGCGACAAAAGGCGATTACGTCGTCGCGCTCGATAATTTTGGTTGCGGTTCTAGCAGGGAACACGCGCCGATCGCGATTAAAGCCTTTGGGATCGCGGGCGTGATCGCTAAATCATACGCTAGGATTTTCTATCGCAACGCTTTCAACACAGGGCTTTATATTTATGAAGTCGATCAGGCCGATCGCATAGAGGATGGCGACGAGATCGAAGTAGATAACTTAAACGCGATCGTGAAAAATCTTACCAAAAACGAAACGTATAAGTTTAATCCGATTCCTCCCTTTATGCAGGAGATTGTCGATGCGGGCGGACTTATGCCATACGCAAAAAAAGAGATCGCGCAAATAGGATCCGATTAAGCGCGTCGTTTAACGCGAATAAAGTTTATAAAATCCGACGGCGCTCAATTTCAATTAGATTTTTTTAATTTTCTTTGGCTTTGGCGGCGGAGTTACACGCTCTATTTCACGGACGATCTTAGATAGCGTTTCGCTATTTTCGGGATCGACGATATAGTGAACTTTCGCCCCTTTATACGGAGCGGCTTTTTCCGCGTTTGCAAGATATGGCGCTAAACATTCCAAAGTTTTTACGTACGCCGTATTATCGCATATTAAGACCGCGGGCTTGCCGTTTGCATAAATAAGATATTCGCCGAACATCTTTTTATAGGTAATCACGCCCGCATCTTTAATCTGATCCGTTATAAACTTTACAAAACTCAGATCACTCGCCATAGTCGCGCCCTCCCCTCCCCTTTTGCTTTATGGCGCATATTATAGATAACTCTTACTTAGCCCGACTAACGTTAGAGATTGCGCTATGTTAGATCGGATAAAACGGGCGGGGGTTCGGCAGGCGTTTTGTCGGCGCCGACGACGTAGGTAGGATACGCAATCTTAATACCTTCGGCGGCGTTAAACGCGTCGATAATTTCCGATCCGATAACGCTACGCAAAGATAGCGTCGAATATGAGTTTGTCAGATACCATACGCTCACCTTTATTCCATATATATGAGCGAAAGTAAATACGCGAGGTTCGACGCTAACGGCGCGTAGATTAAAACGCATTCTTAAATTATTGTAGTGTTTGCGGGTCTGATCGGTATATCCTATCGCGTGTTTGGCGGCGATCTCTTTGGCGATCTTCTGCGCTTTTTTGTGGTTGGATTCAAAGGTAATCACAACGTCTATTCCGTCCCAAACGGTTTGCATTTCGTTATATGTGTAATTTTGAATGATATTGGTAAAAACGTAGTTGTTTGGAATATGGATAATCCTTCCCGCTCTGCGATTGGTTTCAAACGTGGATAAGGTTATATCTTCAAACAACATTATTCGCGTCAACCCGATCTCTAAAACGTCGCCTACCACCGTATCGCCGTCGCGCACTATTCTAATGCGATCGCCTATATGAACAGAACCGCCTATTACGATCACAAGCCACCCCAATAAACTCATAAACCAATCCTTCATAGCGATCGCAATACCGGCCGATATAAAGCCCAAAAAGGTTACGAAATAGACGAGGTTGTTAATATAGTTAAAAAGCAAAATCAGGAGAATTATAATAAACGTTACGATATTTGCGGCGCGGTTAATACTAAAAACTCTATTAGCGTCTTTTACCGCCCTTTTTGCGACTAGTTTTAAGAGAAAAACAAAAGCGATAAGTATCGCGATCGCAATCAAAATCGCGATCAGTTTTGATACCTCCTCCTCTATCTGCATTTTTACCTGCGTATCGCTTGCGCGAAAACGTTTTTCCTGAACGCTAAAAGCCGTAGCGAAAACCTCTTCGATATTTTTAAGCGAAGTTAATAGCGTAATCGTTTCGGCGTATTGCGTAGCGCTAATCGGTTTTTTTAGTTGCGATAAAAGCGCGTTTTGTTTTTCCAAAAGATCTTGCCGCTCTTGTTCTAAAGAGATTGTCGAGCGCAAAGAATCAAGTTTTATCTCCTGCTCTTTAAGCATACGAGCACCTTCGCGCGAATACGAAAGCCCTCCGATAATAGCAAAGGGGTTTCTCACCTCTGGAGCGTCTGGAATCGGTTCGCTTTTTGAAAGGGTTTCATAAGGCGAAGCGTCGCCGGAACTCCCCAATAAATCCAAGCGCATCTGCAAAGTTTTGGCGCGTTCTTCTAAAAGCTCGCGGCGCTGTCTTGACGAGCTATCGCGCCTAGTTAATAGCTGTTTAATTTCTGCGGCAATCTGCGCCTGCTCGGTTTGCAAAGCCAAAAAATCGCGCTGATCGACAAAGCGTTTAATCCATATATTATTTTCGGCGTCTAGTTTTTCGTCTATTTGCTTAATTTGCGCCGTAACTTCGTCTAACTGCTTTTGCGCCTCGTCCTCCTGCGCAAAACAGGCGAGAGCGAGAAAATAAAATAAAATGATAAAACGCGCTATTTTCATTCGCCGCCCTTTTCGATCGCCTCTAAAACCAATTTTTTTGGCGCGTCGCTAACAAAAATATAGTCGCCTATGTTTCGCGGCAAAACAAAAGTTATATTATTATTTTTTGTCTTTTTATCTAAAAAAAAACTTTCGTAAAAAAGCTCTGGATTAGGCGTTTTGTAATACGGGTTTAGCCCAAACTTTTTAATCGCTTGCTTGATACGCAAAGCCTCTTCGTCTTTGATTAGTCCTAAACTTAACGCCAAGCGGTTTGCCATAACCATACCCATAGCTACGCTTTCGCCGTGTAAAATAACGCCGTAGCCGCTCTCTTTTTCGATCGCGTGGGCAAAAGTATGTCCGTAGTTTAGCGCCGCTCTCGCGCCGCTTTCTTTCTCGTCTTGCATAACGATACGGGCTTTAAGACGAATCGAGCGAACGATCGCCTCCTTTAACGTTTTATCGTCGTTTAGATCGACCTTTTCAAGCCATTCAAAAAAGCCTTTATCGAGAGTAGCCGCCATCTTAATAATCTCCGCTATGCCCGATAAAAACTCCCGCTTTGGCAGAGTTTTTAACCACGCGGGATCGATATGGACGCTAAGGGGCTGATAAAAAGCGCCGATTAGATTTTTGCCGTAAGAGTTATTAACGCCCGTTTTGCCCCCCACGCTCGCGTCGACCATAGCCAAAAGCGTCGTAGGAATCTGAACGAACGATATGCCGCGCTGATAGATCGCAGCGCAAAAGCCCGTCATATCTCCGATCACGCCGCCGCCAAAAGCGATTAAAACGCTTCTGCGATCAAGGCGCAAATCGCAAAGCCGATCCAAAATCTTTTCTATTGTTTGCAGATTTTTATACTCTTCGCCGTCGTCGATAATAATCTCGCTAATCTCCGGCGCGGATATTTTCGATCTAAGCGCCGCAAGATGTATCGGCGCGATTGTTTTATTTGTTACGATCGCGACTTTTGTTTCAAATCTTAAAGGGTCTAAATCGCCCAAATAGATCTTATAACTATCGTCTATATTTTTGTTAAGAACAATTTCTATATCCATTTTTTTACCTACAATACCGGAATAAAAAGCTGATGATTACGAGTTAAAAGCGGATACATTCTCTCCGCCTGTTTTAATTGGAGAAAATCCAAAAGTCTTCTTTGCGCTATCGTTTCGTCGAAAGGAAAACATAACAGCAGATTTTCTTCGCGTCTTAAAACCGTAACCGTATTTTCTTCATAGCGTTTTACGCTAATGATCCGCGAGTGAATCGCCGCTAGATTTTCATAATGTTCTATCACCTCGTTTTCGCCCTCTTCGTCGCCTTTTGAAGGGTATAACGCAATATCTACGCCAAGTTGCGTGGATAGATCGAATAAAACGGGCGATATTTGCTCTAGCTTCGGATTCGCGCTTAAAAGCATAGCCGCGTTTTTGATCCGCGACGAGTGGTTGAAGCCTAGTTTCCAGACCGGTTTTTGCAAGCGGCTAAATAACGCGCGGTTCGCTTTTTTCTTAAAAAAATCGTCGCTTACGATCGTAAGACCTACGTTATATCTCCATAACTCTTTTGCCAGATCGCGCTCTAAATTGAAAGGCTTATAAGCAATATCGATAACTACCTCTCTATCGCGGATCGTTTGCAAGGTTTCTAGCATAGCCCAACTATCGGGATTTATTACTTTGATATAAAGCGTTCTATTTTTAAGCCGTTTATGAATATTTAACGCGCTTTGAAGCTCGATCGCCGCGCTTTTTTCGCGTTTTGCGGAGATATCCAAAACAAAATATAAAGAGCGCCCGTAAGGGGCTGGAAACTGTCCGCTTTCGATCTTAATAGCGCGATAAACGGTTTTCAGTATATTAGGCTGTCCCACCAAAAGCAGATTATCGCTTGGGCGGATCATAAGCGTTGGAAAAGGCAAGATCAATTCGCCGTTTCTATACAGCGCGGCGATCTGCCATTTATTTTGCGCGATATGGCTGATATGACGATAGGCGTAACTGCTGCCAAACGGCACCTTAACCTCGATAATTTCGCCCTCGCCAAGCCCGACGTATTGCGCGCTAACCGGTATATTTGGAGTGAGCGCTATTAAACGATTTGCTAAAAGTTCGCTCGCGGATATTTTTTGCAGATTTTGATCGTCGTCCGGTAATGCCGCTAGAGCACCCGTATCAAGCGCGTAAATAAGCAGATCGCGGCTTAAAATGCGCACATTTTTATAAACCTGAATCGCGTCTTTTGGATCTTTCATAACAATATACGCGCCGATAAACTGTTTTGAGAAGATCGCCTCTAATTTGCTGAAGCTGGTCGGATCAAAGCGGTAATAACGGCAGTAAGCCGCTTCGTTTTCCGCCATCGATCCCCTGTAATAGACAATATGATAAAGATTGATATCCGTATAGGTATCGGCTAGGCGTTTAACAAAACTTTCGGCAACCTCGCCATCGGCAAAAATTAGTAGTCTTTTCATCGTTCTGATTTTAACTAATTATCATTTTGCTCGCCGCGATCGACGCTAAGTTCGCAATGCAACGCCTCTTCGAGTAAAGCCGTAGCGTACGAGCCTTTGGGAAGATAAAAACTAAGTTCGTAATGCGCCTCTTTGGAAATATATTCGCCGTTTAACTCTTCGGGAAAAATCCAAGCGTAACGGCGATCGCCGCTTGCGGGAATATCCTCGAAAAACGCAAGCTCAATATCGCCCGCGACCCCTTTTGCCATCGCCGATTTATACCCGCACAAAACGCCCGTCGGCGCGACCTGCTTTGTAGCAAAACGATCGCTCTCTTTACCTAAATCCTCCGCAAAATATAGTTTGCCGTGCGGGTAGTGAAGCATAATGTCGCCGTCAAAAAGTTTGAAAAAATGGTTTTGCGCTTTTGACGCTTCGATCGCGCTTAGATCTAGTTTATATTCGTTGGCGATCGCTTTAGAATCAAAAGAGGCGATCGCGCTTGAAAGCTCGATTCGCCGCGTTAGCCACGCGTTAAACCGCTCGCTTTGCAGGGCGCTGATCAGAAACTTTTGCATTCGCCGCCCGCGAATCTTCGCTTCGCCGTCCAAAAACGCCCTAGCTTTTTTATAGTTATCGCCGTCCAGCCCAAAACGCTGAAAACCAAAAAAGTTGGGCATACCATATTGGGCGATCGCCTTGATCGCGCTATCGAGTTTTTGCGCGTCGATCGCGCTAACCTTTTTGAGCCTTATAAAAAAGCGGTTGCCCTTAAGATGTCCGATTTTTAGCTTGTTTTCGTGCCGATCGACCTCTAAAATCTTGATCGCCGCATGTTCAAAACGCGCCAAAGCCGCTTCAAACTTCGCGGGGATCGAGAGCGTTTGAACGCTCATGGCGTTTTTGTCTTTCAAACCCGCGTAGCCAATGTCGCCCGCTTTTATCCCGACCCTTTCGCTAAAAGCCTGAACGGCTTCCCACGTGGAAACGCCCTTCTTTCGTATCTTCACAAAAAGGTGATCGCCCGCGCCGCTAGGCTTGTAGAGCGCGACCTCCTCTACGACGAAATCTTTTGAGTTCTGCGCAAAACGCGCTTCGATCGGCGAGTGAGAAAGAAAAAAACCTCTTTTTTGCATAATAATAACGCCCTTCAAATGACGAAGTTTAATCAAAACATTCCTAAAGAGCCGCGATTTTTATTTTTTAGCGGATCAATAATAACCTTTTTTGTATGATTGCGCATCTGTTTGGCGAGGAGCGCCTTTGCGTTTTCTGCTTTTGGTTTTTTTGGCTACGCGCCTCCTTTTTGGAGCGTCGGAGATCGCGCAAATATGGTCTAGCGACGAGATTAAGGCGCACGAAACGGGCGAGTTTTTGCGTTTTAGCCTCTATAAATTAGAGGGTAACGAAACTGGACCGACGCTTCTTGTCGTAGGCGGCGTGCATGGCGACGAACCGGGCGGCTACTTTGCCCCCGCGATTTTGGCGGCTCGCTATAAGATTAAAAAAGGCGCGGTGTGGGTAACGCCGAATCTAAACGCGGAGAGTATAGCGCGTTCAAGGCGCGGATTATACGGCGATATGAACCGAAAGTTCGCCAAAGTTTCTGATAACGATCGCGATTACGATATGGTGCGCGAAATTAAAAGGATCGTTCTTGATCCGCAAGTCGATCTGATCTTAAATCTTCACGACGGACACGGCTTTTACCGCGAGCGGTGGGAAAGCTCTATTTTTAATCCCAGAGCGTGGGGACAAACGCTTGTAATCGATCAAAAAACGCTTGCCGACGTTAAGTTTGGAAATATGGACGAGATCGCAAAAAAAGTAACGGATAAAATGAGCGCTTCGCTAGCGCAAGAACACCACTTTTTTCGCGTTAAAAATACGGAAACGCGCTACAAAGACGAAGAGATGCAAAAATCTCTTACTTACTTCGCCGTTACAAATCTAAAACCGGCGTTTGGGCAGGAAACGAGCAAAAATATCGATTCGCTCGCTCAAAAAGTAGAATACCACCTGCGATCGATTGAAGAGTTTATGAACGTTATGGGAATCGAATACGAGCGCGATTTTGAATTATCTATTAACGGAGTTCAAGAGGCGCTAAACTATAGCGGAACGCTAAAAATCAACGGCAAGATCGGCTTTGAATTAACGGAGCTTAGAAATATTTTGCGTTTTGTTCCGCTACAGGGCGATATGAAGGATCGATTTGTATTTGATAACCCGCTCGGCGCGATGAAAAAGATCGACGATCGTTACGATATTTATATCGGTAATAAACGTATCAGTTCGCTATACCCGCAATTTTTTGCCTACGACTGTAAGCTAGATAAGGTTACGATCGCAATCGACGGAGAAAATAAAGAGATCGCGATCGGAGAAACCTTCGCGCTAAAAGATAATTTTAACGTTTTTGCGATCGACAATATCCGCGTTAATGTGATCGGTTTTTCCAAAAAAGGAGTTACGGACGAAAGCTCTATAACAATCCGTAAAAAAGATATGGTTTCACGCTTTAGCGAAGATGTGCGCGGGTTAATCTACCGCGTGGAGTTTTATAGAGAAAAAAACTTTTGCGGAATGATCAACGCGAAGTTTATTAAGTAATTTTAACCTCAACTTATAACCCAATTATTCGCCAAACAAAGAAGGGATTTGAGGAGCGGTTTTTTTAAGATCGTCGGGGCTAAATCCATTTAGATACGCGACGGTAAAGTTTTGGGGGAAATCAAGACGATCGTTTGGAATATAGAGCTTTGCCCAAGGGGCGACGCGGCGAATAAAGGCGATCGCCTCGTTCGCCTCTTTTTCGTTTGCGCAATCGTAGATTAACAGCCTTTCGCCCTGCGCGATTGAATCGATCTTAAAGCGTTCGAGTTCAAAGGCGCGATCAAAGCGCGTCTGCAATCCAAATCTATGCGCGAAGGCGATCGCCGCCGATAGCTCGGGCAAAAACAGCGACGGCAGAGCAAGCGAAATCCATTGACCTTCATAGAGGATCGTCGTTTTTAGGATCGTTTCTTCGATCGCCTTGATTTGCGAAAGCGCGTTTTCTACAGCGAGCGATTCGATCGCGATTGCGGCTTCAAGTAATTCCGCGTTTTCCCGACAGACAAAAAGCGGCGAAAACTCTTTATCGCGGTTAAGTTCTTCGATCGCCTCTTGGCAGGTAGGATTGACGATTAGCCGCTTGTCCGCGATTACGCTTTTTGCGATCGCTATGGATATTTTCGGGGCGCGAAAAACGACGATATTGCGCTCGATCAAAAGATAACGCGCTATAGAAAGCAAAGCGCGGTTCATATCATCGACCGCGATCCACGCTATTTCGCTATCTCCTAGTTGAACGTTATGCGCGAAAACGATAGCGAAAGCCCCGTTTGTGATCGCCGCGCTTAGATCGTTTTCGTCGCCGTTATGAAAATAACAGTCGCCTCGCCGCGTCGTTTTGGGCAAAAAGCTAAACCCTTCAATCTGGCTGATCGACGGATCGTTTAGCAATCTGCCGCGAGTCGCCTCCGCAAGCGAGGCGATCGTCATTTGATCGGCGAACCGTCTAGCGCCGCGCTTTCGGGGCGCGCAAGCCGCAAGCCGTTTTGATCTTTAATTGCCAAAACCATTCCATAGCTATCAATTCCCATCAATTTCGCAGGTTTTAGATTGGCGACGACGCAAACCTGCGTTCCTATAAGCGCTTCAGGCTCGTAAAACTCGCCGATTCCCGCTACGATCTGGCGCGGTTTGCCTTCGCCAAGATTGACTTGTAAAAGCAGAAGTTTTGCGCTTTTTTCCACCTTTTTCGCCTCGACTACGGCGCCTACTTTTAGCTCCACTTTCGCAAACTCGTCAATGCCAATAAGATTGGATTTTTCTTCGTTCGCGCTTGCTTCGCCCGCGTTTGGTTCGTTAAGAAGCGGCGCTTCGACTCGCGCAAAAAGCGGCTCGATCTTTGTAAGCGAAAAAGAGGCTATCCAACCGCCCTGCTCTATCAGCGATTTTCGCGTGGGCGCGTCGATCGCCACGCCCAAAGCCAAAGCGATTTCGTCGCATTTTTTGGGCATAATCGGCGCTAAAAGCAATGCGCCTTTCGCAAGCAGATTGGCGACAAAAACTAACAGCTCCGCAACCTGATCGCTCTGATTTGCTTTCATCTTTTCCCAAGGCTTAAAATCGGTGATTGTCTTATTGCCGATCACAAAGATTTTCCATAGCTCCTCTAAATAGCGGTGCAACTGCATAGCCTCAAAAAGCGGATCAAGCGAGGATACGATAGCGTCGATCGCCTTTTTCTCTTCGCCAAAACGCGGCAGATTGACAGCCTTGATATTAAGCGCGAAGTATTTTTCCGCCATTCCGAGCAGACGGTTTAACAGATTTCCCAGATCGTTGGCAAGATCGGAGTTTATGCGATCGATTAGCGCCTTTTGCCCAAAATCGCCGTCTTGTCCAAACGGCACGTCGCGGAGCAAAAAGTATCTAAACGGCTCTAGCCCGTAAGCGTCCGCAACCTCGATCGGATTGATCACGTTGCCTTTGGATTTGCTCATCTTCGCGCCGTCGCGAGTCCACCAACCGTGCGCCGCAATTCGCTTCGGCAAAGGCAGATCGAGGCTCGTCAAAAACGCGATCCAATAGACGGCGTGAAAGCGCAAAATATCCTTGCCGATCACGTGCGTCGTTTCCGACCAAAAGCGCATATTTTTCTCGTCGCCGCTCCAGCCAAGCGCGGTGAGGTAATTCATCAGCGCGTCAAGCCAGACGTAAATAACGTGTTTTGGATCGTTGGCGCTTTTTGGCAGTTTAATGCCCCATTCAAAGGTCGTTCGCGTGATCGACAAGTCCTCTAAACCGCTTTCCACAAAACGGACGACCTCGTTGCGCCGCGATTTAGGCAAGATCAGATTTTCGTCGCTTGCGTACCATTTAAGTAGCCGATCTTGATAGGCGCTCATTCTGAAAAAGTAGTTTTCCTCTTTAAGTAGCGTCGTAGGCTTGCCGCAATCGGGGCACGCGCCCCCTTCTAAGAGTTGCGAATCGCTCCAGAAAGTTTCGCACGAAACGCAGTAGCGCCCCTCGAACTCTCCCTTATAAATATCGCCTTTTTTTAGCATAATCTCAAAGGCTTTTTGCACGCCAAGCTCGTGATCTGGATCGGTCGTGCGGATAAAGCGGTTATAGGTAATCTCAAAGCGATCCCACAACCGCCTAAACTCGCCGCTGATCTTGTCGGCGTAAGCCTTCGGCGTTTCGTTTTTAGCCCTCGCCGCCTGCTCGATCTTCTGTCCGTGTTCGTCCGTACCGGTTAAAAAGTAGGTATCTAGCCCTTTTAACCGAGCGTTTCGCGCCAAAACGTCGCATACGATCGTAGAATAGGCGTGTCCGATATGCGGAATATCATTAACGTAGTAGATTGGACTTGTAACGTAAAACCGATCGCTCATTTCTCGCCTTTTGCAATAGTTGCCGCGATTTTACAATAACGAAGCCAAAATCGCCGCAAACGCTTTTTTAATATTTTCGCTTTTGCCAAAACGATAAACGCGGCGCAAAAACGACCGAATATCGATTACGCTTTGATAGCGCAACGCTTACGATCGCGGATAAAACGACTATTTCGGATTTTACCTCCGCGCTAGCGGCGCTTAGCCTTCGGCGATCAGTTTGGCTACTATATCGCCCATTTCCGTAGTATTGGCTTGGCGAAGCGCGCCAAATTTCGCTATATCGGGCGTGCGATAGCCTAACGCCAGAGCTTTTTTTACGGCGTTTTCTATGCGCCGTGCCGCGCCGATCTCTTGAAGCGCAAACTCGCATAACATCGCCGCGCTCAAGATCGTCGCCAACGGATTGGCGATTCCTTTGCCCGCAATATCGGGCGCGCTTCCGTGTATCGGCTCGAAAATCCCGCCCTTCGCGCCGCGCGAAGAACTAGGCAACAAGCCGATCGAACCGCCGATCATACTCGCTTCGTCGCTAAGAATATCGCCAAAGAGATTGCCCGTTAAAATCACGTCGAACTGGCGCGGATTATTGACGAGCTGCATAGCCGCGTTATCGATATACATATGGGTAAGCTCGACCTGCGGATACTCTTTGGCTACGTTTGTTACTACGTCGCGCCATAGTTGGCTAACGTCCAAAACGTTCGCCTTATCGACGGAACAGACCTTTTTATTCCGCTTCATAGCCGCTTCAAACGCGACGCGCCCAATACGATCGATTTCGGCTTCGTTATACGCCATAGTATTCCAGCCGCGATCTTTATCCCTGCCGCGAGGCTCGCCAAAATATATGCCGCCCACAAGCTCTCGGACGACTAGCAGATCGACGCCGCGAACGACTTCGCTTTTTAGCGCGCTGGCGTCGATTAGCTCGTCGAAAACTTTGACGGGGCGTAAATTCGCGAAAGCGTCAAGTCCTTTTCGTAGCGCCAATAAACCCGTTTCGGGGCGCAGATTGCGCGGCAGATTGTCCCACTTTGTCCCGCCGATCGCGCCGAATAAAACCGCGTCGGCGCTTTTTGCTCCCTTTAAAGTCTCCTTTGGAAGCGGTTCGCCCGTAGCGTCGATCGCCGCGCCGCCCATCAAATACTCTTTATATAAAAGCCCGAAACCCTCTTTTTTCGCCGCCGCGTCCAAACTTTTGATCGCCTCGCGGACAATCTCTACGCCGATCCCGTCGCCGCCAATAACGGCTATGTCGTAAGTTTTCAATTTCAACCTTTTCAAAAACGCGGATTTTAACAACGCGTCGCTTGGACGATATTTGGTAGAATTGCAAGGTTCCAATTTATTGTGGAGACGCTTAATGTCTATTCTGTCCAAAATTACCGTGTTTCAAAGGTTTTTGATCGTTATCTGTTTTTCGGGAGGCGCGCTTGTCGTCGGCACAATTATAGGGGTGATAGGCACTTATCTGGGTAGCTCTTCAGTCAAAACGATTATCGACGAAGCGATCATTCCTTTGGAGAAGCTAACGGCGCGTATCGACGAGGCGCAAAAATTGGCGATCGACCCCGCTAACGTCAAACTTTTGGGCGAAATCAAAAAAGAGAACGAAGAGTTTGCGCAGGTAGGCGAAAATCTAGCCAAAGAGAAATACGGCAATTTAATAGCTATGCGGACTTTTATGATCGTCGCGGGGGCGTTTGGCGTGCTATGCGTGGCTCTTACCGCCCTGATCGTGGCGCGTTCGATTTTGCGATCGCTTCGCGCTTTGGACGAAATTAACTCTTTTGGCTCCGATTTGACGAAACGGCTAAAGATCGAGGGTAACGACGAAATCGCAAAGGCGGCAAAGTCGATCAATGTCTTTTTAGAGGCTACGCGCAACTCGATCGACGACGCTGAAAAAAACGCGATCGAAAATGCCCGAGTCGCCGAAGAACTGGAACTAAACGCAAAGCAGATCAACAGCCGTTCAAGCGAGGAGTTTCGTTGCGTTTTAGGCGCCAAAGAAAAGAGCGACGCCGCGAAGAAAACGCTGGATCTGCTTAACGATCAACTTTTAATCGGCGCGAACGCTTTGGGAGAATCGCGACAGATCACAAAAGCGGCGCGAGAAAAGATGGGCGATCTGCAAAAAGCGGCAAAAATCGCCGCGCAAAATATCGCGGAATTTGGCGATCGGCTGGGCAAACTAGTGGCTCAAGCCGATCAGACGCGCTCTGTTTTAAGCGTGATCGCCGATATAGCCGATCAGACCAATCTTTTGGCGTTAAACGCGGCGATCGAGGCGGCGCGGGCGGGCGAACACGGGCGCGGTTTCGCGGTGGTCGCCGACGAAGTGCGCAAACTTGCCGAACGCACGCAGAAGAGTTTGAACGAAAGCAACGCGACGATCGGCGTTATAACGCAGACGATTGAAGAGCTTAGCGGCGAGATGAGGCAAAACGCCGAACGCGCCGAGACTTTAAGCGATCTAACCGAAGTCGTCGATAAAGAGTTAAGCAAAGCCTTAGAGGGCGTCGAGAGTGCGGCGGATATCGAAGGCGAATCCGCGAATAAAAGTAAAGCTACGGCGGCGGGCATCTTGGAATTAACCGATCTTATTAAAACCGTTAGCGATCTTTCGCAGGAAAATAAAAAGACCGTCGAATCAATCGAAAGCGTCAGCGCAAAAATGCGCGCTTCAACCGAAAAACTAAACGAACGGCTTTCAAGATTTAAGGTTTAACTTACTTAAGATCGTCGATCCGCACGGCATACAGAAAACCCCGCATCTATCTGCGCGACAACTTCAGTCATTTCCCCCCCCACCCGCTCAACGCTCATAAAAACTTCTCAAAATCCAGCGGATTTTAAGGTTGTCGCGCTACAATGATCGCGGTTAAGCGGCTTGTAAAAGTTAGCTTTGATAAATCCTACTTCAAAGGAGTTTCTATGGTATCCCAAAGCATAAACGAATCTTTCTTCACCGAGAGAGAGGAATTTCTTTCTTAAACAATGCTGAATGCTCTACTATGGTTTTATTCAAAGGCTTTAATGCGCTTGAAAAGCCTAGCGAAATCGATCGCTTTGCGTCCAAAGCGAAACCGATTCCCGATTGAACGGGTAAAGTAAGCGATTGCATCGCCGCAACCATCCTTGCAATTTGGAATAAAATCGCTTGATAGTAGTAGATTTTGGCTTAAAACGCAATAAATTTTCGGATAATTTGATAATTATCGTTGCTTACCGCGATATTTGTCTTGCCTTCAATCGCCAAAGCGTTTTGCGTTGACGCGAGCAATTAGTTTTGGCGACGTTGCGATCTCTGCCTCTCTCAACGATTTCATTATTTGACGCAAACTTGGCTTTGCAAACTTGGCTTTGTAGCTTTAAGAAACTAGACGAATTTTTTCGACAAACGACGCTACTTAACGCCGCATTTACCCTTGTCCGCCTTGAACGTCATTCCCGCGAAGCGACAGCCCGCCTTCGGAAGTACGTCGCGAGGGAAGGCGGGAATCCCGATCATTCCCAAACTCAGCCGCATTTCTACAATGCCAATCCAAACAAACCCGCATTGCAAGTATTGTCGCTAATACTACCACAAACAACTTTTGCTGTCAATAGGCTATTTTGCGTGCAACTACGGTTTTTTGACCATATCGCTTGTTTTTGCTTTGAAAATCCGCTTCAAACAG
>JAISOU010000046.1 GCA_031275395.1 Helicobacteraceae bacterium | reverse complement strand
GAAACTGTTCCGTCCTTGATATACCCGACAACGCGATTTATGTAAGAGGTTGCGCTGACAGACGGATTAATTGCGGCGTTATTTGTGATGATCGCAGAAGACTCAATACACCCCGCAATACCGCCGACATTAACTACTCCGCTAACGCTTCCCGCAACGTAGCTATTGGTTATCGAGGAGGAGTTGCCGACAACATATCCCGCAATACCGCCGACACGGCCTGTTCCGCTAACGCTTCCCGCAACGTAGCTATTGGTTATCGACGAGTTGCCGACAACACTCCCCGCAATACCGCCGACAGAATTGTATCCTTGAACTCCGCCCTTGCTATTATTGATCTCAACGCCTAGATTTCTAATCTTTGCGCCCTCGATATAGCCAAAAAGACCAACATTATCGGTTGATGGTATATTGATCCATAGATTGGTTATCTTATATCCGTTTCCGTTAAAGATACCCTTAAAACGATTGAAGTCGCTACCGATCGGATTCCAACCGCTACTATCAACGCCAGCGCCGCTATCGCTTAACGCTATATCGTTAAGTAGAATATATTTGCCCGCTAAGGTTGTAGCGTCTGCGCCAATATTAGCTAACTCCGCTTGAGTAGTTATCTCTTTAACGTTAGGAATGGCGTAGAAGCGAATATCATCGTCTAAGTTGTGGTTTGTCGTAGCCGCGCTTTCGTTTGCCTTATACCACTCCAAAACCAAACTATTATGAGAGGAAGGGTTGATCGAACCTCCCAAGATCGATTTTGTTTCAACAAGATCAAGATCGGCGTTATAGAAGCTAATGTTGTAGCTTATTGAATTGTTGTTGCCTCCTTTGCTTGCCCTATCGCGGTATAGATCGCAACCGATAAACAGGAACGCTACAAGCGTAAGTAAAGCAAAGGGTTTGTTAATAAAAGCGTTAAAAGCTCTTGTTAGAGCTTGAAAGGTCGCCCCCCCCCCCCCCATTAGAGAGGTTTAATGAACGTTGAAACATTGAAGCTCCTTTATTGGGCGAGAAATGATCTGTATGGTAGCGGAAAAAATAAAAATATGTTCGCAATCGCTATAAATCTACTAAAAAAACGCCGTTATTTTTGATCAAGTTTAGCGACAAATCAGGACGGATTTTGCGTCGTTTGTTTCTACATAAAGCGGGCAAAATAGCTAATTTTTCCTAGAATAAGGCGTAGATTTACAATAAGGTTATGCGATGATCCTGCTTAGAGCCGAAAATATCGCGCACTCGTTCGATTTCGACTATCCGCTTTTCAAAAACGTCCGTCTTGAGATTAAAGCGGGCGAAAGCCTAGCTATACAGGGCGTTAGCGGGAGCGGAAAAAGCACGCTTTTGCATATTCTTTCCTCGTTTTTGAAACCGGAGAAAGGCGTGGCGGAGGCGCTTGGGCGCGATATTTACGCGCTAAAACCCAGCGAGTTTATCAAGTTGCGGCGCGAAACGATCGGGCTAATTTTTCAGCAGCACTACCTTTTTAGAGGTTTTACGGCGCGTGAAAACTTGCAAGTCGCCGCTTTGCTTCGCGGATCGGAGATCGACGAGGAGCTTTTAGAGAGGCTTTCGATCGCGCATATTTTGCAACAGGACGCTATGAGCCTTTCGGGCGGGCAACAACAGCGATTGTCGATCGCCAGAGCGCTGACCAAAAAGCCCAAATTGCTCTTTGCCGACGAGCCTACGGGCAACCTCGATCGACAAACGGCAAGCGAGGTTATGAACGTTTTGTTCGACTATACAAAACGTAATCAGGGCGCGTTTTTTCTCGTTACGCACGACGAGGCGCTCGCCAAAAAAGCCGATCGCCGCTACCGCCTTGAAAATGGCGCGCTAATCGAACAATGACCGATTTCGTCTTTTTCTTTACAGACGAGCGGGTCGTCAATTTTATCCTGCTCTTTACGAGAATGGGCGCGATCTTTATCTTTATGCCGTTTTTTTCCTCCGGTTCGATTTTTCCTTCGATCAAAGCGCCGATCGCCTTTTTATTAGCCGTCCTTTTGTATCCGATTCTGCCGCCGATCGCCTTTGAGATTAGCGGCGCGAGCGTAGCGCTGGCGGTTCTTAGCGAGCTTGCGTTCGGTTTTGCCGTCGGTTTTGTCCTAAACCTGCTTTTTAGCGCGACGCAATACGCGGGCGAACAGATCAGTTTTGCAATGAGCTTTTCTATGGCGAGCGCTATGGATCCGCAAAACGAATCGTCCAGCACGATCATCGCGCAGTTTTTATATCTGATCGCCATTTTGCTTTTCTTGGCTTTCGACGGGCATCATCTGGTTTTGCTCTTTTTGACAAAATCGCTTTTTGCCGCGCCGCTTGGCGGGTTTGTTTTCGGCTACGACTTTCTGGCTTACGCGATCAAAGGCTTTGGCTGGCTTTTCATATTGGGAACGTCGATCGCGTTTCCGATCGTCGCGCTTTCGCTACTTTCCGATATTGCCTTCGGAATGATTATGAAAACGGTGCCTAGCTTTAACCTGCTTGTCGTCGGTATGCCCGCTAGAATTTTGCTGGCGCTGATCGTGCTAACGGTTACGTGCGGATCGTTCGCGCTTGTATTTAAGAACGAATGGGCGCGGGTTTATAACTCGTTGGGATCGCTCTTCTTTTAGTAGTTTTCCGCCTCTGAAACGATCGCCTTCAGATAGCCCCTTATCTCTTTTGCCAGCTTTTCGTCGTCGTCGATAAAAACGATCTCGTGATTGACGTTAAACGCCGAGTTTGTCCAATTCGCCGATCCATAGACGCTAAGCGCCTCGTCGATTACGGCGACTTTTAGGTGCATAATGCCGTAGTATTTACCGCTTTTTGCCAGATCGCCCCGCGCCGTTTTGACGAGGATATTCTTAATCTTCGCAAGTTCGCCCGCTTTGGAATCTCTGAGGTTGCCAAGCATATTCTTTTCATCGACGACGATGGTAATCTTGACGCCGCGTTTTGCCGCCCGTTTAAGCGCGGCGCTTAGATTGTTGTTGGTGAAGGAATACATCGTTATGATGATCTCGCGTTCGGCTTTATCGATCGTTTTTACGATCGCCGCTTCGGCTCGCGCGCCCTCTTTTGGCGTTACATAGAAGTAGCGATCGGCTAGAAGCGGCGCGAACGTCAAGAAAAAAATCGCTATAAAACGCATATTGAACCCCTATTAACATAGATAAAAAAGCGCGCATACTATACAATGGCTTTAATTCTTTTACTTGAAATGCTTGCAGGGAGCGGTAATGAAGATTCTACTCATCAATAAAAACGCAATGGTTGAAAAGCTGGTGCGTCTTAGCGCGCAGAAAAGCGGAATGGAGTTATTGACCGCCGAAAACGTAGCGGACGCGGCGGCGGGCGATTACGCGTGGGCGTTGGTCGATAACGAAAGTTTGGACGGCGAGGGAATAGAAACCTTGCGCGCCAAGTATTCAAACGCCAAAATCGGGCTTTTATATCCCAAGAACGGCGAGGAAATCGAAGGCTTTGATCTCTACATTAAAAAGCCGCTTCTGCCTACGGATCTCACCGACGAGTTTGCCGCCAACAAAAGCGACGAGACGCCGGAAGAGCTTCCGTCTGTGGACGACGATTTGGCGCTGTTTGACGACAATGCGGCGGATTTAGGCGATCTAGGAGATCTGAGCGCGTCGGACGAAACGCAGACGACCTCTCCAAGCGGCGCGGATACGGCGCAGGTCGAGGATCTCGCGCCGATCGAAGGCGATCAGGCGCAGGAGATCGATCTGATCGATCAAAACGACGATCTTGACTTGTCGGTCGCGCAGGAGAAACCCGCGGACGAAACGCAAGCGGATCAAAGCGCTAACGACGAAAACGAGCCGAAAACTTCCGTTTTAGACAAAGAGGAGATTGACGAGGTTAAAGGGTTATTAGACGAGATTAACCAAGAGCCGCAAGAAAAACCGAGCGAAACGCCTACGGACGATCTCGACGCGCCCCAACAGGAGGGTTTAGGCGATCTGGACGATTTGGACGATCTGAATACGACGCAACAGGAAGGTTTGGGCGATCTAGGCGATCTGGACGATTTAGGCGTGGATACGACGCAACAGGAGGGTTTAGGCGATCTGGACGATTTAGGCGATCTGAATACGACGCAAGAGGAGCTTAAACTGGATCTTGGCGAAAACGGTTCGTTGCTTGACGACGAGGATTTAGCCGATCTTAAACAGGAGAGCGCCGCCGAAGCCGAGCCGGAAAAAAGCGACGCGAAAGAGGAGGAGATTGCCGATATCGATCTTGGCATAGAGGACGCTAACGCTCCTAGCGAGAAGTTTGAAATAAGTTTTGACGAGCTTCCAAAAAACCAAGATACGATCGACGAGAATATCGCGCAAGAAACCCCCGCCGAAGAGCCTATCGACGACGATTTCAAAATCAGTTTTGACGAGATCCCGCTTGATCCGATCGATCCAATCGATCAAACCCCGATCGTAGGCGAACTAGAGGAGCTAGAGGAACATACCGAGCAAACGCCTATCGCGCAAGAACCAAAAGAAGAAACTGACGACGAATTATCGGCGCTTGGCGAAAGCGACGTGGCGCTGGCGCTTGGCGAAAAGCTGGAGCTAACGCCGCCGCAGATCGAAGAAGATCAGGAGGACGAATCGCAAGAAACGTTGAAGCTAACCTTTGGCGAACGCGCCGACGAGGGATCGGAACAGAGCGCGCAAAAAAGCGCGCTTGAAAGCGCGTTGGCGGCTCTACCTCCAAATACCCTGCGCGAATTGCTGGACGGAATGCAGCTGACGATCAATATAGCGTTTCCAAAGAAAAAATGATGAGCGGATCGCTTCTGGTTGTTTCAGGCCCCAGCGGATCGGGCAAAAGCTCGCTGTGTGAAAAATTATGCGAGGATTTTGACTTTGCCCATCTTTCCGTATCGACGACGACAAGAACCGCAAGAATCGGCGAACAAGAGGGAAAAGATTACTTTTTTACCTCCAAAGAAGCCTTTAGCGACGCGGTCGAAAGAGGCGAGTTTTTGGAGTGGGCAAACGTGCATAACAACTACTACGGCACAAGCAGATCGCGGGTCGAAAGCGAGTTAAAAGAGGGCAAAACGGTCGTTTTTGATATAGACGTTCAAGGACAGGCGTCGATCGTCAAGCTCTTTGCAAACGTAACGACGAGCGTTTTTGTTACCGCGCCGTCGAACGCGATCTTAAAAGAACGGCTGGAAAAACGCGGCGCGGACGATCCCGAAGCGATCCGAAAACGGCTGGAAAACGCGCTCGACGAGATGCAATCCATTGGCGCTTACGACTATCTTTTGATCAACGATAGCTTTGAAAAGAGCTTGGAAACGCTTAAAGCGCTGGCGCTTGCCTCGCGGATAAAGCGCGACAAGGTAGAATTACGCAAGTTCATCGCCGAGTGGCTTAGTTAGAGTCGCGGCAATTAAATAAAAAAGGAGAAAAAATGGTTAGTATGCAAAACCTGATCGTTATTCTTATTATTGTGGTTTTACTGTTTGGGGCAAAAAAGATACCCGAATTGGCAAAAGGACTCGGAATCGGCATAAAGAACTTTAAAAACGCGATCAAAGAGGACGAAGCCGAAGTCAAGACGATCGAAGGCGACAAAGAAAAAGAGGCGAAAACGCCTAATAACGAAAGCGCCAAAACCGCGTAAATCGCGTAATTTTATGGCGCTAGGTTTGAAAATAGAAGTTATAAAGGTCGATCTGTGAAAGAGCGGATTTCGCGTTTTATTCGCGAGCAAATCGGCGCAAAGCAAGCGGCGTTAAACGCGCCTAAAGATTCCTCTTTTGGGCATTTTGCCACGCCGATCGCCTTTTCATTGGCGAAGACGGAAGGCAAAGCGCCAAACGAGATCGCTCTGGAGTTAAGCAAGAAGCTGGAAAATCCGGAACTTTTCAGCGAAGTTAGCGCCACGAGCGGGTTTGTTAATTTCAAATTAAGCGATCGTTTTTTAGACGACTGCGCAAACGAAGCGCTAAAACTTGGCGATCGCTTTGGCGCGGCTGAAAATAAGAACGAAAAAATCCTGCTTGAGTTTGTTAGCGCAAATCCTACGGGACCTCTGCATATCGGACACGCGCGCGGAGCTTTTTACGGCGACTCGCTTGCGCAGCTTGCGCGGCATTTAGGGTATTCGGTTACAAGCGAATATTACATAAACGACGCGGGAAATCAGGTTGATCTGCTTGGAAAATCGGTTTATTATAAAGCTCGTATCGAAGCGCTTGGCGAAAAGATAGATTTTCCAGACGAATGTTATCAGGGCGAATATATATCCAATCTAGCCAAAAACGCTTTGGAACGCTTTGGAATCTCGGCTTTTGCGCCAGATTCCGATTTGTCGGAGTTGTGCGTTTGGGCAAAAGATCAAATGCTAGAGTGGATCAAGAAAACTCTTAGTAACGCGGATATTGTTTTTGATCGTTTCGTGAGCGAAAAATCTTTATACGATCGTTGGAACGCTATTTTAGAACGTTTAAGGAAAAACGACGCGATCTATATAGACGACGATAATAAAACGTGGCTTGCCTCGTCCAAAAAAGGCGACGGAAAAGATCGCGTCATAGCGCGCGAAAACGGAGCGCCAACATATCTTGCGGGCGATATTATCTATCACGACGATAAGTTTGCGCGCGGATACGATCGCGCGATCAATATATGGGGCGCGGATCATCACGGATATATCCCGCGAGTAAAAGCGGCGATCGAATATTTAGGCTACGATTCAAATAAATTAGAGATTTTATTATCGCAAATGGTTTCGTTACTTAAAAACGGCGAGCCGTATAAAATGGGCAAACGATCGGGTAACTTTGTAGCTATGGAGGAAGTTGGCGAAGAGGTTGGATACGACGCGTTGCGTTTTATCTTTCTTACAAAACGCTCCGACACGCATTTAGAGTTTGACGTCAATTTATTGAAAAAAGAGGATAGTAACAATCCAATCTACTACGTCAATTACGCGCACGCAAGAATCTGCTCGCTCTTTGAAAAATTGGGTAAAGAGCCAAGCGATTTTAGCGGCGTTATATTAAGCGATCTTCCGTCAGACGCCAAAGAATTATTATTTGCCGCTTTGCAACTAAGCGAAATAATTAGCGAAAGTTTCAAAACGCGCCAACCGCACCTATTAACCGATTACCTCTATAAACTCGCCGTAAAAACGCATAAGTTTTATGCGGATAATCGCGTAATCGGCTCTAATAACCAAGATAGTTTCGCAAAGATTCTTTTATTAACGGCGCTATCGATCAGAATCGGTTTGCGACTGCTTGGCATAACGGCTAAAACAAGAATGTGAAAACGGTTTATTTCAAAACCTTCGGTTGTCGATCTAATTTTTTTGATACAAGCGTGATCGCCGCTCGCTTAAACGAATGGCAAATCGCCGATAACGAAGCCGATTCCGACGCGATCGTCGTTAATTCCTGCACCGTTACAAATAGCGCCGACGCGACGGTTAGAGCTTTCGTTAGACGAATGCGGCGCGAAAATCCAAAAGCAAAATTATTATTTACGGGTTGCGGCGCGGCGAGTTTGGGTAAAAGATTACTAGAAAACGCCGAGATCGACGGCGTTTTCGGACACTCCGAAAAGGCGCGGATCGACGACTTTTTGAGCGCCGAAAAGCCTTTTGAGGCGCTTGGCGCTTTAGATAGTTTTGACGAAACCATTATCGATCGTTTCGACGGGAAAACAAGAGCGTTTATTAAAATACAGGACGGGTGCGATTTTAATTGTAGTTACTGCGTTATTCCGCTTGTTCGCGGCAAAGCCCGAAGCGCGTCTAAAAGCTTTGTTCTGGAACAGATTAAAAGGCTTGCGGATCGCGGTTTTGAAGAGTTTGTTTTAACGGGCGTAAATACGGGCGCTTACGGGCGCGATCGCGGCGAAAATATCGCCGATCTGATCGCCTCTATCGGCAAGATTTCTGGCGTTCGCCGTCTGCGTTTAAGCAGTATCGAGCCGTGTTTGGTTAGCGACGAATTATTGGATATATGCGCCGCTCCTTTTATGGCAAAACATCTGCATATAGCTTTGCAACACACAAGCGATCGTATATTAAAAGCGATGAATCGTAGAAACAGCGTCAAAAGCGATCGTATTTTGTTGGAAAAAGTTTCAAAGCTTGGCTTTGCGATCGGAAGCGATTATATCGTGGGTTTTCCTAGCGAGAGCGAAGAGATTTTTAACGAGGCTATCGATCGCTTAAAACTACTGCCTTTAACGCATATTCATATATTTCCATTTAGCCCCCGCGAAGGGACAAAAGCGGCAAAGATGAAAATCGACGTTAATGGACTTATAGCAAACGAGCGGCGCAAAGCGATCGCTAAAATTATCGACCAAAAAAGACGCGATTTTTATCTTAAAAATAAAGAGTCGCTTATCGTTTTAATCGAAAAAGATAATAGCGGATTAGATCAGTTTTTCTCACGGGTTCAAATTAACTCCGATAGCGATCATAGCGGTTGGATTGAGGTTAAAAAATATTCGATCGACCAAAACGGCGCTATAGAAGCCCGTATAGAGGATTGCGCGTGCCTGTAAAAAGATTCGACGCGATCGTAATCGGCGGAGGAATCGGCGGCGCGTCAATAGGATATTTTCTTGCTAAAAACGATCTAAACGTATGCGTCGTAGAACTGGCAAAGATCGCAAGCGGAGCAAGCGGCGCGGCGGGCGCTTTTCTTTCGCCTATGATGGGTAAAGGATCGCTTGTTGATTTTATCAATGAAGCGCTAGCTTTTTCAATTTCTTTTTACGAAAAAATAGCCCCCGATCTTTTGGTAAAAAACGGCGCTTTGCGTTTCGCAAAAAGCGGCGAATCGATAGAGCGCTTTAACGACAATATTAAGCTAACAAAAATCGAGTATGAGCGTCGCGGCGAAGCGATATTTTTTCCAAACGCGGGCGCTATAGACGCGGTAAAATTATGCGAAAGACTTTTTGAAAAATGCGTCGTTTTTGAAAACGCAAAAGCCGATCGCTTACGTTATAAAAACGGCGAATGGCATATCGGCGAATTAAGCGCGCAAACTCTCGTCGTCGCTACGGGCGCTTATCCGTCGCTACTGCCCGATTGGTGGCTAAAAACTCGCGGCGTATGGGGCGAGCGTTTGCGCGTCAAACCCGTTCGTCCGATCGCTTATAACTATATGAGCGATATTGCGATTTCCGCTAGCTTTGCTAATCAAACGGCGGCGATCGGCGCTACGCATAAACGCGCCGCAATAGATTGGCAAATCGACCCTAGCGCGATCGACGAGCTTCTGAAAAAAGCGATTAAAATGCTGCCTGAAATTAAAAACGCGGAGTTTTTAGATATTCTTGGCGGTATGCGCCCCGCAAGCTCCGATTATATTCCTATCGCGGGAAAGTTTCCAAACGCTCATAAAATATTGCGCGATTTTCCTAATTTGCCAAACGGCGAAAGAGTTGCGGAAGATTCTTTTTCCTACTATCCGAATCTATACTATTTTGGCGCGCACGGCGCAAGAGGATTTGTAACCGCGCCATACGTCGCAAAAATAGTTGCAAAGACGATCGCAAACGGCGAAAAAGATATAGAAAATCCGTTTAAGCCGTCCCGTTTTATTTTGCGAACCTTTAGAAGAGATATTAAAGCAAGCTCTTGCGATACCTTAAAACAATTTTCGCCTTTGGAGTATTAAATGGAAGAAACGATTATAGATAAGTTACGCCGCGTTTCGCTCTCGCTGTTTCGACAAAACTTCTTTGGCATTTTTCACGGATCGATCTCCGCTAGAATCGAGTTAAATAAGTTTATTATCAATAAAAAAGAGGCGATATTCGACGCGATGGACGAAGAGGACTTTATTCTATTAAGGCACGCCCGCGATTATCGTTGGAAAGACGCTAGTTTAGATAGCGAGATTCACTCGTCGATCTATCAAAATATTCCCGACGCAAAGTTTGTCGCCTACGCTATGCCTCCGTTTGCCACAGCCTATTCGTTAGACGCGGATTATATTGTTCCCCGCGATTACTTTGGAAAACGTTTATATCCAAGCCTAAAAATCTACGATCCAAAAAAAGCGGACGATTGGTATGAACGCGCCGACGTAGAGATACCAAAAATGATGATCGATCAGGATTTGGATATTTTAATTATTCGCGGTTACGGCATCTACGCTCACGCAAGAGAGATCAACGAGCTTGCTAAAAAATTCGCGCTTATAGAAAATAGTTGCCGAATCCTACTTTACGCAAAAATATAAACGTCAGCGTTAAATCCGCGTATCGCCGCTTGGTTTTACCCCGCGCCGTCCTTCTCGCGGTTTTGTCCGATTTTCGCCTGCGTAAAACCGCAAAAAGCTAAAAAAATGCAATAATGCGATATGAATAAATATGCGTTTTTGAGCGATTTTGACGGCACGATCAGCGACGACGATTTTTTCTACTACACCGCCGAAGCGTTTTTTGACGATAGCGCGCTTGCGCCTTGGCGCGAATACTTAACGGGCAACAAGACGCATTTTGACGCGCTAAAAGAGATGTTCGCTTCGCTTAGACTTTCCAAAGAGGATTTCGATCGGTTTGTTAGCGGCGTTAGGGTCGATCCTAAAGCGCGATCGGTTTTTGCCCTATGCTACGAAAAAGGTATTCCAACCTATATTGCAAGCGCGGGGTGCGACTATTATATTAAAGCGCTAATTGGCGAATGGATCAAAACCTATAATATTTTGCTTTTAGCAAACAACGGCGAATACGATCAGACAAACGGATTAACGCTAAAAGCGCCGGATATAAACGATCCTTTTTACGATCGGCAAACGGGCGTATCAAAATATAAGCTTGCAAAGACGCTAAAGGATCAAGGTTACACGTTAATTTTTGCGGGCGACGGATTACCAGATTTTGAATCGGCAAAAATCGCCGACGTTGTTTTTGCGCGAAAGATGTTGCTTGAAAAATGTCGCGAAGCTAGGATCAACACGCTGGAGTTTAACGATTTCGGAGATATAGAATATTTTTTTATAAATAATATAAAGGAGATAAGATGATCGCCGCTCCAAATACCAAACAGATTAGCATACCATATTTGCTTAAAATTGGAAACGGCAAGATTGCCAGAATCGGTAAATATCTTTATGATAAAGAGATGATGAAAATCGCCGTTTTTATGGGCAAGAATACGGCAAACTTAATCGAACCGCGTTTTTCTGAAACGCTTAATAGATATAAGATCGAAATTGCGGAGCAAAAGAGCGTGGAATCGATTGATCTCGACGCTATAGCGCATAGCGCCTTCGCTCTTCCTAGCGGATTGGACGCTATTGTAGGAATTGGCGGCGGCAAGGCTTTGGACGCGGCAAAATATACCGCGTTTTTATTGCAAAAACCGTATATATGCGCGCCGACGATTCTTTCAAACGACGGCTTTTGCTCGCCCGGATCGTCGCTTTTAGTTCAGGGCAAACGAGTTTCGGCGCGTTCAAAAATGCCGTTTGGCATTGTGATCGATCTCGATATTATTAAGGTTTCACCCGCAAATTATCTATATTCGGGCGTGGGCGATATGGTTTCAAAAATTACGGCGCTTTTAGATTGGAAAGAGGCGTTTAATAGAGGTTATGAACATTTCAGCGATTTTGCCTCTATGCTTGCATATAATTCTCTTGATCTTCTTTTTTTGAAGCATAGTTACGATATTTACGCTACGGAGTTTCAAAGATCTTTAGCTTCGTCGCTAACTACAAGCGGAATAGCTATGGAAGTAGCGGGATCTTCGCGCCCCGCAAGCGGATCGGAACATTTAATCTCTCACGCGCTAGATTCGGTTAGCGCAAAGCCAAAATTGCACGGCGTTCAAGTGGCGATCGCCTCTTATCTTTGCGCGTTATTGCAGAATAATCCGAATACGCACTTGTTGCGCGAGATTTTGGAAAAAATCGGCTTTTGGGAGTTTGCGGCTTCCGATCCGATCGCAAAAAAAGAGTTTATCGCCGCGCTGGGATTAGCGCCGTCTATTAAGCGCGATTATTATACGATCCTTAGCGAAAAAGACAGCTTTGAACGCGCCTTGGTGCTGATCGAAAACGACGAAACTTTGAAGCGGGTAATCGTAGATGGGTAAAATCTCAATATATCGCGGCGGAGATCGATATGCGTTTTAACGTTATTTATATGAGCGCGGCAAGCGGACGGCGAGCGATCAACGAAGATTCAATTTTGCTTTGCGATACGCCGTTTTACGAAGCCAACTTAGAAACGCCGATTCAAGAGGAGATAATCCGCGACGATTGCGCGACGTTTTGCGCGTGCGACGGTATGGGCGGTCATAAAAACGGCGAGAAGGCAAGCCGCGTTATAATCGAAACGATCGCCGCGTTAAAACCAAGCGATAAGGATTCGCTAGAAAACGCGATCAAAGAGGCAAACAAAAAACTAGCCGAAGCGATCGCGATCGATAATGGTTTAACTAATTTTGGCGCTACGATTGCCGGAGCGTTAATAAAACAAAAAAGCGCGCTTGTTTTTCACTGCGGCGATAGCAGAGTTTATCGTTTTAACGGCGCATATTTAGAGCGGCTAACCCGCGATTATTCGTTTGTTCAAAGCTTAATCGATTCCGGAGAGATCGACGACGAAACGGCGCGTTTGCACCCAAACAGAAACGTCGTTACTTCGGCTCTGACGGGCAAAGAGCCTTTGCGTTTTACAATTTCAGAATTTGCTTGGCAGAAGGAGTTAGAATTGTTTATCTGTTCCGACGGCGTTTGGGAACTCTTCGAGATAGAGGAATTGGAAAGATTGGCGAGCGAAGCCGATCTAACAAAGTTAACCTTGCGTTTGCGGCAAGAGGCAAACGATAATTACTCTTTTATAAAGGTAGGGGCTTATGAGTAGCGTAGTGGTGGTAAGCGGTTATGCGGTAATGAAAGCGATGGTGGCAATAAAAGCAATAGCGACCGCGTCTGCTGTAGGCGCGGCTATGGCGGCGGTAGCGACTGTTAATGCGGAGCTTTTGAAAAAGAAACGCTTTGAAGAAAATAAACGTTGGTTTCGCCTTAGTTTCGATAGAACAATAGCGGAGGTCGAAGCTAGATTAAAAGAGGTAAGATTTGATAAAAAACTTGCCGCCGAAGCGCTTAACGACTTAAAAGATATCGCTTCGCAAGGGATAGCTAAATATAATATAGAATGGTTTGAGAGCCAATATCACGATAAGATGTGCGAGAAGCTTTCAAAAACCTTTAGCGATAAAGCGTTGGAGATCAAGTATCAAGCGCAACTTTGGCAAGAGGATTTGGCGTCTATGGAGAAGGTGCAAACAAATGCGGATAATTTGATAGCGCAGCTGGAAAATAGCGCGGTCGGAAAAGAAACGATTAAACGCGCTTCCAGCAAATTAGAGCGTTCAAAGAGCGAAGCGTTCGATCTGAAAGAGCGCAAAGAGAACCTAGAAGAAGCTCTTAAACTTTTAGCGCGTGCGAAAGAAGAAAAAACGATTATTAAATCTCTTGGCGACGACAAATTAGTCGAGGAAAAAATTGAGAGAAAATCGTCTAAGACAGAATCGTTAAAAGCGCTGATCGTTTCGTCGATCGACAAATTAGAGATAATCGCGGCGGAGCTTGGCGCGCCGATAAAAAAAGAGAGAGAGTTAGCGAAAGAGGCGCAGTCGCTTAAAGCGGACGATAGGCTAAAATTGATTAAGGATTCGCTACGCGTTAAGCTTGGCTCTTTGCGACAGGCGCGGGCTTGGACGGACGTTTATAAAGACGAGTTAAAAACTTTGCTCGCAGCCGGCGTGATAAACGACAAAATAAAAGAAGAGATTCGTTTGGCTTTAACGCAAAAGATAATTGATAAAAAGCAGTTTGAACGCTTATCGCATATTTCGGCGTTCGATCAAAACGTTCTTAATGAAGACGTGATAACGCTTGCGGGCGATCTGATCGAAAAACTTGGCTATAATCGCGCAAAAAGCGAGGATAGCGCCGCTTACTTCGATCTAAACGACGAGGGCTATAAGCTACTATTTGCGCAGAACAAAGAGGGCGATCTTGCCTTTAGAGTGATCAGGGAAGTGGGTAGCGAAAAAGAGCTAAAGCCAAACGCCTATCAGCTACAACGCGATCAAGAGGTAGCGGCAAAGTGGTGCGGCGATTTTGATCGCTTAAAAGAAACGTTAAAAGATAGCGGAATAGTATTAACTGAAAAGCTCAGAATTACGCCGGAAAATCAAGCGGTGGAATACCGATTGAAACCAAAGCAAAAAATTAAGAAACAAAAATCGGGCGCGGAGCTAAAAATATGAACAACGATAAAACGACCTTAGACGACGATCGATACGCGCCAAAAACGACAATTGACGACGCGATCGAAGAAACGCCCCTAAACGCCGATCTTATCAATTCCTCAACAACCTTAGACGCATCTGAAACGACGCTCGATCTCTCTCAAACTTCAATCGGTAACGACTTTAACTCGGAACAAACATCGATCGATAGCGATCGTTTAGCGCAAATAGATTTAACCCCCCTCGCCTCTTTCCTAGACTACCAAATCATTAGTCAATTACCGGTAGCGGGAGCAGAAGCCGACGTATATTTAATCAAGAAACGCAATACCGACGAAGAGCGCATCTTAAAACTCTACCGCTACGGTATCAAGCCAAACCAAAGAATATCAGATAAAACAATAGAGCTATCGAGTAAATACCCCGAACATCTAATAGGCATAGACGCTATCGATCAGGACGAAAAGAGCGGGCGTTGGTATGAGATACAGGAGTATGCAAGACTGGGATCGTTAAAAGGCTTCAAGATCGATAAAAACGATAACGCGAAGATCTTTCGCGTTATAGAAGAGATCGCCGATATACTAGACCTTTTACACAATAATCAGATAATCCATCGCGATCTAAAACCTCCAAACGTTCTGGTTCGCTCGGACGACCCTCTTGATCTGGTTTTAACCGACTTTGGCATATCCTCGATCATAGACGAGGATATGACAAAAAAGATGACTACTAAGAGCGGAACAAGAATCTATTTCGCTCCGGAATCCTTTAGCGGCATTATCGGAAAAGAGGTCGATTGGTGGGCTTTAGGAATGATCGTATACGAGCTGTTATGCGACAAACACCCATTTGAAAACATTCCTGAAGCGATCGTTATGCATAGCCTTATTACAAAAGATATAGAGCTTGATAAGACGATAAACGAACCTTACAGAACGTTAATAGAGGGTTTATTAACCCGCGATCCTAAAAAGCGTTGGGCTTATAGCGAGGTTAAACTCTATCTTAAAGGAGAACGGAATATTCCCGTTTATAGAGAGCGGGCGCAAAAGCAAAACCTTAAAAGCTACAAGATAAACGACGTTGAATACGAGAGTATTGGGGAGGTTTTAGCCTTTGCCTCTACCGACAAAAAGGCTTGGGAAACCGTCAAGACTCATCTTATGAGAGGATACCTAAAACTATGGTTAGCCCGCTTAGATCGATTAAACGAGGCTCAAAAGATAGACCTGTGCGTAACTAAACACCTAGATAACAAACGCTTTGGCGGCGATCTCGCTTTAGCCGAAGCGTTCTACTCTTTTACAGAGCAGCCGCAATTTGTCTTTATGGGGCGTTTGATTACCTTAAGAAACGTCGCGATCTTTTGCAAACAGGAAACAAACGACGATAAGGATATTTTAGAGGCTATTTGCGACGGGACGTTATTAACCGCCCATAATGCGTTTCTAAAAGCGACAAGGAAAATAGATAGAGATAGCGCTAACGGGTTTGACGATCGGGCGCTATTAGATAGCGGCGAATTGACCGGCGATAATAAAAACGGCAAACTTGACGAGTTTATATTAAATATCCTATTATCTCCCGAGTATCTTGGCGTAAGCGACGAGAAAGATTACGCAAAGAGCGCCGAGCGACTACTATCGGCTTACGATCTGCTAACCAATAAAGATGAGTATCTGCTACCCGTTGATTTTTATGAAAATATAATCTCCGTCTTAAAGTTTCACTGCGGGCATTGGAAATTAAGACTTCTTAAAAAAGAGGATCTTACCGAGTATCTGCCAAAAGAAATTAGAGATAAAGTCGTTGATACCCCTTTAAGCGTCTATATCGAAGGCGTAAGGCTCTACTACGATCTCAAAACCGCAGGCAAACTCTTTACCCAAGAAGAGATTAGACAGACCATACAAAACTATACGAAAAAGCGAAACTACTGCTACTTTCCCGATGATCTTAGTATTCTGTCCAAACCGCCTACAATCCAAAACTGCGTTATTTGGTTTCAAGCCTGCAAAACCTTTAACGCCATCAAGAAAGCGGGTTTTCTAACGCTAGAGTTTGCCCGCGCTCTGGATAACTACAGTTTCGCCTACGGAACTAAACTTCCGTATATGAAAAATATGCAAATGTTTTCATTAGCGATAGCTCTTGAAAACGACGCGAAACTATACAATGCGATTAAAAACGGCAAAAAGGCTTTTTGGGCTAAGGATCTCTTTAGGCTATCAGAGCCGAATTTTAAGCTAGAGCTTGAAAAGACTATTACAAAACAAGAGTTTCAAGAGGCTTTTAAGGATTATTTCGAGCCGCTTTTTCTGATAAACGCTTTAGAAAATCATAGCTCCTCCGCAAGCGAAAAGCTTTATCAACAATTTAAACTGTGCGCGGAGAATAAAATTTCGTTATTTATTTACGCTAAATATGGCAAAGAGGCTATGAAAAATAAAGAGGGCGTTAAAAACCTCGCCGCAAATAAAAGTTTTATTGTGGATATTAGCGACTACCTTTACGTTTCGCGTTTTTTAAAAGATGATTACGCCCGTAGAAACTATAAAAAACTTCTTTCGCTTATATCTCTTATAGAACGCCCGCAGAGAAGAAGAGAGATACAGGCTACCGTTAATAGGGAACAACTACGGGCATATCTGAATAATCTGCGCAATCTAAAGACTAAATGGATCGCGGAAGACGTAAAAATTATAAACGAATTACTTGACGCGCTTGATACGAAGACAACGATTTTTGCCATAACTATCTTAGCTATATTACCTATATTATTTAACGTACTTCCAAGGGGATCGGATTCGCGTTTTGTATTTATAGCCGTATTTTTAGTCGCCTCCCTTTTTATATCCATAAGGAGCTTTAAGAAAGAAGGAAACGTTTATGAAAAACATATTAGACGTATTACCGAAGCGGCGAATATAATATAAGGATAGCAATGTTAGCGTCGATCGAAGGAACAAAACGATACGCTTTAAAATATAGCAAACATAAAGACGCGTATTCGATCGCGGAAAATCTTGCGATTAGCTCGCTTGGAATCGGCAGTTATATGCCGGAGCCATATTGGGAGGAGGCGTATAAAGTTAGCTACGAGGAAGCGATTTACGCCGCGATCGCAAACGGGATAAATCATATCGATACGGCTATTAACTACCGCTTTAGACAGAGCGAGAAAGAGATAGGCAAGGCGATCAAAAAGGCGATCGCAAACGGCGTCGTAAAACGCGACGAACTATTTGTGGCAAGCAAAGCGGGTTTTTTGCCGCTCGATTATCCGTTTCCGCAAAATCCTTACGAGTGGATCGACGACGAAATAATCAAAAAAGAGCTAGCCGAAAAAGAGGATATAATCGCCGATCAGCACTGCCTAACGCCTAAGTTTTTAACGCAAAGTTTAGAGTGGTCGCTAGAAAATCTTGGATTAGAATCGATCGACTGCTTTTATTTGCATAATCCTGAAATCCAGCTTGGTTATATCGATTATAAAACGCTGTTAAAACGCATAGAAGCGGCGTTTGAGTTATTTGAATCGCTATGCGCGGCACATAAAATAGGTTTTTATGGAATCGCAAGCTGGAACGCCTTTTTATGGGAGGAGGATCACGCCGAATATATCCGATTAAACGATCTGGTAAAAATAGCGCAAAAGATCGGCGGAGAAAACCACCGTTTCAGATTTATTCAATCGCCTTTTAATCTCGCAAAACCGCACGCATATAACTATACGAATCAGCCTTTGGACGACGGGTTATATTACACGCTTTTTCAAGCGGCGGAGCGCTTAAAAATTAACGCTATCGCAAGCTCGTCGCTATTAAGAATGGCGCTTTTCAAACGCCCGTTTTCGCCCAAAGCCGCGGCGCTTTTAGGGGGCGGTTTTTCAAACGCGACTCAATACGCTTTGCAGTTTGCCAGAAGCGCGATCGGAGTGAAATCGGCGCTCTTTAGCTCTACAAACGCGGCGCACGTTTTGGAAAATCTGCTTGTTTTAGAGGCAGAAAGGTGCGCCGCAAAAAGTTACAATGCGCTTTTCAATTTGCAAGGAGGCTAAATGGCAAAGGTGATGTTAAGGCAAAAGGGCGAAACGATCTATTTCTACGTCGCTAAAAAGGATATGGAAGAGACGATCAAGGCGATCGAGTTCGATAACGAGGAGAAGTTTGGCGGCAAAATAACGCTGAATAACGGCGAGGAGTGGTTTATCGATCCCGCTCCCAAAAAGTTGCCTAGCGAGGTCAATGCGAAACGTTTAAGCGAGTAGTCGTTTGCGGTTTTCGCTTTGTTTTGGGCGCTTAAAAAATAGTCATCGCTTTGAGGCAATCGTATTGACGCGCTACCGTATCTTTGCTAATATAACGCTCCCTTTCGCTAAAACGAAAGCGGTAAGGCAATAAAGATGACGGTTGGCGGAGAGGTTTGGCTAAATCAGGACAAAGCGCAGTTTTTAGGCGAAAGCCGCGTGGCGCTTTTGAAGGCGATCTCTTCGCTTGGCTCGATCAATCGAGCGGCGAAAGCGATCAAGATCGGCTATAAAACCGCTTGGGATTTGGTAGATTCAATGAACAACCTATCCCCTCAGCCGCTCGTAGAGCGCGTTAGCGGCGGCAAGGGCGGCGGCGGAACCAAACTAACGGAAGCGGGCGAATCGCTTATAGCGCTCTTTGATCTGCTTCACGCAAAACATTCGGCGTTAATCGATCTGTTTTCGCGTAGCGGAGATCCGTCCTCTTTATTGCGGACGGCGCAAAGGATTACAATGAAAACAAGCGCGAGAAATCAGCTTGTCGGCAAGGTCGTCGAGATCATAAAGGGCGCGGTTAATTCCGAGATCAAACTGCTTGTTCGCGGCAAAACGACGATTATCGCCACCATTACCAACGACGGCGTGGAGGATATGGGGCTTAAAGAAGGCGACGAGGCTTATGCGCTCGTTAAATCTAGCTGGGTTATTCTTGCGCGGAGTAAGCCCAAGTTGATCAGCGTTAGAAACGCGATCGAGGGGACGGTGGAAGCGATCGTAGAAGGCAAGGTCAATGTCGAGATCAAACTTTCGATCGAAGGCGGCGCTACGCTCACGGCGGTTATCACCGAAGACGCGCAAAAGGAACTTGACTTCAAACGCGGCGACAAAGCGTGGGCTTTGTTCAAAGCGTCGCACGTCATCATAGGCGCCTAGATTTGGGCGAGCGGCGGCGGGTATAATCCGCCCCGCAATTTAATTAAGGAGTTGAAATGAAAAGGTTGTTAGTCGCGTTTTTTTCTTGCGCGGCGTTATTGTTTGCGGATATAACGGTAGCGGCGGCGGCAAGCTACAAAAACGCTTTGACCGAGCTGGTCGCGGCGTATAAAGACGGCAAAGTTGAAACTGTTTTCGCGGCAAGCGGAAAACTGACCCAACAGATCGGCGAGGGCGCGCCGTTTGACGTGTTTATGAGCGCGGATACAAAGTTTCCCGAAACGGTCGTTAAAAACGGGCAAGCCGAAGGCGCGGTGATCCTGACGGTTGAAAACAAACTGATTTTTTGGGGCAAGTCGCTTGATCTTAAAAAAGGTTTTGACGTTTTGACCGGTAAAAACGTTAAGCATATCGCCGTAGCAAACCCTAAAACCGCTCCTTTGGGCGCGGCGGCAATCCAAGCGCTAGAAAAAGCGGGCGTTTACGACAAGATCAAAGATAAATTAGTTTATGGCGAGGACATCGCGCAGGCGACGGCTTACGTTGAAAACGGCAACGCGGAAGTTGGCATTACGGGTTATTCCGTTGTGGCGAATAAGATCGCGGCGGGCGAAGGAAAGTTTGAATACGTTGATTCAAAACTTTACGATCCGCTTTACTACGGAACCGTTATTCTGAAATCGACTAAAAAACTTGACGAAGCCAAAAAATTCGTCGCGTTTTTGAAGTCTGATACGGCGGTTACGATCTTTAACAAACACGGATTAAGCGTAATTAAATAATGAACGCGCTTTTAGGCGAAATATCGCATATAGAAACCGACGGCGCTTTGTCGATCGTCGAGATCGTATCGAACGATATGCGCTTTTCGTCGCTTGTCGTAGAAACGCCTAAAAGTTGCGCTTATTTGGCGATCGGGCGCAAGGTCGAAGTCCTATTTAAGGAAACCGAAGTCGCGATCGCCAAAAACCTAAGCGGAGAGATTAGCCTAAGAAACCGCCACAGCGCGACTATTAGCGCTTTGCGTTACGGCGGGCTTTTATGCGAAATAACGCTTAATAACAAAGATGAGATCGTTAAATCGATTATTACGGAGCGATCGGCAAAACGATTAAATCTTACGGTTGGCGATCGCGTAGAGTGGCTGGTTAAAGCAAATGAAATATCGCTAAAGGATTTAGGTTGAGCGATTTTACTATAACGATGCTCACAACATTCAAACTTGCCGCGATTACCACGCTTATTTTGTTCTTTATTGCAATTCCTTTAGCTTATTGGGTAGCGCATACCAAAAATCGCTCTCGCGTCGTCATAGAGGCTATTGTGAGTATGCCGCTGGTTTTACCGCCAAGCGTTTTAGGCTTTTACCTTTTGATGGCTTTCAGCCCGATCAACAGTCCGATCGGCGTTTTTTTGAAACAGACTTTTGATATTCAATTAGCTTTTACTTTTGAAGGTTTAGTGGTAGGTTCGGTATTGTTTAGTTTGCCCTTTATGGTTCATCCGATTCAAAGCGGTTTTTCTTCGCTTAACTCCTCTTTACGGGAAGCCGCCGCAACGCTCGGAATTAGTAAGATAAAAACGCTCTTTTTCATTATGCTTCCCAATATGAAAAGCTCGCTTTTGGTAGGAACGGTACTTAGTTTTGCGCATACCGTCGGCGAGTTTGGCGTCGTACTTATGTTAGGCGGTAGTACCCGCGCCACAAAGGTCGCTAGTATAGCGATCTACGACGAAGTTAACGCGCCTAATTACCCGCTTGCCCATCAATACGCTTTTACGCTATTTCTTATTACTTTCGCAATGCTTTTATGCGTTTATATTCTTAATCGTAGATTTACAAGAGCGGACGCTTTATGATAGAGATCGACGTAAAAAAACGGCTTAAATCCGCAAACGGAAATATAGAGTTTACCTTTAACGGATCGATAAACGAAGGGGAGTTTGTTACCATTTTTGGTTCTAGCGGCGCGGGTAAAACTACGCTTCTTAGAATGATCGCGGGACTAACCAAACCAGATAGCGGATCGATTGTAGTTAATGGCGAAATATGGTTTGATAAAGCGCGAAAGATCGATATAAAACCGCAAAAAAGGCGCGTCGGCTTCGTCTTTCAGGATTACGCGCTTTTTCCCAATATGAGCGTTAGAAAAAATATAGAGTTTGCGCTTGCTAAAAACGAAAAATATAACGCCGATCGCTTGCTTGAGTTATGCAAATTAACCGCCCTGCAAGATCAGAAACCCGCGCAACTTAGCGGCGGACAAAAACAGCGCGTCGCCTTTGCGAGGGCGTTAGCTTTGAAACCAAAAATCTTATTACTGGACGAGCCTTTAAGCGCTTTAGACAACGCTATGCGACAGGAGTTGCAAGAGGAGCTTTTGACGCTTCAAAAAACGCTTAATCCCGCCACGCTTTTGGTAAGCCACGATCTAAGCGAGGTTTTTAAGCTCTCGATCAGAACCTATGTGATCGAAAACGGAAAAGTAGTTAAGAGCGGAACGCCGGCGGAGGTTTTTTCGGCGGGAAATATCAGTAATAAGTTTCGACTGATCGGCGAAGTTTTAGCGATTGAAGAATCGGGGCTTGTTTATATATTGAGCGTTCTTGCGGGAAGCGATATTGTCAAAGTCGCCGCGACGCAAAGCGAAATAGAAAATATCAAGATAGGCGATCGCGTTCTGATCGCCTCCAAAGCCTTTAATCCGATGATCGCCAAAATGAATTAACCTTTTATAAAACGCCGCAGAGATTTCAGGTCTCGCCCATTGTTTGGAGAGGAACAAAGGGCGAGGCTTAAAACCTCGCGCCGGCGCGTTAGCAACGCGATAAGCCGAAACGTTACCAATTTTACTCAAGCTAAGATTTCAAGATACCGATTATCAATATTCTAAAATGTAATCATAACGCAAAACGCTTAACTAAGCGCGCCCTCAAAGCGATTTTGCGTTCAAAATGCGACAAAACCGTATGAAATCGCGTTTGACATACTCGTATATGGCGCGAACGTTACGCGCAAAGGCGCTCGGCTTTGCCGACAAGTAAAACAACCCCGTATAAATTGCCCGAAAATCTAGCGGCTACGCGGATTTGCAAAAGGTAACAGTTCAAAAATCGAGCGCGTTAAAACTCAAAGCCGCCCGCCGCGCCTTTGCTCATCGATCGATAGACGCAATTAACGTATTCCGATCGCGTTTGGCACTCGAATACCTTGTCGCAATCGTAGCAGCCCGTTAGTTTGCGCTCGCGCTGGCATTGCGCTAAAACGGCACGGCTCTCTTCGCGCTTTTGCTCGAAACTGTCCAGACCGATTTCCGGCGGGTTAAACGTTTCCATACGCCCTCATTGCTCGCTCGATCTCCGTTTTAGAGCCAAAAAAACAGGGCGACGTGTCGTGATGTCCTTTTGGTTCGCTTACCAAAAGCCGTTCGCCGCGATCGTTTAGCGCAAGTCCGCCCGCCATCTCAAAAACCTTCGCAAAAGGCATCGATTCAAACACCAATCGGATTTTACCCTTTGCCTTATCGGTCGTTCCGGGGTAGCTAAATAGACCTCCGCCTTTGATTAAAATCTGATGTAGATCGGGAACCATACCGCCAGAGTAGCGAAGCCGATAACCTTCGGCAAACATAGAGTCGATCAGCTCTTTGTGGTGCGGATACCAATATTGCTGCGTGCCGCCCGGCGCGACAAGTTTGCCGCTATCTCTAAGCCGCAAAATCTGAACGAACTTAAACTCGCCGCGATCCTGCCGCCACAACTCGACGTTTTGCTTATACGCCGTAACCATCTCCACGCGAGGACCATAGACCACATACGCCGCCGCCATAAGATTCGCGCCCAAAAAACTATTTTCATACACGCCAAAGATCGACCCTACGGATAGATCGACGTCCGCGAGCGAACTTCCGTCAAGCGGATCGTAGCCCACAAGATACTGCCCGCCCGTTCTAATCGGCTCTATCTGCTCTTTTTCTTCGCTCGCAAGGGCGCGGACGGTGGGAATACGGCTTAACTCCTCCTCCACGATATAGTCGCTTCTAATATCGAGTTTAAGTTGAACGTCGCCCGTAGAGTTTTTATTGTCCGAGTAACCCGTGTCGTCATGCTCCAAAGCCTCCGCAATCCGCGCCGCCGCCTTTGCGATTCCTTCAAAAACCTCTTTCATTGAACCTCCTTAGCTCGACGCTTGATCCACTCTAAAACAAAACGAGGATCGTTTAGATTGAGTATGTCAATTCCGTCGGGTATTTTACACTTTTTTGGATCGATCGTCGCGTCGATCGCAATCGCCTGCGCGTAATCGAAATAGCTTTCGTCGATCGCGTTTCTGAAAACCGCTATGCGCGGCAATGGCAGAGTTTTTAATCCTTCGACAAAAAGATAGTCAAAATCTCCAAATAGCCTTACGATCTCCTCGATCACGCCCGCCTTACGCGAAAAAAGCGTCGTTCTCGTCGGGCTGACTACCGCGACCTCCGCGCCCGTTTTGAAAAAACGATCGCTATCTTTGCCTTCTACGTCAAAACGCGCCTTGTCCTTCGGATCGTTTTTGACGATCGCGACTTTTTTTTGCGGTAGTAGCAGCTCGGCTAACTTGACGATTAACGTCGTCTTGCCGCTATTTGAAGGGCCGGTAAAAGCGACCGCTTTTCTCGTCATTTTTGATCCTTTATCGTAGCGTCGAACTTATCGATAAGCGCGATCGGTCTGTAAGAGAGTTTGGCTTTTCGCAAACCTTCGATACCCAAATCCTCCTCGCGGTTTATAAACTTTTTATCGAAGTATTCCGCTTGGAGATGAGCCTGATTGATCGTCTGATAACTGCCCTGATAGTTCGCGCCGTCGGCTTTTTCAACGTGAATCACCGCTATATCGTCGCTAAGAGATTCGCCGATCGTAAAAGCCACGATCCACCCTTCGGCGCGTAGGATTCCATAAGAACAGCGAAAGCGGCGATATTCGTTCAAAAGGGAGACAATCCCTTTTTTTTCGGATTCTGCGGGATATGGAGCGCGATCAAACCAAGCGTTTATAAAGGCGATCGTTTCGCCGAGATTTTGATCGTTTAGACGCTCGTAATGAATACCGTAAAAGGTCGCAAAGCGGTTGATAAAGTTTTTTTTGGAGTGATAATCGCGCCCGTTTAGGGCAATTAGCGCCGCGCAATCATAGAGATAATCGCTGTGATCGCGATTTAGCGTAAAATCGAATAGATCTGGACAGGCACTTTCAAGGGCGGTTTTTTGTTCGATCGTCAAAGCGCGGAAGCTCAAAGCAAAACCGCGATCGGCGCAATGTTTTCTCAGCGCGTCGATGGCGGTTTCTGGATCGCCGCGCCCGATCGGAAAGAGAAAATATGGCGGTTGACCCTCGTAGGTTTGCTTGATAAATACAAAGCCGCTTTGGATCGCAAGCTCTATTTTTCGCTCGAAACGCCAAAGCCATAGATTAACAAAGGTCGCGTCGGCGCATCGCGACGCGCTTATTTTTAGCGCGTCGTCCAAGATCGCTTGTTGAGCGAAGCTTATCGGCGAAAAATCCATCAATCCTCCAGACAAAACGTTTATTTTACCCTGACCTTCTTTGCGCGTCCGTTAAAGCGCTTTTTGACGTCTGATTTTGCCGACGCAATAGCGTAGAAACGCTACAATTACGCTTTTTTGCGCGTCCGTAGTTTAGTTGGATAGAGCGACGGATTCCGGTTCCGTAGGTCGCAGGTTCGAGTCCTGCCGGGCGCGCCACAACGAATTAGAAAGTTGATCTATAATAACCAATGTATATTTTCGGTTAAAGGACAAAACAATGGAACAAGAAAGAGACGCCTCTTGGTGGAAGGAACGCGCCGACGAGCTTTTATCGACGCCGACTAAAGATTTCAGCGCTAAGTATCGCATCAGTAAAAACACGACGCGCCACCATATCCGTAAGGTCAAAGACGAGCGGGGAATCGCGCGCCAAAAATGGGGCAAGCAACGCCCTGAATCTTGGTGGGAAGAGCGACGGGGCGATATGCTTGAGATAAGCGCTAGAGCTTTTGCCAAAAAACACGGCTGCACTCCGTCGTCGGCGATCTACCACGCTAAGAGTATGGGGCTTCCGCCGCGCGTTTGTCCTATTTGCGGCAACGAGGTTCCAAGATTGCGAGCAAAAAAATATTGCTCGGAAAAGTGCCAAATCGAAGGGTATCAGAAAAAGAAGGAAGAGCATCGCGAGAGGGCTTTGCAACGGCGGCGCAATTTAGCGAAAAAATAGAAACTAAAAAGCGAAGCGTTTGTTAAAGTTTTTGGCGTTGGGGTCGTCTTATGAGAACCTTTAGATTATTAGCAATAGGTCTGGTTGCGCTATTTGTCGTTTTGGCGTGCGGCGGCAACAAAACTAGCGGATATAACGAACGCGATCAAGAAAGCTATAGTTTTTCAAAAGGCGCTAACCTTACCGGATGGTTTCAAGTTAGCGATTCCATTCATTCGGCGAACTTCGGCAAATACGTAAAAGAGGATTTTGGGGAGTTAAAAAAACTTGGCGTAAACATAATCAGACTGCCGATCGTATTTCATACTATGGAAGCAAACGCTAGTTATAAGGTCGATAAACTGTTTTTTGATCTGCTCGATCAGGTTGTGGATTGGGCGGAATACTATAAGATATACATTATTATCGATAACCACTCGTCGCGCGGTAATAATCCTACTCCGTCGGATATCAATAAAACGCTTGTTCCTCTTTGGGCTGAAGTCGCCGATCATTTCAAAGACAGAAGCGAGTTTGTTCTCTACGAAATACTTAACGAACCATACGACGTCGGCGCGGAAACTATGAGCGCTTCTCGTTGGTCGGATATTCAGCAAGAGGTTATAAAAACTATCCGCGCAAAAGATCAAACCCATTCGATCATAGTCGGCGGCTACTATTGGAATAATATAGATTCTCTTATCGAACTTCCGGAGTTTGACGATTATAATCTTATCTATACCTTTCACTTCTACAATCCGCATATATTTACCCATCAAGGGACGACTTGGGGAGAATTGCCTCTTACCAACCTTAAAGGCGTTCCTTTTCCGTATGACGCTCACGAAATGCCGCAAATACCTAGCGAATTAGAAGCGTGGCGAATAGATCAGATAAACAGATACCATTTAGAAGCTACGCAAGAAGCGCTTGCAAGCGCTTTAGATAAAGCCGTCAAGTTTTCAAAAGATCGCAACGCGAGGATTTTTTGCGGAGAGTTTGGAGTAAATATGCCAAACGCCTTGCGCGAGGATCGTTTAAGATGGTATGAAACGGTTGTTAAGCTACTGAACGATCGCGATATTCCTTGGACGCAGTGGGATTATTCCGGAGCTTTTGGTATTTATAAAACCCCGCAAGGCGGCGATATTTATTCCGATCTGGATACCGATATTGTTAGAGCGCTAGGATTTACCCCTCCGACGCAAAAAACTTCCGAAACAATTAAAGATAGCTTTATGATATACGGCGATTATTTCGGCAAAGGTATTCTGCCAACCCATTCCGTAATGAAAGGCGCGCGGCACGATCTTTTTGACGCTAACTCATACGAAGGCAAATACGCTATTTTTTGGGGCTCTCCCGCGCAATACGACTCCTATACCTTTCAATTTACCCGCGCCGTTGATTGGAAGTATCTAAAAGAGAATAATTACGCATTGCGATTTAAGGCTAAAGCCACTAATGAAAACGCGCAAACACCGATCGATTTTGACGTTAGATTTGTCGATCGGCAAAGCGATAGCGAGCTTCCTTGGAGAATGCGATATAAGATCAAGCAAAATATACTACCCGCAGACGCAGAGTGGCATACGATAACGATACCATTAAAAGAGATGACCGAACACGGCGCTTGGGATAGTTCCTGGCATAATCCGGAAGGACTTTTTTCGTGGGAGGCGATCGACCTTCTTCAATTCGTCGCGGAAAACGCCGATCTTTCGGATTTTTCAATATGGCTAGATTCGATCGAAATAGTTAAGAAAGAGGGAATATGAGCGATCGTCACCGACTGCTAATCGAAACGGAAGATAAAAAGGGGCTGATCCACCAGATCACGGGCGCGATCTTAAAACATAATCTTAATATCGAACAAAATAACGAGTTTGTAGAAAAACAATACAACCGCTTTTTTATGCGCACCGATCTTAGCGGAGCGCCCGTCCAATCGTTATTTGACGATCTATCGGCTCTCTTTAGCGCCGATCATAGCGTTAAACTAATCCCAAAGCGAAAAAAGCGCGTAGTGATTATGGCTACAAAAGAGCGCCACTGTTTAGGCGATCTGCTGCTACGCTGTAAATATAACGAGTTGGATATCGATATTCAGGCGATCGTCAGCAACTACGACGATCTAAGAGTTTTAGCCGAAAGTTTTGGAGTAACTTATCGCTATATCTCTCATCAAAATCTTACGAGAGAAGCGCACGAAGCAGAGCTTCTTAAAACGCTTGCGCAATACGATTGCGATTATGTCGTTCTGGCAAAATATATGCGTATTTTAACGCCTGATTTTGTGGAAAAATATAATAATAAAATTATCAACATTCACCATTCGTTCTTACCCGCTTTTATTGGCGCTAGTCCATACAAACAAGCCTACGATCGCGGCGTGAAAATCATCGGCGCGACGGCGCACTTTGTCAATAATAACCTCGACGAAGGTCCCATTATTGCGCAGGGCGTTCTTAACGTTAATCACACCTATAGCGCGGAGGATATGGCGCTGTTTGGAAAAGACGTGGAAAAACAAACTTTGGCGCGAGCGTTAAGGCTCGTTTGCGACGATCGCGTTTTTATCTACAAAAACAAAACGATCATCTTTGAATAATACGTCGCTTAAACTCCAAGCAGACGATCTAACAGATCGCGCATAATCGCTTTAATCGCCGCGTAGTTTTCTGCTGGAACGTTTAATATTTGCTCTTCGCTTTGAACATAGGACGCGTTAATAAGCTCGTCGCGGCAGTTTTCGCAGAGTAGCTTAGCCGATCGCGGCGTAGTTTCAAGATGAAACTGTAAAGCGATCGCGTTTTTGCCAAAGGAAAACGCTTGATTTTCGCAGACTTCGCTAGAGGCTAAAAGTTTAGCGCCGATCGGCAGATCAAAGGTTTCGCCATGCCACTGAAAAACAAGCGCTTCTTTAGGCAAAAACGATTGATCTTTAGCGACGATTTTATGCCAGCCGATCTCCTTTTGTTTATTCTTATAGACCTTTGCGCCAAGCGCCGAAGCGATTAACTGCGCGCCTAAACAAACGCCTAACGTTTTTACGCCGGAATCGATCGCGTTTTTAATAAAAGCTTTTTCACCTTTTATCCAAGAGTATTTATCCTCGTCGTTCGCGCTCATAAAGCCGCCCATAATAACGAGAACGTCAATATTTTCAAGCGGCGGAAGCGTTTCATTTTTATCAAATATTGTAACGCTAATTTCATAACCCCGATCGCGTAAAATCTCGCCGATCGTTCCGCTGTCTTCAAACCATATATGTTGAATTATATGCGCTCTCATAGTTGAAATCTCCTTTCAAACTCTCGATTATAACTCCATAAGCCTTTTTTGCGCAACTTTTCGATCGTTTCTCGATCGCAATCGACGTCTTTTGGCCACTCCCGCGTAAAGCCGTCCAATTCGCTTTTGCTCGTCGCGTCTAAAAAAACTAAATCGTCGATAATCAGATCGCGCGCGACGTCGATATTATTGCTAATGCGCCAAACGGACATATAGGCGTTTTCTACGTCGTTATTTTTTTCGTCTAAAACCGCGACAATAGATAGATATTTTTTTAGCGGCTTTAGCGCGATCGCCAACTCTTTAGCGGGGCGGGTTTTGCGAATCTGTAATAAAACGATAGGGTTTGCGCTATCAATCCCGTATTGCTTAAGCGCGAGCGCTTCGGGAAGCGCCGCTTTAACTTTTTTGAACAGCTCTTGATCGCTTAAAATATCGATAGTCTTTTCTAGCTTTTCGCCCGTAAAATCCGCGCCCAATTTACCGCCGAGAAGCGCCTGCGGAGAGCTATGATCCAAAGCGTCCAAAACGCCTTGAGAGATTAAGAGGCGATCGGGTGAAAAACGATCCAAACAATGTTTTAACAAAGCCGAATAATCGCCAAGATCGGGCGCGTCGATTCCGACAAAGATCGCGTGCTTTACAAAACTCATCTGACCTACGCCCCAAAAGGCGTGCATCGCCTGAAGCGCGTGTCCCGCGTAACTTACGCGCAGTTTCGCCAAAATTAAGTTGTGAAAAACGCCGTTTTCAGGCATTTTATAATCAATTAGCTCCGGACAGCTCGTCTTAAAAAGCGGCAGAAAAATACGCTCCGTCGGATAGCCCATATATTTGTCCTCTATCGGCGGTTTTCCAACGACCGTAGCCAAAAAAATAGGATCGCGTTTGCTGGTAATAGCTTTGATACGCATAAAGGGATACGGCTCTTTTAACGTATAGTAACCCGTATGATCGCCAAACTCTCCTTCAATCATTCTCTCTTTAGGGTTTTCTACAAAACCTTCGATCACAAAATCCGCGTCGCTAGGCACATATAGATTATTCGTCAAACATTTAACCAATTTCGCTTTTTTTCCTCGTATAAATCCGTATAATAAAAGTTCAAAAATCCCTCGCGGAAGCGGCGCGGTAGCGCACCAAGTATAAAGCGGATCGCCGCCGATAACGACGCTAACTGGCATAGGAACGCCCGCCGCTTCGTATTCGTTAAAAAAATGGCTGGAATCTTTGTGAATCTGCCAATGAAGCCCAAGAGTTTGATCGTCAAAAACCTGAAGGCGATACATACCGAGATTATGCGCTTTTCCGTCAAGCGATCGCGTATAAACCTGCCCCATTGTAATAAACGCCCCGCCGTCGCCTTTCCAAGTGGTTAATATAGGCAGATCGCTAAGTTTGCCCTGCTCGTTTAATTTAACTATCTCTTGACTCTTACCGCGCCTATTTGATCTAGCGGGAAAACATTTGCGAAGTTTGAATAACTCTAAAGCTTTTGCAAGCTTGCCGCGAAAGGTTGTAGGGTGATCGCCCGCGAGTAGTTTTGAAACCCGCGAAGCTACCTCTTCCACGTCGCGCCCGAAAATCGCTTTTACCCTCTTTTGCGATCCGTAAAGATTTGCCAAAACCGGCGTTTTATAGAGGCGATCGCCGCGCGTAGGTTTTGTAAATAATAGCGCCTGCCCGCCGTTTTCTTTTTTAATCTCCGCGTAAGCGATATGCGCTATCTCTAAATAAACGTCTGTCGCCTCGTCTATCACGCGCAATTCGCCTAGCTCTTTTAACCGTTCTATAAATCTTTGCATTTTAACTCCTCTTGCGCCAAAATATCCGTTGCGGCGTAAATATCTTTTTTGATCTGCTCTTTTAGCGCTTCTAAATCGTCGAAACGCCTATTTCCGCGAATACGATCGATAAAGAAAATCGCGGCGCGATCGGCGTTTGCAAATTCGTCGCTATTCGCGTTTTTCTCGATAATATGCGTTTCTATAGAAAACGCTCCGTCGGCGCTGAGTCTTCTACCCACAAAAGCGACCGAACGATAACATTTTTCGTTAATCTCCGTCCAGCTCGCATAAACTCCGTCCTGCGGCGCTAAAAAAAGCCGCGTTGATAGATTGATCGTAGGGTATAAACGCTCCGATCCCAAACCCTGCCCGCGAACAATTTCGCCCTCGACAAGGTGCGGGCGGTTTAATAGCCGCGCCGCGCCGCGAACGTTGCCGTCCAGCAAAAGCGATCGTATTCGCGCCGCATGCACCGCCGATCCGCCGAAAGTTATTTCAGGGACGATAATTGTTTCGCCGCTAAAGATTTTTTTAAGCTCCTCGCCTCCTGCGGCGCGATCTTTGCCGAAACGAAAATCATAGCCGACCACAAGGCGTTTGAGATTAACAAACTCGCTTTGCAAAAGCGCGATGAACTCGCGCGGCGTAAGCTCTCTGACCTGCTCCAAAGGCAAGATAACGACGGGAACGGAACAGAAACGTTCTCTGACGCAACCGGGCGTTAAACAGACGCGATTATGTTCGATCGCAAGCATAGCGCCGCCTTCGCCGAGCCGATTGATAATGGCGCGGTGCGCTATATGAAGCCCGTCGAAACCGCCTAGAGCAAACGCTTTAACGGACGATTTTTCGATAATAGAACAGATATTCAAGATTTCCCTTTTTCCCTTTGATCGCAGACGGAAGTTTAGCCTGTAAAATCCAACCTAACGCGCTCGCGGCGTTTTCAAAGCGCAAAGCGGCTTTTTCGATCGCCTTTTGATCGACTACAACGTCGTTTTTGTCGCGTTTTGCGGCGCGTCCTACTTCAAATTGCGGCTTGAACAACGCGATAATTTTATCCTTTGCAAGCGCGTCGATCACGCCAACGATTTTTTCCAGCGAGATAAACGAAGCGTCGCAAACGACAAGATCAAACGGCGGGGCGGCAAATAGGCGGATATCGGTTTTTTCCATCGATCTTACCCGCGTATCGGCGCGCAAAATAGGGTTTAGCTGATTTTCGCCGACGTCGATCGCGGTTACTTGCGCCGCGCCGCGTTCAAGCAAAACCTGCGTCCAACCGCCCGCGCTCGCGCCTACGTCGAGGCAGTCTAAACCGCTAACGTCAAGCGCGATCGCCTCCAAAAACCCCAGCAGTTTATACGCCGATCGGCTCGCAAACCGATCGGCGCGTTCGGTTGTGATCGCGTCCGTTTCGCTCGTTATAAACGACGGCTTGTTTCGTAAAACGCCGCTTACGCGAACGACGCCGCTTTCTATCATTTCCGCGGCTTTGTTACGGCTGATATTTTCGCGCCGCGCTAACGCCAGATCTAGGCGCGTTCGCAAATCGTTCAACCGCGCCGCCTAGCCGCTTTTGATCGTCGCGCCGCCGTAAGCGTCGATCCCGTCTTGCAGATCGACGACCTTTTTATACCCCAAAGCGCGCATATTTTTGCGGTGAAGCGCGCTTCGATCGCCGCCGGAGCAATACAAAATATAGATTTGCTCCTTGTCTTTAAGCGTTTTAACTTTGGGGTAAAAAGAGCTTGTGGGCAAAAGCGCGTCCGTCCCCGCGATCGATTTGCTCATCGACTCGTATTTTTCCCGCGTATCGACGAGCTTAAAATCGACCTCGCCACTCGATCGCGCCGATAGTAGCCGTTCAAGCTCGTCGCCGTTTATTGACTCTTGGTTCAACAGCCCTTGTAGTTCTTCCGTATTCATAACGTGATTTTTACCAACAAAACGATAAAGTATCGAATGGAACAAGAGGTTTTAATCGTCCGCAAGCGCGGCGTTAAGCGTTGGCGTTTAAGCGTCGATCGCGACGGAAGAGCGGTTTTTACCGCTTCGCTTTCAACCTCGCAAAAGACGATCGACGACGCGCTAAAAAAGCATAAAAATTGGATCGCCAAGCACGCGGCGCGGCGTTTGAACGCGATTGAAAAAGCGCGAAAGCTCTACAAAGATCGCGAAGGGCTGATCCCTCTTTTAGGCGAGTGGATTGCGCCTCCAAGCGGCGATCTAAACGGCTTTTATCGCAAGGAGGCTTTAACGTTTTTCAGTAAAGAGTGCGATCGCCTCGCCGCCGTTTTGGACGTTTGTTTTAATAAGATCAGAATCGCCGATCAGATAAGCCGCTACGGAAGCTGTTCGGTTAAAAAAACGCTAAGTTTTAATTGGCGGATTGTAAAGTCGCCGCTTTTTGTCGCAAAATATATAGCCGCGCACGAGATCGCGCATCTAAATTATATGAATCATAAGCGAGATTTTTGGAATTGCGTCGCGTCGATCGCGCCCGATTTTTTGGAAGCGGAAAAATGGCTTAAAGAAAACGGCGATTTTCTAAGGTTTGATATATGCTGATCGCTCATCTTTTCGCCGCTTTTGTTTTGGGCGGTTTTATTCTGATCGATCGTCTGGTTTTGCGCCGTTCTTTTGATCAGGAAACGTTAAAGCCGCTCTATAAAAAAGCGATCGTTCCGACGGCGATCGCCGCGTTTGTCTTAATCGTTAGCGGCGGCGCTATGCTTCAAAACGCCGCTATTTACTACGCAAAAGCCGCGTTTGGTTTATTGACGATCGCGCTGTTTTTCCTATGCCCGTTTTTTAACGCGAGATTTAATAAAAAAGCGCGTTTGATCTATCGTATAATCACGCTTTTGGCGTTAATCGTTACGATCGTTTTAGCCAAAGCGATCGCGGCGCTATAAAAGAGGATAAAATGGCTTTAGATTTAATTGCTAGGAAAAGCGATAAAAAAGCACCCTGCTCCGAAAATTATTTTCCGATCGATATAAAAATGTACGACGCGCTATTTTCTATGGCAAATCCGAAAAAAGATTTTCCGATCTTATATAGGCTAGAGGATTATTGCAAGGATACGATTATTTATTTTGGCGAGCTAAACCGCTTCAAAAAGGAGTTAATAAAACTAAAACGAGAAAAAAATACGCCCGCAATCCCCCTATCCGAACTAATAACCTTTATCGAGTTTGCCATATCGGAAGAAAACGACCTATACGCCGTCGCCGATTAACCGCGCAAAACGTTTGCGTAGTTTATCGGCTTTGCTTTGCCGCCCATTGTTTGCGATTAACAAGGGGACGATAAAAAACCTTAGAAAAGATAGCGAACGCCGAATTTAATCTGCGTTTGGCTGTCCAGAACGGGGTTACCGCGATCGTCTCCAAAATCGCCCGTAACAAACGCCGCCTCCGCGATAAACGATTTCGTGATCGCGTATTCGCCGCGAATATCAATCTCGTAATAGTCGTCGTCTTTCGCGCTGGTAATGCCTAACATCGCGCCCGCCCATAATCTATCCTGCGCAAACTCTACGCCCGCATAGAGCGTTTTCGCTTCAAGCGCGAACATTTGGCAACCCGCGTCCCAAAAGGGATTGATCGTATTTGCTACGCCTTTAGCGCCCGTTGCGTGATAACTTTCGCCCAAAGCGCGAATCGAACCAAGCCCGTCCAATCCCGCAAGAGCAAAACCGCCAAAGAAACCTAAGTTGCTATTAAGTTTGAAATCGCCCTGCAACTCCAAGAAAAAGCCGTCTTCGGCGTTCGACTCGTCGTCTTCGGCGCTTGCCGCTAAATGCCCCGTCAAAGCAAAACCGCTATCGTTTTTTAGCCGATCAAAAACGACCTTGCCCCCAAACCACGTCGCTATATCAAAAGCGTGGTAAAAATAGGGGTTGGCGTATAGATCGCCCGCTTTGAAACCGACGTCAATCGCGATCGCGCCGTCGTCGTTGAACTTTTTAAAATCGCTAAAGATTGCGCCTGCGTCGTAATCGGTAAGCGCCTTCGATCTAAGGTACGCCCCGCGAACGCTAATCTGATCGTTTGGCCTTAGCTCGGCTACCGCGCCTTGGTAATAGTTGCGCGCTAAGACCAAATCAAGCTTGCCGCGCCCAAACGCCACCGAAAACTGATCGGCGAAAAATCCAAGATTTGCCGTGTGCATAGCCGCATTGTCTTTGGAAAAAAACGCGTCGTCGTCTTTCCACCACAGCCCGACGCCGCTTAGACCGATATCGCCGCGAAAGCCCAAATAGCTTGCCGTAGTAAAGAACAGATCGGCGTATCCGTAAAGAAACGAATCGTCTTCGGCGCTAATCTGCCCTAACGCGCTTAAAGCGCCGCCGTGTTTGCCGTTTATAAACGCGCCGTCTATACCGTTGGTTTTTACTGGAGCGGGCGCGAGAAACCCGCCGCTTGCCGCGAAAGCGTATGCCGCCAAAGCAAACGCGACTCCAATATGTCTGAGCATCGAAAAACTCCTCTTGTAACAAAATAGCGCAACTATACCATAATAAGCTCCTAATTAAAGCGCCGTCGTTTTTTGCCGATCTCGCAAAGGAATTAAAATTGCTTTCTATATGCTCAAAAAGGAGTTTCTAATGCGCGTTAGCACGACGTCAATCTACAACAACTACCTATTTAACCAGCAAAAAACCTTAAGCTCTCTTATCAAGGTCAATAACCAATTTAGTACGGGGCTAAAGATCAATTTCGGCTACGAAGAGACGACGATCTATCAAGACGTTTTGCGGCTTATCAATGAAAAAGCGACGCTGAATCAGGTTTCGGACAACGTTCAAAAGGCAAAGACCTTTTCGGACAATACCGACGTAGCGATCGCCTCTATGAAAAAGACGCTAGAGTCCTTCAAGGTCAAGCTAGTTCAGGCGGCAAACGACGTGCATTCCGCCACAAGCTACGCGGCGCTAGCAAGCGATTTAGAGGCGCTGATGTTTAATATCCGCGATACGGCGAACACCTCGATTAACGGAACTTTTTTATTCTCCGGAACAAATATGAAACAAAAGCCTTTCAGCGAAAGCGGAATCTATCAGGGAAACGATCAGGAGGTAAAGGCTCAAGCGGGCGATCGCGTGGAGATCGCTTACAACATCGACGGCTGGACGCTTATGCAGGGCGTAGATAGCGACTATTCAAAACGCTTGACGACCAATATACAGCTCTATAATCAAACGCTTTTGCACCATAGCGTTTTAAGTAAAGACGATCCGATGGGACTGGATACGCCAGTTCCGATAACCACGAGCGATACGATCCGCGATCTGATCGGGCAGAGCGACGATAGCAAACCGACCTACTTTTATCTGCGCGGAACGAAGCCCGACGGGGAGAGCTTCAAGTCGCGTATCGAAATGACAAACGGCGCGAGCGTTCAGGATCTGCTAGATCGGATCGGTCGCGAAATGGGCAACACCAATATCTATAAAGCCGTCGATGTAACTATCAACTCTTTGGGACATATCGAAATTACGGATATTAAAAGCGGGCGTATGCTAAGCGATCTGCACCTTGCGGCAAGCGACGTTAAAGTAGACGACGTTAGCGAGTTAGGCGAAATTGAAAACGCGCATGTTTATTCCTTTATCAAAAGCGGCTACGCCTACGCGAAAACGCAGGATAAGATCGCTTCCGCGCAAGATCCGTACGATCAGCGGCTCTTTAAATTCGATAGCGTTCTGCGTAAGCAGGATAGCGAGGCGATCGCCACAAAGTTCGATACCGTTCAAAGCGTTATGGGCGCGAACGTCGATCAGGTTAGCTTTTCGATCAACGGTTCGGTTCGTAGCTTTTCCGTTAATAATCTGACGACGATCGGCGAATTGACGAGCGAAATCAAAGCCGCGCTGGAAACCGATCTGGGCGGCAGTTTCGACGTCGATATACAAAACGGTTTGCTGGCGATCTTCGATAACGTCGCTTCAAGCCCCGATACGCCACCGGAGCTTTTCGTTTCTTCCAAATTAAACGCGATAACGATCGAGGCGCAAAATCTAAGCGGCGAAAAGGTTTTGGCTTTTAGCGCTCCCGACGCTTTGGCTTACGATCGGGCGCGGTTTGAAAAAAGCGGCGCGGTTCTAACCTCTACGATTTCGCAGACGGTTCGCGCCGATAGCTCCTACGCGACGCCCTCCTCGCAACTAAAAGAAACGAGCGGAAGCGAAGCGTTGGACGAACAGCGGCTTCATCTGGAGATCAACGATATTAACGGCGAGCGAAAGCTAGTAGAGATTACGCTTCGCGACGTTCCCGACGCGAACGGGCGGCTTTCGACTTATCAGATTATCGAGCCCGCGGCGGGCGCGATCTACGATCTATACGATCCCAACGGCGCTTTGACGACGGCAAGCGGCTACCAATCCCAAGCGCTAGTTCCCTATAACGACGGGCTGGAAACAAGGAATGAAACCCATAAAGGCGCGACCTATCAACAGCTGATGAACGTGATGAATATCGTCCTTAGCGGACAAACTCCCGCCGACGGATCGTTTGAATCCTATAACGCCGCGCTGGAAACGGCGCAAAAGAGCGTAGGCGTTACGATGGATTCGCTTGGGCGGCTCGTAGTCAAAGACAATACGACAAGCGAAAGCAAAATGCAAATATCGCTTTTCGACGCTAATACCGATCGCTTTGATTCGACTAACCTCGTTTCCGACAAAACCGCTTTGCAAACCTATACGGGCGCAAAGGGCGAACAGGGCTGGACGCTTAAAGAAACTCGCCTCGATAAGCCCTTAAGCGACGCGTTCGGCTTTAACTTTACGGGAAATCTCGTTTTAAGCGGGACAAATATGAACGGCGCGGCGGCTAGCGTAACGCTTACGCAAAACTCTACGATCGCGGATTTGCAAACGGCGATCGACAATACCTTTGGCGACGGCGCGGGAAACGGCGGCTTTATCGTAGATATTTTAGACGGGCGGCTGATCGTCCGCGACAACGCGGCGCTGGGAACTACGCAGACAGATATCAACTTTCTCTTTCAGGACGCGCAAACGGAGCTTAAGGTCGATAAATCGCCCGCTTGGACGTTCGCCGCCAATAACGCGCTGACGATCGACGAATCCAGAGTCAATCTTTTCGACCAGCTTCAAGAGGCGATCGACGCCGTGCGAATCGGAATGACGCGCCCCGACGGAAATAGCGAAGACGGGGCGAGAAATATCGGTATTCAAAACGCGATTTACGCGGTCGATCACCTACTCGATCACCTCAACAGAGTACATACGACCAACGGATCGGTAGGCGCGAAGTTGGAGCTGACCTACGAAAAAAGCGTGATGATGACGCTGAACGTAGAAACGCTAAAATCGGAAGTTTTGGATATGGATACGGGCGAAGCGATCTTCAGATGGAATCAACTTAGCGTCGCGTATCAAGGACTTTTGGCTACTCTTAACCGCATACAAAGCCTGAGCTTAGTAAATTACATTTAAGAGTCCGAGTGAAAAGAGAGGGATTTTTTCTTATATCTATAGGGATATGGATCTACGTCGCGGTCGCGCTTTACGCGGGTAGTATCGCAAAAGTAGGCGTTTATGGCAAAGGCTTGGCGGAGCTTTTTAGCGAAACGTTCGGTTTTTTGATCTACGCCGCGCCGCCAATCGGTCTTTTGCTTTCGTGGCGCGCCTACCGCTTCAATCCGTCGCCGCGCCGCTGGATCGAGCTGATCGCGGCGGTTTTGCTATTTGGTTTTGCGGGGTTGATCTTTCAGGCGCTTTTCTTTGATCGCGGAACAGTCGGCGTTGCGCTGTGCGAATCTATGCGCCCGATCATAGGAAGCGCGGGCGCGGGCGTTTTCGCGTTTTTCCTGATCGTCAATGGTTGGTTGCTCTCTTTTCATATTACTATTATCGATATGCTTTCGCTTTTGGCGCGCTGGTTTCCTAACACGAAAATGTTCGATCACTGGCGCACGTTCAAAGAGGCTGCCAAAGACTCCTTTGCGGATATGATCTCGCGTCCGAGCGAACGCCAAAAGTTAGAGGAACTGCCCAATTACGAGGATATTCGGCGCAAAAAGGCGCTTTCGCAAGATTTTGACGACGACGACGACGTCGCGATCTCGCGGCGTAAGCGCAAAGGCAGAGAGGTAGTGATCGTCCACGAATTAGACGAGAATAAACTTCTGCTAGAACAGGTGGATAAAGGCGCGAGAGAAAAGCCTAAAGATTTTGTCCTGCCGCCGATCGACTTTCTAGCCGCCCCCGCAAATAAGCCAAGCGAGATCAACGAAAACGAGATCGACGAAAAGATCTCCGATCTGATGGAAAAACTGCGTATGTTTAAGATCGAAGGCGACGTTACGCGCACATATACGGGGCCTGTCGTAACCACTTTCGAGTTTAAGCCCGCCGCGCACGTTAAAGTTTCGCGCGTTCTCAGCCTTGAAAACGATATTGCGATGGCTTTGCGCGCTCAAACGATCCGTATTCAAGCGCCGATACCGGGTAAAGACGTGATCGGCATAGAGATTCCAAATAAAACTTTTGAAACGATCTATTTGCGCGAGGTTCTAGCCAGCTCGGTTTTTAGCGGCGCTTCAAGCCCTCTTACGATCGCGCTTGGAAAAGATATTGTGGGCAATCCGTTTGTAACCGATCTGAAAAAACTGCCGCACCTTTTGATCGCGGGTACGACGGGAAGCGGTAAAAGCGTCGGTATAAACGCGATGATCTTATCTCTGCTATACCGCAATTCGCCCGATAGTTTGCGTCTTTTGATGGTCGATCCAAAAATGCTAGAGTTTAGTATCTACAACGATATTCCGCATCTTTTAACGCCCGTTATCACAAGGCCCAAACAGGCGATCGCCGCGCTTGCCAATATGGTCGGCGAGATGGAGCGGCGCTACGAGCTAATGAGCAAAACCAAGACAAAAAATATCGAAGGCTATAACCAAAAGGCGAAAGAGGAAAAGTTTGAGCCTCTGCCCTTTATCGTCGTCGTGATCGACGAGCTAGCCGATCTGATGATGAGCGGCGGCAAAGAGGTGGAAATATCGATCGCCCGTTTGGCGCAAATGGCGCGGGCAAGCGGTATTCATCTGATTGTCGCTACGCAGCGTCCAAGCGTCGACGTGATCACTGGACTGATTAAGGCAAACCTGCCAAGCCGCATTAGCTATCGCGTCGGCAGTAAGATCGATTCTAAAGTGATCTTAGACACGCAAGGCGCGGACAGTCTTTTAGGGCGCGGCGATATGCTTTTCACGCCGCCCGGAAGCGTGGGGTTAGTGCGCCTCCACGCGCCGTTTAGCTCCGAAAGAGAGATCGAAAAAATCGTGGAGTTTATCAAATCGCAAAGAGCGCCGGAATACGACAACAGCTTTTTGTTGGAAAGCGGCGACGCGGCGGGCGGCGCAAGCGGCGGCGAAGGCAGATTGGGCGACGACGATACGCTTGACGAAATGTATGAAGAGGCGAAGCAGATCGTTTTAACCGAGCGTAAAAGTTCTATTAGCTACATTCAGCGCCGCTTGCAGATCGGCTATAACCGCGCCGCAAGAATAGTCGAACAGCTACAAAAAACGGGCGTTCTAGGCGAACAAAACAGCAAAGGTCAAAGAGGTATTTTGTAGTTTTTCGGCGATCGTAAAATAAGCGTAAACCTCCGCTACTCTTAAATCGCCGAGCGTTAGCCGTTACGATTGATTAGAGCGGATTGATTCTAGCTTTGCAATCGCGTTTTCGATTGTATCAAACTCGACGGTCGCGTCGTATTTTTGCGCTTTTTTATAAACCTTATCGTAGTATTGCGTCAATAATAAAAACGCGCAATTTTCAAGATCGCGTTTGTTAAACGCCTCGCAAATTGCGCTAAAAACGTCGCGGGATATATAGGGCGAGATTCTTTTCATAGCGGCGTTAAAAAAATCGCCTGAGATTGCTCCGTATTCGGACGCAATTCTTTTAACGCGATCTTCGATTGGGGTTTTAATAAAAACGCGAAAACCGTTTTGGATCGCGGCATATAACTTTTGCGGCAGAACGATTCGCCCGATCGAGCGGCTTTCGGCTTCGATCGCGATTGGAAAACTAGGATCAAAGCGCGATAAAGCGTATTGCAGATCGTTTTCAAACTTCGCCGTTTTTGGTTGCGCGATCGGCGCTTCGCCAAACGCCGATCCTTTGTGGTTGGCGAGCGCTTCGAGATCGACGCTCCAATTTAGAGCGCGGATCAGCTCGCTCTTGCCGCTTCCCGTCGGCGCGTCGAGGGTAATAAAACGAAAATTGAGCGCTTCGTCAAAATATCGCACAACCTCCGCGCGGTAGGCTTTGAAGCCGCCCTGAACGCGCCAGATTCGATAACCGATATGCGTCAAAACCACCGCGATCGACGAGCTTCTCATTCCGCCCTTCGCGCAATAGATCGCAAGGCGATCGGCGGGAGAAAATCGTTTTTCTAGCCATAGCAGATGATCGGCTAGGTTTTTGCAAATATAACTTGCGCCTAACGATCGCGCTTCAAACGGTTTTCGCGCGTAAAGCGTCCCCACGTCGGCGCGCTCTTCGTCCGTCATAGCATAAAAGTTGATCGCGTTTGGAACGTTTGCCAAAGCGTATTCGCTAGGCGATCTAGCGTCGAAAACGGCGGAAAAACGCCCTCTGTCGTAGAGAAGATCGCGAGCGGAAATTTCATTAAACAAGCAAAAACCAATCCATATTAAAGGCTTTAGCGGCTAAAATCACGCTTTATAGGGAGGCGCAAAATGCGTATCGATTCGTTTCTAAACGCCGTCAATCTCGTAAAGCGTCGCGCAACTGCGCAAGATATGATAGCGCATAACGCCGTAACGATTAACGGAGCGGTAGTTAAAGCCAGCCGCGAAACGCGCGTAGGCGACGTTATCGAGCTAAAGTTTCTAACGCATACAAAGCGTTACGAAACGCTTGCCATACCCGCTACGCGCTCGATCCCTAAAGCGGCGCAAAAAAATTACATTAAGGAAATCGCTTGACCTACCAAGAGGCAAAAGGGCAATTTGACAAGCTATTCAAAAACGAGCTTGGTTTTGAGGAGGCGCAAATTATGTTGCGCGAAATGTTCGAGCGCGGCGAAACCGCGGAGGAGATCGCGGCGGCGGCGGAGGTAATGACATCGCACGCGCTAAGGCTGGATTTAGACCCCGCTTTGGAAGGCAAACTGGTCGATGTGGTCGGCACGGGCGGCGACAAAAGCTACTCGTTTAACATATCCACGACTTCAAGTTTGGTCGTATGCGCGGCGGGCGGCTTTGTGGCAAAACACGGCAACCGATCGATTACGAGTAAATCCGGAAGCGCGGACGCGCTGGAGGCGCTTGGCGTTTCTTTAGATCTTAATCCCGATCAACAGGTAAAACTTCTGGAAGAAACGGGTTTTGTTTTTATGTTCGCGCAACGCCACCACCCCGCGCTAAAGCACATTATGCCGATCAGAAAAAGCCTAAACCACCGCACGATCTTTAACATTTTAGGGCCACTAACCAATCCTGCGGGCGTGAATAAGCAGTGTATCGGCGTATATGATCACGCGCTTGCGCCCGTTTTGGCGGAGGTTCTTAAAAAGATGGGTTCAAAATCCGCCGCGGTGATTTGCGGCGACGGCGGCGTAGATGAATTGACGCTTTCGGGAGCTTCTCGCGTAGCGCGGTTGATCGGCGAAAATATTCATCTTTACGAGTTAGACGCTTCGCATTTTGGGTTGATTCGCGCTCCGTTAGAGGCTTTGCGCGGAGCGGACGCGAAGTTTAACGCGCAGATCGCGCGCAACATCTTTAACGGCGTAGCGACGCCCGCGCAGCGCGACGCGATCTACTTCAACACGGCGATCGCGCTAGAGGTGATCGGTATGGCGCGGGATATTAAAGAGGGCATAGAGATCGCTTCGGAAGCGATCGAGTCGGGCAAAGCCGCGAAAAAGCTAGATCAGATCGTCGAAGTCAGCTCTAAACTATGAATAAAAAATTAGCGAAAAGTCCCGAAGATTTCGATCCGATCTGCCGCGATCTGATCTCGCGTTATCAAGACGGAATAGTCGTTATTTTAAGCGGGGTTTTAGGCGCGGGGAAAACCGCTTTTGTAAAGCGGTTCGCTTTGGCGTTTAGCGCAAAAGAAGCCGCTTCGCCTACCTTTGGAATTATGCACGAATACGCGCCTAATCTGCGCCATTTCGATCTCTATCGAATCGGAAGCGAAGATTTTTTCGCAAGAGGCTTGTATGAAGAGCTAGATAGCGGTTGGAGCTTTATAGAATGGGCTGACGAAACGATAGAAAATTATCTTAAAAAAAGCGCGATCAAGTTTATAAAAATTACGATCGAATTAGACGGCGATCTGCGCTTGATAGGCGTTTATGATGAGTGAAAAAATCCATTCGCTAAGAAGCGGCAATTTAGTTAAACGATACAAAAGCGCGGAGATACTGCGCGGCGTGTCGATCGAGGTTAAAAGCTCGCAAATCGTTAGCTTGCTCGGACCAAACGGCGCGGGCAAAACGACCACCTTCTATATTATCTGCGGGCTTGTCCCCGCTACAAGCGGAGAGGTATGGCTAGACGATCGAGAAATATCAAAACTTTCTTTACACGAACGATCGCGGCTCGGAATCGGCTATCTACCGCAAGAAAGTAGTATTTTCAAAGAGCTTAGCGCGGAAGACAATCTATATCTAGCCGCAGAACTCGCCTTCGCGGACAACAAAGAAGAAGGCTTAAATCGCGTAGAAATCCTTTTAGAACAATTCAATATCGAACATATCCGCGCCAGAAAGGGAGTTAATCTTTCAGGCGGCGAAAGACGGCGCGTAGAAATTGCGCGGGCTTTGGTGGCAAACCCTAAGTTTATTTTGCTTGACGAGCCGTTTGCGGGAGTCGATCCGATCGCCGTAGCGGATATTCAAAAAACGATTAGATTTCTAAGCGAGCAAAACATCGGAGTTTTGATCACCGATCACAACGTGCGCGAAACGTTAGGCGTATGCGATATCGCCTACGTTCTTCACGACGGCGCGATCATAGCAAGCGGCGCGGCGGACGCGGTGGGGCGCGATCCGTTAGTGATTCGACACTATCTGGGAGAAAATTACAAGCTATGAGCTTGCAACTTCGGACGGGAGGCGACGCTCAAACAAAATATCGCATAAGCGCGACAATGAGAAATTGGCTTCCGCTTTTGCAATGTTCCGTAACCGATTTAGAATCCCGATTAAAGATTGAAGCCGAAGCCAACCCTTTTTTACAGATAAAATCAAATCAAGAGATCTCTTACGACGAACACGATCCAAACGCGCAAGATCGTATAGAAGACGACGATTTTTTAGATAACGAAGACGACTATTACCGACGCGACGAACCCAAACGTTCCCTTTCCGACGTAATAGAGGCGACAAGTATTCAACAAAGATCGCTTTACGAAGCGTTGGAAGATCAGATAACCGATCATCTTTTTCCTACGCCGCAAAGCAAGATTATAGCAAGATCTATTATCGACGCTATCGACGATCTGGGCTTTTTTGACGGCGATATTGAAGCGATCGCAAATCGCTATAAAGTTAGCGCGCAAATTGTAGAAAAAATCCGTTTGCGTTTCGAGCATTTTTCGCCCTCCGGCGTAGGCGCTAAAGATATTGCGGAGTGCTTTATGTGGCAATTAAGAGAATATGATATAAGCGATCGGTTATACCAGCTTGTAAAAACGCTAATATATAATAGGGAAAATCTATCCGCTTTTCACAAAGAGGAGGGCTTTAGCGAAGCTATGGATCTCTTTAAGCGTTTAAGAAACCCGCCCGCTTTAGACTTTTTAGAGGATTCTACGCAAATCATACCAGATATTTTTGTTTTTACCGACGACGATCTATTAGAGGTAGAATTAAACGACCCATATTATCCAAAGCTAACGATCGAAGCTCCAGAAAACATAAAAAAAGAGGATTTTGTCCGCGCAAAGATCAAAGAAGCCCGCGATCTAATAGACGCGGTGGATATGCGAAGAAAAACGCTAAAAAAAATCGGGCTTATGATTGTCGATCGCCAATACGATTTTTTCAAAAACGGCTCCGATATAGCGCCGATGAAACTTGCCGATATTTCCGAAGACTTAGGACGTAATTCTAGCACGATCAGCCGCGCAATCAGCGGTAAATATCTTGCGTGCGATCGCGGCGTTTTCGCGCTTAAAAGTTTTTTTAGCATAGCGATCGACGACGCAAACGAAACTTCCACGCGCGCTATTAAAGACTATCTTACGAAACTGATCAAAGAAGAACCGCGCGAAAAGCCTTTAAGCGATCAGAAACTTCTCCAGCTGATCGAAACGCGATTTACGATTAAAATGGTTCGGCGCACCATCACAAAATACCGCGAACAGCTCGGCATAGCCACAAGCGGCGAACGCAAACGCCTATACCTAATTAGCGAGCGTTAAGCCGTTTTTATGTAGCATTTCGTTCGCTAACCGCCTTGTAGGGATACGCAAGCCGAACGGGGTTAAGCAAACTTTGGAGGTTTTTATGAAAAAGATTCTTTTCGTATTCGCCGCTTTGGCGTGTTCGGCATTTGCCGCCATTGAGGGCAGCGCGGGCGAAACTTTCGCCGCTTACTCGGTTTTAGCCGCCGTAGTCGGTCTTGGTTTGGCGGCGCTGGGCGGCGCGATCGGTATGGGCAATACGGCTGCGGCTACAATCGCCGGCACGGCGCGCAATCCGGGCATGGGCGGTAAACTGATGACCACAATGTTTATCGCGCTTGCGATGATCGAAGCGCAAGTAATCTACACGTTAGTTTTCGCGATTATCGCGCTTTACGCTAACCCGTTTATCGGCTTTTTCACAGCGCTTCAGTAGTAGAAACGCTTTTAGGCAAATATCGCGCCCGCCGTTGCGGCGGGCGACTTCAAACTTTAGGGGCATTAAGCGCATATCGCATATAATCGCGCCTTTTATCGCGGTCGTGGTGAAACTGGTAGACACACCATCTTGAGGGGGTGGCGGGGCGACCCATGCGAGTTCGACTCTCGCCGACCGCACCATAAATCAACTTTACAAAGCGCTTCAAAACCGCTAAATCAAACGCCTATACCATTCGCGGTTTCGTCTTTCGTCAAAATCGCAAAAACCTCTTATTTTCGATCTTTTAAGTTTAGAGGCAAGTTTTCGATATATTCAAGGATCATTTGCGTTTTAGGTATGAGATCGTAGAGTTTCGCGTTGCAAATACAATTACGATAAGGAGATAAGGTGAGGGAATATTTTTTGGCTTTTGCGGGCTGTAATCAACAAGACGCAAAATTAGAAAAATAATGCGATCGCAATCGATACCGCAAGCCGCGCATATAGCCGCTTCGCTTTTTAGCTTTCTGAAAAACCGCCCAAAGATCGGCGGCGCGATCGTTGCGGACGATAAAGCGGCGCGTTGGTGCGCCGACGCCGTTAAGTTGCTGGAGCGCGAGGTTTTTATTTTACCGGATTTGCGGGCGAGTTTCGGCGACGATCTGCGCAGTTATCAAGGCGAGCTGATCGCCCTTAGCGACGCGCTTGGATCGTTTTACGAAAGCAAAAATAAAGATAAGTTTTTAATCTCTCCGATAGCGACAATCGTTAAACCTTTAGCCGCGCCGACGCTATTTGAAACGATTGAACTTAATTTTGGCGATCAGATCGATATAACGACGCTAAAAACGCGCCTGCTCGATTGGGGTTACGATTGCGTGGATACCGTCGAACAAAAGGGCGAAGTTAGCTTTCGCGGCGAGGTGATCGATATTTTTGCCGTAGGCTTCAATTTTCCGATTAGGATTTTGCTCGACGACGAGCTAATAGAAAGTATTCGTCATATTGATATAGTTACGCAAAAAAGCGATAAAACCGAATTGGAAAAGATTTTAATCCGTCCCGCGCTTTTCGCCTTAAACGGCGATCAGAGTCAAAAAATAAAAAACCTAATAGAGAACGATCGATCCAACGCTTTTATCAAAGACTTGGCAAGTTTAGGATTATGGAAACTTCCGGAGCTGGACTTAAGCGTATATTTAACCGACAAAATCGATTTTTGTATCGCCGGAAATCTGCGCGAAACGCTAGACGAAATATACGCTACAAACGCTCAATACCTCGCGCCTATTGAAACGATAGAAAATCTTACGATCGTTCCCGAAACGGGCGCTTTCAAAGCGTTGCAGGCAAGCGATCCAAAAACGATCGCGCAGTTTCATAAAAATAAACGGCTAACGATCGCGCTCGCTTACGAAACGTTATTAAACGCGAAGGAGCTAGATCCAAGCGGCGCAAAGCTGCTTTTTACCGATTCCGCTTTAAGCTTGATCGGCGCGGACGAGCTATTTTTAAGCCTAAATAAACCGTCGCGGCAGAAAAGCCGCCGTAAAAATCCCGCGCTTCTTTTAGATTCGCTAACCGTAGGCGATCTGGTCGTCCATGAAACCTACGGCGTAGGACGTTTTTTAGGGTTAGAACAGGTCAATCTTCTTGGCGGCGCGAGAGATTGCGCGGCGATCGCCTACGCTGACGAAGATAGGCTTTTGCTGCCCGTGGAAAACCTACATCTTATTGATCGCTTTGTCGCCGAAAGCGGCGCGACGCCTTGCGTAGATCGGCTTGGAAAGGGAAGTTTTGCGCGAATCAAAGAGGGCGTTCGCACTAAACTTTACGAGATCGCCGACGAGATTATCCGTCGCGCCGCAAAACGCGAAATCGCGCTGGCGCCGCCAATTTTGATTGACGAAGGTCTAATCGAGCGTTTTACAAACGACGCCGGTTTTGACTACACCGCCGATCAGATAAAATCCATTTCAGAAATATTCGCCGATTTAAGAAGCGGCAAAGCTATGGATCGCCTTCTTAGCGGCGACGTCGGTTTTGGCAAAACCGAAGTGGCGATGAACGCGATATTGGCGGTCTATCAGTCGGGTTTTCAAGCGGCGCTGATCGTGCCTACTACGTTACTTAGCCGCCAACATTTTGAAAGCCTTAAGAATCGTTTTTCGCCTTATGGAATCGATGTTCGCAGGCTAGATCGCTACGCGAGCGAGCGCGAAAAAAAAGCGGTATTGGAAGGTCTGAAAAACGGAAAAATAGGCGTTGTCGTAGGAACGCACGCATTGTTAAAAGCGGAGTTTAAGAATCTGGCGTTAATGGTAATCGACGAAGAGCATAAGTTTGGCGTTAAGCAAAAAGAAACTCTTAAAGATAAATCCGAACGTTTGCATTTACTATCTATGTCCGCCACGCCAATTCCGCGAAGTCTTAATATGGCGTTAAGCAAAATCAAGCAGATAAGCGATATTTTAACGTCGCCTCTGGATCGTTTCGACGTTCGCACTATCGTTAAGAGTTATGATGAGAAAGTTTTGAAAGAAGCGTTTATAAGAGAGATAAAACGCGGCGGGCAAATCTTTTATATTTATAATAGAATTGTCGGTATAGAGGCGAAAAAACGCGCTATTTTAGAAATCCTGCCAAATCTTAAGATTTTAGTTTTGCACTCAAAGGTAACCGACGAGGTTAGCGAAAACGAACTGCTACGTTTTGAAAAAGGCGAATATGATATGCTGCTTTCGACCACGATCGTAGAATCCGGAATACATCTTCCTAACGCCAATACGATTATTATCGACGGCGCGGATCGCTTTGGAATCGCCGAACTACATCAGCTTCGCGGGCGCGTGGGCAGATCGCGCAGACAAGGTTATTGTTATTTTATGATCGAGGACGAAGAGGGCTTAACGCAAGAGGCGAAAAAACGGCTTTTGGCGTTAGAAAATAACTCCTATCTTGGAAGCGGATCGGCGCTTGCGTTTTACGATCTGGAGATTCGCGGCGGCGGCAATATTTTAGGCGCGGATCAGAGCGGACATATTAAACAGATAGGCTACGGGCTTTATCTAAAAATGCTAGAAGAGGCTTTAAGCGATCTGGGCGGCGAGATTAAAGAAACGCAAAAAAACATCGAAATCAGACTGACGATCAAAGCCTATATCAGCGCCGAATGCGTCGAAGAAGAGCGCTTAAGACTTGATCTATACCGCCGTTTCGCGCAGACAAAGACGATCGAGGAAGTCTACGAGCTTGCCGACGAGATAGCCGATCGTTTTGGGCGTATAGATCTAACGACGCGCCAATTTATCGACCTAATGGCGATCAAAGCGCTCGCCTCCGATCGCGGCGTTTGCGTCGTGCAGAACTATCGGCAGACGATCGCCTTTACTCTTTTAAGCGGCGCTAAAGAGATCGTTAGCGCGCCTAGCGCGGACGACGACGATATAATTTCAAGCGCGTTAAATTGGCTTCGATCGCGGCAAAAAACTTAAAGCGTTACGATCGTAAAAATAGGCGGCGACGCTTTAGCGTTACGCGCCTTTTTGATCGCTTAGTTTAGCGCTTTGATATTGGTCTGGATAGTTTAGATTTATTAACGATTTTTCGTCAAAATCGGCATAGACGATCGGCGCTTCTTTTAACGCTTTTTTTATCGAGTATTCGCCGTTTTTAATAGCGTTTTCAAAGAGCGGTAGAAGCGATCTGCTATAAACGGCGCACAACGGATGGATTCCGCTATCGCTACGGGCGATCGCGGCTGGAGCGTCTATATCGATCAGGCGCTTAAAATCGTTAAAAAACGGCGTATCTACGGCAAGAATTAAAACGCGATCGTTCGCGGCGCGTTTAAGGATTGCGCAAAGAGCCGTAATTGGCGCGGATAGCTCGGATTCGTCTAAAATTAACGGAGCCTCAAAAGGCAAAAACGGCGTTTTAATAGATAGCGCGACGCTTTCAAACAGCCCGCAGGTTTTTAGCCTACGAAACTGATATTCCGCCAAAGTTGAAAAACCGCCAAAAGGCAAAAGCGCTTTGTTCGTTCCCATTCTTTTTGATTTGCCGCCCGCCAAAATAACCGCGCAAACGCTTCGCATTTTTTTAGTTTTTCGTCAAAGCGCGATCAAAATCTTTAGCGTAGCTCGGATTCGCTTTGCCAAAACGTTTAAGCGTATCGGCGCGAAGATCGGTGCTCATATTTTTATGCCCCGCCATAGTAAAGATCAGATCGAGCAAACGCTTTGCGCCCTTGCTTGTTTTGCCGTCCTTTTTCGCCTCGATCGTATGGTGCGCGATTAACGCCTCTATAACGGCTTTTAGAGCTTCGATCGCGCTATTTTTATCCTGAACGATCTTCTCCATCTCTTCTATTGCAATATCGGGAACGGCGACTACGGTCGGTTTTCTAGGTTTTTTATTCCCTCGCGTTACCTGAACAATCGCGTATATGTTGATCGCCAAAAACAGAATAGCGCACAATATAGCCCATATTGATACAAGCGTTAATTTAATCATTCCAAAACGCGCTCGATTGTATAGATTAGATCGCTATCGGGGCTATCTTTTTGCATTTCGCTGTTATGTAGCCATTCTAAATATTTGGGATCGATCTTGGCTATCTCTTCAAAACTTTTATCGCGGTATTTTCCAAAGCGGATTATTTTCATTTCGATCGGCTTTTTTGTTAATTCTAAAAGCGTCGTAACCCCGTCTTTATTTTTACCCGTTTTTATCAAAAGATACTGAGTTAAAAGATATAAAACGACGCAATCGCCGATCGCGTCGTGCGCCCTTATCGCTTCGCCAAGTTTTGCCGCTATTTGGGCTTCGTCGCGGTAAAGTCCAAGCGCGTAACGCAAATATTGTAACGAGTGGCTAGGCAGATCGGGCATAAGGTGGCGCGAAACGCGAAGCGTGTCAATCAGCGCGCCTTTCCACGCGAAGCCCTCGCGCCTTAGCATTTCAAGATCGAACGGCGCGTTTTGAATGATTAAAACGTTTTCCTCTCTGTTTAGCTCGTTTAGAGCAATCGCCGCTTCGCACTCGGCAAACGGCGGCTTATCGGCGATCGCCTCTTCGGTAATATGGTGGATCGCCATCGCGCCGAAGTCGATCGCAACGGGCGGCTTGCAAAGCGAGTTTGCGAACGTTAGCGGCTCTTTTGCGCGCGCCGTTATAAACGCAAGTTGACAGACGCGATCGTTTAATCCTCCGCCCGTCGTTTCCGTATCCAACAGAACAAAAGCCGCCATATTTTTCCTTCTAACGCGTTAAACCTACTCGTCTAAACCCGTCTTTTTTCTGTGGTAACCGCGAATGATATAGATAAATACCAGCGCGGCTACGCCCCACGCAAGTAGATCAAGAATAGGCGTCATTTGGGTGATGATAGTATAATTAACCTTTTACGCTCAAAGGAACTATTTGCCGTTTTTTTGTAAAGATCGTTTTTCTCGCGTGATCTCCCTAGCTTTACCAGCCGCGCTTGGCGCTCTAATCGATATGACGCAAGTGCTAATCGATTTTTATCTTGTAGGCTATTTAGAGGTCGCGGCTACCGCTGCAATCGGCGTCGCGGTACAATTTATGGGGCTTTTTTACGTTTTTATGGGCGTTTTTTATATCGGTTCAAACGCGCTGATGAGCAGATTTTGGGGCGCTCTCGACGGGAAAAGCGCGGGTAAAGTTTTTTCTACTTTTGCAATCGCGGCGCTAATTCTTAGTATCCCTTCTTTTTTTCTCGCAATCTATTTATCCGAAATGCCTTTTGTGATGATGAACAGCGGCGATCGCGTAGTGGAGCTTGGCGGATCGTATCTTTACGTATTAGCTTTTGCTTTGCCCGCTATGATGATAAATCAGATCGCCTTTGGCGCCTTTAGCGCGGCGGCGGATATTAAAACCCCGCTTATCATAAAGATCGTTAGCAACATCATCAATGTAGCGCTAAGTTACGCGCTAATTTTTGGCGTAGAACCGCTAGGGATCGCCTCTTTTGGAGTAGCGGGCGCGGCGGCGGCTACGGCGATCGCTTTTTATATTGAAACCGCCTGTTATTTCTATTTTATATTCGTTAAAAAACGCCCCGTTACCCCGCTGCTTATTTTCGATCGCTCGCTATTGTGGCGCGGAGTTAAGATCGGGATACCAGGCGGAGCGGAGCGACTTTTTACATACGGCGCGTTTTTGGTTTTTATGCGAATTGTCGCCGAGTTTGGCAATAGCGTGATGACCGGTTATCAAATAGGTTTGCGCGTCGAAAGTTTGGTATTTACCTCCGGTATCGGCTTTACGATCGCCGCCATGAGCTTAACGGGACGGGCGCTTGGCGCGAAAAATCCTGTGGAAGCGGAAAAAGACGCTCTTTTTACGGCGTTTTTAGCGGCGGTTATTATGGGCGCGGCAGGGATTCTGATCGCCGTTTTTGCGCGTCCTTTAGCCGAGATTTTTAGAGGCGACGACATAGAGGTAATCGACGCGGCGGTAGATTATCTGGTATGCGTGGGGTTAAGCCAGATTCCTCTTGGCGTAGCCTTTGTTTTAAGCGGCGCTTTTCGGGGCGCGGGAGATACAAAAACGAGCTTTTATATCAACTTTACCGCAATGTGTATTTTTAGGATTATTCCGTCGTTTATCTTAGCGAAACTTTTTAACGACGTTTGGTTTGTTTGGATCGCTATGCTCGTAGAAACTTGGCTTTGTGGAATATGGCTATACTTAGCGTTTAGACGCGGAAAGTGGAAGCTGGTTAAAGTCTAACTTCCTATCTTAAGTCTTAATTGCGCACAACGCCCTTATCTTTCATAAATTGCAAACGTTTACAATCGCCTAACTTGCGCGCTTTTTAGTCTCTTTTGAAGCGTTATTCATATCCACATATTGTAGTAAGCGTTAGATCGAGCGCTATAACCCTTAATCATTCAACTCCGTTGGTTAACGCTAGCCACCGCTCATATCGGCAAGCGATTTATAGCGCTTGCCGTCCCAGAATAGATAAATAGGTCCATATTTGGGAAAGGCAAACTCGATCGCGTCATATTTAATTTCATAATACTTGGCGTCTCTGTATGTTGTTTTTTCATAAAATCTTCTTGCCAACTCCGCCCATGCTTCACTAAAATCAACTATCTTTTTTAGAACCTCGATATCATCCGACCACTCTCCATAAAGCGCGTTATTGTAGATAATATACTTTTCGCAAGGTTTAGTTTTTGTGGCGCTATGGATAATGCCCACCGCCAAATGCGGAATATCGGACAGCCTAGAATCCTCTCCGTCTTCTAAATCGGCGTATGGATTTGTTAAAGTTACGTCTTTGGCGATCTTGGATTGTTTGGTTATTGGCAGAAATACCACCCGATCGGCTATACCGTCTCCGTTTAGATCGAGTTGGGATTTTATAACGTCTCCTCTATAAAAATGTTCCAATTCCGTAAATATCTTTATACCATCTCCAAAGTTAAGGCAGGGATCGCCAACGTTGGCGTTGCCGCGAATAGCGCAACCGCTCAAGATAAACGAAAGCAAGGTTACGGCGATTAAGAACGATCTAGAAAGCATTGGAACTCCTTTGTTTTATTTGGTAGCGTTATTATCGCGTCCTCTTTGTTATTGTGGCTCATAGTCATAGTATTCCGCCTCATATTCTTTCCCATTCCAGAAAAGAACATTATCATTCCCTTCTCGCGTCCATATACTTATAGCGGCATATAGTTTGTAGGACTGGTATAATTCTATGGGAAACCCTTCATTTGGTCCGATCCATTCTCCAAAAATCGCATTGTTGTAAATAACAAATCGTTTGCACGCGGCGGTTTCAGTAGCGTTATGAATAATGCCGATCGCCAAATGTGGAGTATCGGTTAAATTCGCGTCGTCTTTGTGAAAAAATTGTTTTGGAAATGGATTGGATACAACAATATCGGAGACAAACTTTGACTTTTTGCTAATTGAAAGCAAAACTACCCGATCTTTAACGCCGTCGCCGTTAAGGTCGAGCATTGATTTAACCTCCGCCGCGTCTTTATTTAACATTTCCAAATCGGTAAAGATCTTAATATTCTCGCCAAAGTTAAGGCAGGGATCGTCTTTAGCGTAGCAAAGACTGAAAGCAAAGCACATCGATAAAAGCGGCGGCAATACAGTATTTGAACTAAGCGAATCGCCTATGATCCCTTTGGCTTTATGGCTTTTACGCCTTTATCGTCGTAGAGATCGTAGCCCGCGCGCGCTCTTGCGCCGCTTTCGCGTCTCGCGCCAAACTTTCTTGGCTCTTCTATCCAATTCATAGTAGGCATTATACGCAACGAAAAGTTCTCCTTGTCCTCTTGGTATGTCCAACCGTTAATCAACGCCGTCCATAGCGAAGATGTTGTTGATATAACGCCATTGGGATAAACACGGCAAGCGAAATCCAACCCCGTGTTGTCATTTGTGGTTTCCTTCTCACATTCTAAATGGAAATTTCTCGCCAAAATAGCCGATCGCAATCATAGGAATAATGCAGTCTGTTAAAATATAAAGAATATATATAGGTTTTCTGAATATTGATAGGTATGTGTTATAAAAAAATAAGATTATAATAGCGGGAACAATAAAAATAACCATTACATGCAAACCGAGAAAATACGTTAAATACCATATCGGAAAAGATTTAGTAACAAACTCGCTAATAATCAAGAACGCGCATATAAACCCGCAATAAATACAAATTGTGTAACGCATACTAATCATCTTAGTCCTTCGTTATGAAATCTTGCGATCCGTCGCTTTTCAAAGGAAAAGCGTATTGCATTAGTTTCGCTTCGGTTGGGACTTGGCTATGATCGGCAAGTATGCCTTCGCACTCTTTGGCGATAATGGATTGATAGTTATGAATAATG
>JAISOU010000002.1 GCA_031275395.1 Helicobacteraceae bacterium | reverse complement strand
ATAGATGGTTGCGCACTCTCTTCAAAACAAGGCGGCCCTTGCATATCGGTAGTCTGCGTAGGCGGAGCGGACACCGAACACAACGTAAGAGGAAAGGGCGGCACGTTTTTACTTCGCGTCGATACCTGCAAGACGGACAAAGGCTATCCGCTAATACTCAAAGACCCGGGACAATCAACGTGGCGCATACTCGCTAAACGCAAAGACGTTTACCAAAGCAAAGCCGCGACTTTTCTTAGAACGTCCGAACGCAAATACGCTTATCATATAACGCCGCTTAGATATATTTCCGCCAGACTGCCATTAGACGAAAACGGCAAATATCTACGCCAAAGCGGCAATCGCTTCTTAAAGCCGCTTCGACCCGAAAGAAACTTTGAAATCAGTCCGTATTACTACGGCAAACAGGGGAGCATATATAACAAAGACATAACTTTCGCTTCTCGCCAAGCGTTTCTGTATGTAGTAACCGACGACAAGGAAATTACCGAGTATAAAGTGGTAAATAAGGAGGACGCTTCTCAAACGGCGAGCCCCCGAAGCGCTTTAAGTACCATAAGTCCGTTCGATCCGCGCGCGGGCGAGGTTAAATATGAAGATACCGCCACCAAAGAGCTATTCCAGTCCATTCTTTGCGAAGCCGATAAAACATACGAGTTGATTTATTCTAATTTGCGTCTAACCTCTAAAAACGATTTTCAAAAATGCTTTGATTTTTTCAAAACCAATAACGTCAATTACGCGAAAATCCAGTTTAGCGGCAAACATTTCATCAGTAAAGACAAACGCGAAAAGTTGCTTGAAACGCGCGACGCGAAAGAAAGCGACGCGCCTTGTTCCAGCGCCGAGCAAATAAAGCAAACCGAAAAAAGCTCTATACTCTGCGCCATAGCCGTAATGAACGATCCGATCGGAGAAATAGAGAGCCGCTACGACGATCTAGCGTTTGAGTATAACTTCGCTTTCGCCGTAAACAAACCGATACTCGACGATCTTATGGAAAGAAACCTATACGCCTATTCCGTAGCTAAACTCGTAACCGATATGCGCATATCCGAAGCCGACGCGCAGACATACGACAATGCCATAACCGATCTAAAAAGGCGGTATAGAACGCTCGCCTCTTTTATATTGAACAATCTTTCGCAAGAACTGCTCGCTACGCTAACCAGAGAAACCAACTACGATATAGAACCTCTTATAGACGAGGAGTTAGCCAAGATCTATCTTGACGACGTTAAATCGATCGTATCGTTCAGCGACGGCGCCAGAATGATATGGAGCATTGTCGAATACAACGCGCTGGGCTTTGCGATGACAAGCGGCGCTACTACCTATTTCTATAACAACCCGCAAAGATACGCGAATACCTTTGACTACCCGCATAGACCGTATATACGCTTCAAAAACAACTCTATGCCTTCGGACGATTTACTGGCGTTACTGGTTTTCTCCGTAGCCTACAGCCCTAAATATGCCAAATTAAGAGACGACAATCCAGCGCTGCGCGATCTAAGCGACGGGTTCTACTGGACGTTAAGAACCCTCAAGCGTATGCCGCGCATTGACGGTCGCATATCCGCCGAGATCAATAGAGCGCTAGAGAACCAAACGCTTTATAACGATTTTCTCGAGCGCCCTCATAGGAGACCGCTGATAGAGGAATACGAAAGTCTTGGCGCGTTTATCAGAGAGGTTTCGTTTGATTACGTCGCAAAAACAAGAAGAACGTTCAAGACTCTTAAATCGCGCGATAACCCCAAACTCTCTTTAGACGGCATATATCCAGACTATAAAGAACCCAAGACGATATCGCCTATGGATATTGCCGAATACATACGAACTATATACGGCTATAACGACTCTAAGAAAGCTAAAACGTTACCGTTGTTAGCGTATATAGATTTGGCTTCGTCTTACGAAACAAACTCCGAAACCGCTTACGGTTACGCGGAGTTCTGGCTGAATACGCTCTATCCCCTGATAGCGCTAAGAACCGATTGCGACGGCGAAATGCAATATCTTTGTCTGTTTGATAACGACAATGCGCTTAAATGCGTTAAGCTCTTTTATAAGATCCTTAAGTCGCTTAACGACGAGGATACGGAGCGGCTAATGAGTCTGGAGATATATCCGCTTTTTATAGAGGCGATCCACGCTCATACGATATACGCTCTTATGGGGACAAACGACGGCGCCAATTCTAAATCAAAAGCGGAAGCGCTGTTAAACGAGTTTAACGCGAAACCGCAATCAGGCGCAAACGTTTCAGACGCGATCGTAGCTCAACGTATGGCGCGCTGGCTTGAAATCGGCTTGAACGCTTTGGGAGGGCTTAGCGCGTTTGCGGAACAGTTTGATGATACGGCGGATAGTTTGCAAGATCCGCAAGGAGCGCGCAATTATGAAGCCATAGCCAGAATCCGTCAAAGCCCCTTATACCGCCAAATCCTTATGAGCTCCAGAATATTCTCTTTCCTGATCGCCTCTAGGAACATAGCGGAGATATTTCGCGGTAATCAGCGCCTTACTACCCCTCCAAGCGTAATAGGCTTTATAAACGACTCCCTGCTGATTATAAAGAGTCTGGAGAATAACCTGTTCGTTAGAAAGCTACCCGTCAACGTCCCTTGCAGTATAGAGGAGTTAGTCAGACTAAACAAGATCGCAAATCCTACTACGCTCAGGATATTCGTCCGCTTTGGCGTTATCGCCGTATTAGGCGACGCGATATATAACATATACGTTATAACTTTCAGAGACGAGGATAGATCGGCCGATCTGTTAGGCAATATAGCCGTATTGGGAACTATTTTAGCTCTTGGAATGTTTGGAGGACCGGCGGGAGAAGTAATCGCGCTCGTAGTCGCAACCGCAGTCGGCGTTTTTATGTTTATCCGCGATATAACCGCTTCAAGAACTCCTTTAGAGATCGCCCTATGTCAGTCGCTGTTCTTTGAAAGGCATAGAACGGGCGAGGGGTTCTTTACCTACGCTTTCGCCCGACCAATGTATCCCGCCGAAACGTTCAAAAGCTTTGAGAGGTCTGCGTCTATATACCCGAACGCATACAAGGATAGTATCCGCGATCGCGACGTTTACTATAACGGATTTGACGATCTGCTTACGTGCGTCAATCTACTGTATAACAATAACAGAGAGCAATATATGCAGGCTATGAGAACGGAGCTTACGTCGTTAATCTCCGTTTTAAGAGAGTGCGATATAACGATATGCGGAGGCGATTTGATCGCGGGAACGTTAAGAGATAAAAACTGGATCTTTCCCGTAGGATACGATTCTACGCTCTCGATTTCCAACTCTCTTGCGTCCGAACAGCCTAAGGCGTATTTACGTCTGTATATCGAAAACGATGAAAGCAAAGAAGCGATCGCCGAAGCAAACAACTATGAAGGAGCGCAAGGCGCAAACAACTCGCCCGCAGATAAACAAAGCGAAGGAGCGCAAATCGCGAAAGACGGAGCGATAGGCGCTCTCCAGCCGTTAATCGCGGAGGAAGGCTACGGTCTAACCTTAAAACCGATAACCCTTAGCGAAAGTTACGACGTTATAGACGCGATCATAAAAGCCAACGCAGAACGCTATAAAGAGTTGTTTAACGGAAGTTATAGCGCTATTAACGCTTCCGATAATCCGGTCGTATCAAACGCTCTGAAACATTCCGCTATATTAATCGAGGTTTATGGAGTAACGCTTAAATACGATCTTGAATACAAGGTTAAAAGCAAAAAGGTCAGTTTCTTAAACGAATGGGATCGTTACTACCATATCGATCTAAGAGAATGCAGATTAAACGCGGACGATCAGAATGATTACGATCTTATTGAAAAGCATAAAGCCGAACAGAAAGCAAAAGCCGAAGCCGAACAGAAAGCAAAGGAGAATAAACGATGAGCGGGATCGGGATCGCAATCAGGATAGCAGCCTTAATCTTTAGCCTATGCTCCGTCGCGCTATCGGCTAGTCCTAAATATCTGCATATCTACGGAGAATACGACAGTCGGTTAAAATCGAATACCCGCGCTACGTGGCTTTACGATCAGGCTGTAGAAAATAATAACACAGACGCGGCGTTTGATCTGGCGCTATTCTATCGCAGAACGCTAAAAGACTATCCTAAGGCGATCGAATGGTTTAATAAGGCGTATGAGCAGAGTAACTATAAAGACGGCGGAGCGGCATATTCTTTGGGATTAGTATATGAAAGGGAGTTAAAAGACTACCCAAAGGCGATCGAATGGTATGAGATCGCGCATACTCTAAAAGACGACAGGGCGGCTTTTGCCGTAGGCTTAATGTATGACGATTACATAAAAGACTACCCCAAAGCAATCGAATGGTATACGATCGCCTACAATAAGGGTTTTATTGACGCCGCTTATTCTTTAGGTTTGCTTTATAAACAAAAACTTCAGGACTATCCTAAAGCGATCGAATGGTATACGATCGCGCATAATAAAGGCGATAAAGGCGCGGCTTACGCTTTAGGTATACTCTACGACGATATATTAAAAGACTATCCTAAAGCGATCGAATGGTATGAGATCGCCAGTAAAAAGTATAACGGCGCAACAGCAAGAATGGGCGCTATATATCTTGAGGGCAAAGGCGTTAAACAAGACATTATTAAAGCCAGATCGCTGTTTGAAAAAACAATCAATGAAACCAGACCCAATTCCGAAGCGTATCAAGCAGCCAAAAAAGCTCTAGCCGATCTCGACGCTAACCAGTCCAAATGATTACGATCGCCGAAGCAAACAACCCGCCCGCAGAGAAACAAAGCTTTTTGGAACAAGAAGGCGAAAATCCAATTTAAGGTTTTATCTAATCCGCGAACCCGCGAGGGACGCGACCTTACTCCAAGACCCAGATTTACTAAATATTCAAAAGCTCGTCGTAGCTTACTCGTAAAGCCGCCATTTTATTTTGGATCTCCAGCCATTCCAGTTCGGGTTTGCTATCGGCTACAATGCCGCCGCCCGCGTGAAAAATAGCGCGTTTTTCCTCGATTTGCGCGCTTCTGATCGTAATGGCGCTATTCATATCGCCGCTAAATCCAAATAAGACGATCGCGCCGCTATAAAAACCGCGCTTGCTCCCCTCGTATTTAGCGATCAGCTCCATAGCGCGGATTTTGGGCGCGCCCGTCATCGTCCCCGCGCTGAAAGCCGACATAAAGAGATCGAACATATCGCGCCCTTCGTCGATTTGCGCCGTTACGTCGCTGACAATGTGCATAACGTGGCTAAAGCGCTCGACGCGCATAAGATTTGAAACGCGAACGCTTCCCGCTTTTGCCGCGCGCCCCACGTCGTTGCGCCCTAGATCGACTAGCATAATATGCTCCGCGCGCTCCTTTTCGTCGTTTAGCAACTCGTTTTCTAGCGCGAGGTCTTTGGCGATCGTGGCTCCTCGTTTGCGTGTTCCGGCGATCGGGCGAAGCAAAATCTCCCCCTTTGAAAGTCTAACCAACAACTCCGGCGAGCTACCCGCGATCGCAAACTTCTCGTAAGGCAGCAAAAACTGATAGGGCGAAGGATTTTTGCTTCGCAGGATTCGATAAAAACTAAACGGATCAATCTTTGCGGGCTGAACGAAGCGATCGGCGAGCAACATCTGAAAAATCTCGCCGCTTCTGATCTCCTCTTTGACCAATTCAACCTTTTTAATAAACTCCTCTTTCGGATAGTCGAACGCTCCCGCGCCAAGCGATTCGGCTCTGATTAAAGGCAGAGGATCCATAGGCGATCTGGCGACTTTCAAAGCCTCCTGCAAAACCTCGTCGCTTCCTTCCAGCGAGCTGATCGCGGTAAGCGTCTGGCTTTTGTGCGAATAGATAAATAGATATTCGGGGCGCGCAAGCTCTAGTTCGGGCGCGTTTGTCGTATCCGCAAGGCTATCCATAGATTTTTTAAGCGTCGGTTCAAAAAGCGAAACCGCGTCGTAGCCTATAAAGCCGACAAAGCCGTCGATAAAGCCGATCCCAAGTTTTTCCTCCTCGCTCCTATATTGCGCCGAGTCGATCGAGGCGAAGCGTTTTTTAAGGAATACGAGCGGATTATCGTCGATAACGCTTACCTTGCCGTTTTCCGAAAAGTAGGTTTTGGAGTTTTCGCGCCAGACGCGCTCCCTTGCGCCAACCGCCACAATGCTGAAATTGCCGTTTTCGTCGTTTAGCCCGCTTTCAAAGAGCGAAACGCGCTTGGGCGCAAAAAAAAGCGACAACTTGTCGTAAAGCGCGATCGGCGTTAGCGTGTCGTATAAAACGCGACGAAAAGCAATCAAAAACGCTCCTAAACGAGAGATTGACAAAGTGCCTAATTGTAGTCGTTTTAACCTAAAAGCAAATCGCGAAATCGGCGCTTTGACGCTTGAGCATATTCGATTTGTTTCTTAAGGGTTAACATTCGCCTTAGGTATTAAGTTTCAATATCTAAAAACTCTATTACGCCTTGTAGCGACGCAATTTACCATTAAAGGCGACGGCAATATGAGCGTCGCGGCGAATAGTCGGTATAGACGATCGTTCAATCGCGTTAGCTTTGCAAGGAGCTTATTTGGTTATTTAACGGCGATAAACGTAGCGAAGTTGTTCCAGCGCAAAACGCACTCGACAAACGAAAAGCCCGCGTTAAGAATCATCTGCCGATTTTCGCTTTCGCTGTAGGGCGTTAGGACGTTTTCCAGCGCTTCGCGTTTCTGCGCGATTTCGTAATCGGAATAGCCCTGATCGCGCTTAAAATCTCCGTAGCGATCGATTAAAATCTTGTCTAGTTTTTTATGCTCGCACGCGAGTTTTTCGCTAAAAACAAAAATCGCGCCGCTCTTTAGCCAACCGCATATTTTTTTAACAAACTCGGCGCGTTTAAGCGGACGTATAAATTGCAAAAGATAATTCGCGGCGATCGCGTCGATCTCGCTAAACTCCAGCGTCGTCGCGTCGGCTATTATAAAGTCGATCGCGGCGCCAAACGCCCGCGCCTTTTCTTTGGCTTTTACGATCATCGCTTCGGAGTTATCCGCGCCGATCAAAGTTAAGTTATGGTTTCGTTTATAAAGTTTTATAAGAAGCGTTGCGGTAGAGCAACCTAAATCGACGATCTTGCCGTTACTAACCCAACGCGAAATTAAATCTGCGCACAGATCGAGGCTTTCGATATATTTTGGCACGCTTCTAACAAGCATATCGTCAAATACCGCCGCCGTAGCGCCGTCAAACTCAAACTGTTTTTCTCTGGGATTTTTGAAGCGATCGTCTGTCGCGGACATAAAAAGGCCCCCGCACAGGGGGGCTATGTTTTACGCTTTGTCTTTAAGACCAAGCTCTTTAATAACCGAAGCGTATTTGCGTATATCTTTTTGTCTAAGATAACGTAAAAGCCTTCTTCGTTGCCCAACTAGCTTTAGCATACCAAGCTTGGAGCTGTGATCTTTAACGTTGCGCTGCAAATGAGCGGTGAGCGCGTTGATCCTCTCGCTTAAAAGCGCGATCTGAATCGATGGCGAGCCTGTGTCTGTATCTTTGGAGCCAAATTTGCCGATAATCTCGGCTTTTTTCGCCTTATCCAAAGCCATTTACGACCTCCTGATAGGTAATTTGAACGCCGAATGATACCGATCTAGCCTTAAAGCGCGATTTCGCAAGACGATTAAACGCGCTTTTACCCCTTTTTGCCGTTGCGTCGGCATTTCCGCCTCCCTAGCGCGATAGACGGCTATGGATAGCCTATCGCTCCGTCGCGGCAATAACGAGAATACATTATCCTTTTGTATGATTTGCGTTTTTACTTTAGTTGGCAATAAAAAATATTATGTTATTATCACAATATAAAAAGGAGGCGAAATAATGAACGTTACAAGAAGTTTCTCGCTAGACATCAGTCTATTTGAGGGGATTCGCGATCTTGCGCAAAAGCTTGGCAAGAAGCAGAACCAGATCATCAAAGAATCGTTCGCGCTGTATCTAAAATCGCTTGAAAGCAACGACGAAAACGAAACCGACGTTAGCGATCGCGATCTGGCGATTCAAAGCAAAGAAATCGGCGACGCATTCAGACGCGGCGAATTTAAGGCTATTTCTTTTAACGAAATAAAAGCGGCGCACGATGCAAAACTTGCCAAAGCAGCCGCCGTATAGCATTATTTTATCGCCAAACGCAGAGAAGGCGTTAAGTAAAATGAACGACAACGACAAAACGCAGATAATTGAGGCAATAGCGCGTTTTGCGCAGACCGCAACGCCGCGTCCAAAGCCGTTATATTACGAATTCAAAAACGAATGGCGAATTCGCGTCGGAAAACGGCGCGTAGTTTTTGAGTATTTGGATTACGCGATTAACGATATGCCCGTAGCGTTAATTACTATTATTGAACATCGCAACGAGGTATAAAAAAGCGTAAATAAAAAAGCCGCTTGTTGGCGCAAGCGGTTACGCAGAAAGAAAGAAGTTCAAACGCGAGCGAAAAACCTTTATTTCTTACGGCAATTACGCGACAAGAAGCCTTAAGTTACGCTTAGCCTGATTTTTATAGGATTGAAACCGCGCAAGAACAAGCGCTAAGGGCAAAACTAGGCATAAAAACAAGCCTAGCGGCTGATACCGCAGAAGTAGAGGGCGAAACCTATGCTAACGACTAAAGCCAAGCATCGTCGTGGCGGTTATGTTTTTTGTCGCTCCTATAGAGCAGATAGGGCGTTATGATGGCGAAAAGAAAAATTATAAACTCTACCATAAGGAGCTATTATGGCGGATAATCCCTTAAAAATCACCATAGAATTAGACTCGAAGGGTAACGGCTTAAAAGTTACGAACGCCGCGCTAAACGAAACGACCGTAATAGCGGGACGGGCGAATAAATCGGTAGGACTGCTTAACGATCGATTTTTAACGCTGGGATCGCAAGCGTCGATAATCGCTACAAACTTAATCACATTATCTAACAAGGCTTATAACTTTCTCGCCGCCCCGATCGAAGCGGGGATCGAGTATCACTCGGGGCTAGAGCAGGTTCAAACGGCGCTTAAAGCGACCTTAAGCGGCTATATAGACGCGGCGACGGGCGCGGAGCGGATCAGCCTAGCTAACGCGGCGGCGACCGCTCAAACTCAAGCGCTTAAATTCGCGTCCGCCGAAACGGGGATCAGTTTTAATGACCTCTCGCAAGCCTATAAAGCCTTTTTGCCTAGCGCGTTAGCGGCGGGAATGAGTATGGACAAAGCGCGCGCGGCGTCGGTTAGACTCGCGCAAGCGGCTAAAATACAAGGGATCGAGATGGGCGCTTTGCGCGCGGGAATCGACAGCGTAGCGAGCGGCACAGTGCGCGTTAGTAGCGACTTTGGGCGATTTTTGAATGGCTTGGGACTAACAAACGAGGCTCTTAAGGACGCGGCGGCTAACGGAACGCAAGCGGAGTTTATCCTTGAAAAATTAGCGGATATACCCGCGATCGCGGCTCAATCCAACAACACGTATAAAACAAGTTTAGACGACTTAAATAAGACGATCGACGAGTTACGCGCCGAAGTTACAAAACCGATATTTGAAACTCTTATCGCCGCTATGCAAGAGGCTAATAAGTTTTTAATCGAACACGCGGAAATTATTAAACAATTGCCGAGCGTTTTTGGCTAATCTTGTTAAACCGGCCGCCGCGTTTTGAGAGCGCAAGTGACTTTGCCGCCAATGGTTTGGCGGTGGTCAAAGCAAATGGCAAATGGGGTTATATCCGAGCGCCATCTAAATAACCGATCGCGCTAATTCGCAAACATAAGAGCAAATAAACGAGCGCGATATAGCAAGATATAAAAGCGTTTTGCGTCGTTCTCGTTTATTAGAACGATAAAAAAGCGTTTGCAAGCGAAACTAGAAGGATTTTTGCGCAATCAGCGCTGGGCGTCGATCAATTGGTATTTCTTTAATAAGCCGATCTCGTTTAGATATTCCGTAGCGTTTTGCGCGGCGATCTCGGCGGCTTGCCGCGCTTGCCTAAGCGTTTTATGAAAAATCGGGAAAAACTTGCGCGGAATATAGTTTAGATCGATTAGTAAGCGGTTTCTGCCGTAATTTGCCGCGATCGACTCGATTTCTGGATCGTTTTTGAAATAGGCGCGAAAAGACTCCGCGCTAGAAATATCGATCTGCTCCAACCTAGCGTCGGTAAGTCGCCGTCTGCCCGCGCTTTCGATCAGTCTTTCGCCGTCAAAATAAATGCTAGGCACGCTATCGGAACTATCGCCGCGCAAAAGCTGCGCCTTAAAAGCCTTCGGATCGTATTGCAAAAAGGCGTGTTTGCCCGTGCTCCATTGGCTGATATTGGGCGATCGCAATAGTTGCGTCAGATCTTTATCGGAGCTGATAATCAGGTGCGCTCCTTTTTTCGACGCGTAAAAACGGCAGGCAAGCGCGATCAGATCGTCGGCTTCAAGCGCATCGATCGACATAATCGCGTAGGGCAGATTTTTTCTGATTTCTTGAGCGATCGTATCTTGTAAATTATGCAGTTTATCCCAATCTATATCGTCCGTAAGCCGTCTTTCGGCGCGTTTTTTCTTGTAGCCCGCAAACTCCTCGCACCGCCAGTATTTGCCCGAATCGGCGAATATATAGACCTTGCCGTATCTTTTGAAACGTTTATTGAGCGCGAAAAGACGGGAGAGAAACGCGATTTTTAAGCTCCGCTCCGAATAGATTTGTCCGCGTTTTCGCAGGGCAAACGCGCATTGAATAAATAGGGAGCTATAATCCAGCAGTAGCATTTTCGGGTTTTCCTTCAGGCAAAATTAAAAATTATAGTAATATCATATCGCAATGCAAATTGATTTTTGACGACTGCAAATCTATATTTTTTGCTATTATAAACGTAAAATATACGGTTTTGAGGGGGGCGACGTGTCGGACGGCGGCGGAATGGAGCAGGTGCGCGATCTTTTGTTTGGCGCGCAGGTAAGGCAAATTGAGGATCGTATCGCGCGTCAAGAGGAGCTTTTGGCGGCGCGTATCGATAGTTTGGCGAATGAAACCCACGCAAGATGCGATCTTTTCGAGGCGGCGCTTAAAGAAAACGCGCAAGCGGAGGCGGCGAAATGCGACGAAACAAACGAACGGATCGAAGAGAGAATAGCGCGGCTAAGAGGCGAACTTGATTCTAGCGCGAAGGCGTTAAACGCCGCTTTAATAAAAGCCGAAAGCGGCTTAAACGCCCTAATCGCGGATTCCAACGAGCGGTTATTAGGCGCGATTGGCGATCGGCATAGCGAGGCTTTAAGAACAATCGAGGATCTGTCGGCGGCGTTAAAAGCCGAACTCGCGTCTAAAAAGTCCCTCTCGAAACTTTTTGGCGATCTAGCGCAAAACGTCGGCGGCTAAAAGGGTTATGAAAACCAACGAGCCTACGCTAGACGAGAGGATTGTCAAAGAGGAGAAAGAGCGCAAGCAGAGTTGGCGCGATTTGCCGCCGCCAAACGACGATCCGGAACTTGAAGAGTTGCGCCTGAAACTATTTCGGCGCGAGCTTTTCATTATCAATAAGCTTAAACAGATGTTTGACGGCGGAAGTTTAAGCGCGAACGCAATGATGAAAATTATCTCCGATTCTATCGTCGCCAGAGCGGGCGAAGACGAGCGGTTTTTATACGCTATGTCGCCTATGGTCGAAAAAATCGTAGCCAAATCTATGAAAACGCGCCAGCAGGAGTTTGTCAATCTGCTTTTTCCGTTGATGGGACCATCGATTCGCAGGTCGATCGGCGAAAATCTGCGAACTATGCTAAACAGTTTTTCGCAGAGTCTTGAAAACTCGCTCTCTTGGCGCGGGCTTCGTTGGCGGCTGGAGGCTTGGAGGACGGGCAAAAGTTTTAGCGACGTCGTGTTGTTGCATACGATCGTTTACCGCGTAGAGGAGATATTTTTTGTGCATTGCGAAACGGGAATGGCGCTTTCGCGTTTGGCTAGGGTTGGCGCGGAGAATCAGGACGCGAATATGGTCGGAGCAATGCTATCGGCGATCAACGATTTTGCGCGAGATTGCTTTGGCGTGGGCGCGAGCGACCACCTAGAAACGCTTCATATCGGCGACTATACGATCGTGATCGAAAAGAGCGAAAAAGCCTATCTAGCCTGCCTTGCGCGAGGAACGCCGCCGGAGGATTTGCGGCTTCGCGTCCGCGACGCGCTCGATCGGCTTTTATCCGAATACGACGATCAGCTATCGGAGTTTAACGGCGATCCAACGCCTTTTCAGCACGCCTTTACCTATTTAGAACCGCTTTTAGAGGAGCGCTACGTCGAAGAGCATAAGCGCTTTCCAACGTGGGGCAGGGCGATCGCGATCGCGATTTTGCTTTTTATTTGCGCGACGCTCGGCTTTTCATATTGGCGGCATTTGCAACGCGAGCGCAATCTCGACGCGGCGCAGATCGCGCTAAACGCGGAACCGGGCATTTTGGCGCTTGGTCGCGTCGATACGCAAAACGGCAGAACGCGTTTTATGCTCTTGCGCGACGAGTATTCGCGGACGCTTGAGGATACGCTTGCGGGTAATCCTATGGCGGCGTATATCGATCCCGTCTATACCTACTTTATCTCTTTAGAACCGCAGATCGTCGAACGGCGCGTAAGGGCGCTCGTCAAGCCGCCCAAAGGAAGCAAGGTAACGATAGATTTCGACGGTAAAACCGTCGCGCTTAAAGGCGAGGCGCCGCTGTGGTGGATATCTTCGATTAAAAACGCTTTGGAACATATGTCCGGGGTCGCGGCGGTCGATACGAACGAGCTAAAAGATCCAAATATGGCGCAGATCGTCGCGCTTGTTTCAGAGATCGAGAAGATCGAGGTGGAGTTTCCGATCGGTAAAGCCGATCCGATAGACGCGGATAGGTCTAAACTGCAAAAAGCGGCGGATATGCTAATCGAACTTGAGGGCGCGGCGGCGAAAGCGGGCTTGATTCCAAGTCTGACGATCTACGGGCACGCCGATCGCACGGGCGCGGCCAAACAAAACTACGAGGTTAGCCAAGCCAGAGCGCGAACCCTTGCCGCTATGCTTTACGAAAGAGGGAGTAATATACAGATTGAAACGTTCGGAATGGGCGCGGATTATTCAAAAACCGCTCAGGGAAAACCAGATCAGGCAAGCAGACGCATAGAGTTGCGCGTACGTTTGTTACAATCTACCAATATCAATTACTAAAGCGGCGTAAAGGGATATATTTGTATGGTGTCTAAAAAAATATGCGTGCTTGGATCGTCGGCGGCGGGCAAAACTTCGCTGGTGAATCAATACGTCCATTCGATATTCGACGATCGCTATCTATCGACGATCGGCGTTAAGATCAGCAAAAAAGAGCTTGCCGACGTTACGCTTGTCATCTGGGATATAGAGGGCAAAGATATATATACAAACATCAATCTTTCGTATTTGCGCGGCGCGGCGGGCTATTTCGTCGTAGCCGACGGATCGAGAATAGAAACGCTAGGCGAAGCGATGGCTATTCGCCAATCGGCGATCGAGGTTTTGGGCGCAAACTTGCCGTGTTATCTTTTGTTAAATAAGTGCGATTTGGTTCATAAATGGGAGATCGCGCAGGAAACGATCGGGGAGATTGAAAAATTGGGCGTCAAAATCTTCAAGACGAGCGCCAAAACGGGGAGCTCGGTCGGCGAGGCTTTTGAAACGCTTGCGAAAGAAACGCTAAAGCAATGAACGACGACTTAAAACTTGCGTTTGACGTTCTTAACAAGCTAAATATCGCCGTTTTGGAGCGCGTCGAGCCTATGCGTTATCGTTTTACGGGCGAAGCGCCGCCGTTTTATAACTCTCTTTTTCCTCCCTCCGAAACGGGCGCTTGCGACGAGCCTTGGGGATATTCGCCGATGTTGGAGATATTTGTCGCCGACGCGGAGCTATTTTTCGAACGCGAAACGGACGGGATTTTTAGCGCTGGAGTTTGGCAGGAAGACGGCGCGATCGACGGCGATTGCGCTTTGACCGCCGACGCTATGTTTATAAACGGCAAACAGGCGATCGTTATTAGGCTTTTGGAGCAGGATTTTCGGGATCGTTTCGCCATATTAAACGACGCGAGGCGGCAGCTTTTGCAAACGCGCGAAATGTCCAAAAATCTTAACGTTTATAAAGAAAAGTCGCGCTTGGACGGATTGACGGGACTGATCAACAGAACGACCTTTATCGAGCTTCTGGCTAACGCGATCGAGCAGAGCGACGCTAGACAAACCAATCTTTCGCTGATTATATTCGATATCGACAACTTCAAAAAGTTTAACGACGATTATGGACATCTGGCGGGCGACGAGGTTTTGCGCAAAGTCGGCGCGTTTTTGCAGTCGCATTGCAGAAGCGACGACGTGGCGGCGCGATATGGCGGCGAGGAGTTCTGCGTGATCGCGCAGCGCGTCGCAAAAGAGGAAACGATAAAGATCGGGCAAAAGATATGCGACGGAATCCGCGCTATAAATAACGACCTTTTGCCGCCGATTACCGTTAGCGTCGGCTGCGCGACGTATAAGCGGGGCGAAAGCGCGGAATCGTTAATCAGCCGCGCCGATTTAGCTCTTTTCGACGTTAAACGCTCGACTAAAAACGCCGTCGTTTTCCGATAAAAGCCGCGCGATCATAACGAGAAAGGGCGATCGGAGTCATTTAGAAAAGTTTGTATCGGTTGAGATCGTAGAGTTTAATTCTTGCGATAGTTTTTTATTAAGCTCGTCCAGCGTTTCCTTATTGAGGCGATCGCGCTTAACGCGGATTATTGTTTGGAAGCGTTGGTTTCCTGAGCTTTTATTTCGTCAAGCGTTTTTTTAGCGTAGGAGCAACTTACGCTAATTTCCCTATCTTTGTTAATAGCGCAACCTTTGGCAAAGTATTCATGGGCTTTATAAAGATCTTTTGGCGCTGTCTCGCTTGGGATAAAGTCGTCGTAAAACGCTTTGCCGTTCCAATACATACCGGCAAGCACGCTACAACTAAACCAATTCTTTTTCTCGTCGCAGGATTTGGTTAGAACCGCTACGGTAATACCGTCGCCGTTTACTTCCGCTACGGCGTTTAGAATTTTAGCGCGAGTGCATACCCCGCCATATTGATCGTGTTTGCAGGCTTT
>JAISOU010000073.1 GCA_031275395.1 Helicobacteraceae bacterium | reverse complement strand
CCGCTTTCGCTTCCGATTACCTCGCTATTTGCGATCGTTAAAAAGCTATTGCGGCGGCGTTAAAACCGCGTTAAAAGGGATTTAACGTTATCTTTTCGTGATGAAGCAACCACGCTTTTTTGCTTACGCCCCAACCGTATGCTCCGACCCCGCCGCTTTTATGAACGACGCGGTGGCATGGAATGGCGATCGCAAACCTATTGTTTGCCATCGCGCTTGCGGCGGCGCGAAAGGCTTTTGCCCTGCCCGCGAGCGCCGCTAATTCGCCGTAGGTTAAACGTTAGATTTTATCTACGTCCAACATTGTATCGACGTCGATAATGCTGACCATTTCGTCTTTGATTTGCGCTAAACCTTCTAAAAAGACGGGATCAAGTCCGCTTCCTATATCGGACGCTTTTTGCAAAAGATCCGGATCGAACTCCGCGATCGTTTCAACGCTATCGACCATAATCGCTATAACGCGATCGCCCTTAACGCGTAGCGCGATAATAATGCTCTCCGCGTCGTAAATAGGCTCTATATCGGAAAACTTACGGCGAAAATCTATTACGGGCGTAACTTCGCCGCGCAGATTGATTACGCCTAAGACCCAAACGGGATTATACGGAAGCGGCGTAATACGTCCCACGTAGGTAATAATTTCGCGCACGCGGCTTAATCGCGCCCCGTATAAAATACCAAACATTCTAAAGATCAAAAACTCCTCTTTATTCACGTTCGTTTAGCCTTAAGCTCGCGCTCTTTTTCAACAAGTCCTAGCGGATCTAATATAAACACTACAGTCCCGTCGCCCTGAACGGTCGCGCCGCCGATTCCGCTAACGCGCCTAAAGTTTTTTTCTAAAGATTTCACCACGACTTGACGTTGCGCTCCAAAACTATCCACAAATAGCGCCACGCGCTCTTCGCCCGCTTTTGAAACGATTAAAATACCCTTTGTCGGATCGAGATGTTTCGGTTTGATATTAAAGAGCGAATACAACTCGATAATCGGGATAAAATGTTCGCGTAGCATAAGCGTCATTTTGCTTCCGTCGCCATTTGCTTGGATCATCGATTGGCGCGGTTGCAAAGATTCGGCGACCGACGAAAGCGGTAAAATATATGTCTGTTCGCCAACGTTTACGGTTAATCCGTCTAAGATCGCCAACGTCAAAGGAAGCGTGATTGTAACGCTAGTTCCGATTCCTTTTTGCGATTTAATACGCGCTATTCCGCCAAGTTTTGCGATATTATTTTTAACTATGTCCATTCCCACGCCGCGCCCAGAAATATCTGTCGCCCGATCCGTAGTAGTTAAGCCCGCTAAAAACACCAGATCGTTTCGCTCTTCGTCGTTCATCTTAGCGGCTAGGTCGGCTCTAATCAACCTGTTTTCGATCGCCTTGGATACCACTCTTAGCGTGTCGATTCCGCGTCCGTCGTCCTTTACGCGGATAACGATCTGTCCCTCCTCTTGCGTCGTATTGACGCTTATTAAACCTACGGGATCTTTATGCGCCGCCTGACGCTCGCTTGGGCTCTCTATGCCGTGATCGATAGCGTTACGAATAATGTGCATTAAAGGATCGTTTAACCCTTCGATAATCATCTTATCGACCTCGACGCTATCGCCGCTATGAATCAAACGCGCTCGTTTGCCGAGTTTTTTGGCGATATCTCTAGCGATTTTGGGTAGTTTTGCGTAGATATGTTCCATAGGGATCATACGCGCGCTCATAACCGCGTCTTGCAACTCTCTTATATGGCGCGTTAGCTGTCCTAGTCTTTCGATCATCTCTTCGCGATCGCTTCTTGATTCTAAACGTTCCGCAAAGCGGCTTAAAACAGAGTTTGTGATCACCAGTTCGCCCACGCGGTTTAGCAAAAGATCAATCTTGTCGAGATCGATTCTAATGCTTGAAGTTTTAATTTTATTTTCGCCGCTTGACGAGCTACTTGTTACGCGCTGAGCAAAGCGATCCTGTTCCTCTTCTTTTTCCTCTTTTGGCGGCGCTTTTTGCTCGATCGCCGCGTTTTCGTTTTGCGCGGCGGCGATCGTTTCCGGATCAAAAAGCGCAAAGCCTTCGTCGGCGATCGCGTCGTTTTGGATAATCGGCGCGATCGGATCGCTTGGCTTTTCGGCGTTTAGATATTTATTAACGCCGCGTTCAAGACGCTTTAATTTTAATTCAAACTCTCCGTCGTTTAATCTGTTTTGCGCTTCGGCGTTCAATATCTCCTGCATCTGATCGACGCTATCGACCAAAAAGCCCGCCATAGAGCTTTGATAACCGATCTTGCCGTCGCGCAGTCTTGAAAGCATATCCTCTAACTTATGCGCGTATTGGCTTAAGCGGTTAAAATCTACGCTGCCGCCCCCGCCTTTAACCGTGTGCAAAATACGAAAAAGCTCTTTAATTCCCTCGTCGTCTAAAGAGCCGCTCTCCTCCGCCGCAAGCAGACGATCGTACGCCTCTGAAAAAAGCTCGTTCGCCTCCTCTAAAAAAAGCGTTTGATATTCGGTCATTTAACCGCGCTGGCTCTCTCGCCCAACCGCGACTAGCCTATCGGCAAGAGAGGAAACCTGCCGCGTAATTTTGCCCGCTCGTAAAGCCGCTTCGCCGTTTTGTCGGTTGATCGCGCTTAACTCCTCGATCGACGCGCTGATCGCGCCCGCCTTTTTCATCTCCTCTTGCGAAGCGTCGTTTACCGCGCTAACAAGCTTGTACGTATCGGAAACCTTACGGCTTAGATCGTTAAAACTTTCGATCATCTTTTTTGAGATCGCCATACCCTCGTTGGCTTTAGATTGCGTTTGCGCCACAAGGTCTTTAATCTTTTTAGCCGCTTCGGCGCTTTTGCCCGCCAGCGTTCGCACCTCGCCCGCCACGACCGCGAAACCTTTGCCCGCTTCGCCCGCCGTCGCCGCTTCCACCGCCGCGTTTAACGAAAGGATATTGGTCTGAAAAGCGATCGAGTCGATTACCGCGATCGCCTCTTTGATCTGCGACGTCGATTGATTGATCTCCTCCATCGCCTTAACCGTATCCTGCGTAAAGACAAGCCCGTTAGAGGCGGACTCTTTCGTTTCTATCGCCAGCGTTGCCATCTGTTCGGCCTGAAGCGTCGTTTCTTGGATTTTCTCGATCACCTCGCGCGCGCTCGTCGTAATATGAACGACGCTTTGCGCTTGGCTCGTTGAGATTTTCGTAAGACTATCCGTAGCGTTAGTCAGCTCTTTTGACGAGGCGCTTAAGGTCATACCGTATTTAAGATTTGTCGTTACGTTGTAGCATAGCGCCGCGCCAAGCGCGTTGATACCCTCGACAAGGCGGCGCGTTTCGCCCTCTAAGCCCTTCGCGTCGATCTGCGCCGAATAGTCGCCTTTTTGGTAGGTTTCCAGCGTCGCAAGAATCAAGCGAATCGAAGCGTCTATGCTTTGCGTCGTCTGATTAAACGCCCTGATTAGCCCGTGATTTAAGAAGGAATCGGCTTCGCTAATCATACGAAGCGAGGTATGCCCTTTGCGCGCCTGCGCCGAGTTTAGAAAGAGCTTGCCCAATGTTCTGATATTGTCGTCGCGCCGCCTTTCATAGCGATCTGCCGCGTCGTTAATACGATCGATAATATCGCCCGCAGCGCCGTAACTTGGTTCTAGCCGCTCAAACTCGTTGGACTTTTCGGCGATAAAACTTGAAAGCCGCTCTATATGTTCCGAGATCCTTAAAAAGGTCTTGTTTGCGTATCTCGTTTCTAAATACCAGCGAATTGCCCAGAGCGCGAAAATCGCAAAAAAACCGAGCGTTCCGACGATAACGATATGAAAAGCGTCGTCTTCGTAGCTTGCGCGCCCAGAATCCATCGCCTGTTTCGTTTTGATTGATAGGTTGGAAAGCGAGCTTGCGAAGGTTTGCGCGCCCTCGTCGATCATACCGAGCTTAAGGCGATCTTGATAGGTTTTGTAATATCTGTTCGCCTCTTCGCCGATTGGCGAATTGTCGCCGCGCAAAGCCTCTAATAACGTTTCGATTATCTTTAGATCGGTATGTTTCGCTTCGCCGATATACGCCGAAATGTTTAATAACGCCTCCAATCTTGCGTGCGCTTTGGATAGCGATTCAAGCTGCGCGACGCTACGAGAAGCGGAATCCGCGCTGGATTTTAGGTAGATAAGCGACGCGATCAACGTCGCCCCAAGCGCCAACCAGTAGCAAACGATAAAAACGCGACTCATTGCAATTCCTTATCTCTTGTTTGCGCGTATCGCGCTTCGTAACGCTCGATCTCCTCGTCGCTCGCCCTCGCGCGAACGGATAGATAGCCTTCGCCGTTAGCCGAAACGATCGGAAAGATCGTCGTATAGACCCAATAGTAATCGCCGTTTTTGGTCGCGCTTTTCACAAATCCTTTCCATATCGCGCCCGATTCGATCGTTTCCCACATATCTTTAAATACGCTTTGGGGCATATCGGCGCGCCACAATACGCCGTAGGGTTTGCCCAAAAGCTCCTCTTGAGAGTAGCCCGTTATTCGACATAGATCGTCGCTTGCGTATCGTATCTTTCCAGAGCGATCGGTTTCGCATATGATCAGAGTTTTTTCGTCGATCGCGATCATTCTTGCGTTTTCATACATCTGCGTTCTCCATATTTCCCATATAATGTTTGACTAGCTCGAAAAGCGCGCGCGGATCGGATTTATTGACCAGATCGACCGCGCCTAGCCGCTTCACCTTCTCGACCACGCCGCCGCTTGTCATACTTGAATTGACGACGACGGGCAGGCGGTTTAGTTTTTCGCTCCGCTTAATATGGGCGATCACCTGAAAACCGTCGCGCACGGGCATTTCAATATCGGTAACGACCAGCCCCACCTCGTCTATATCGATCGAATCAAGACGCGAAATCAGCGCCGCGCCGTCGGGATATAGCTCGTGCGTAATGCCTAGCGAATCGAAAAAATCGGTCAATTTTCGCGCCGCCGATCCGCTGTCCTCCGCGATAAGAACCTTTTTTGATATAAACGCGGAAAACTCTTTTGGCGGCGTAAAGGGCGGCATTTCCGTAGGAAAACCGCAGTCGATCATCAGCCGTTCCACGTCGAAAACCGCGCAGGGCTTTTCTTGGTCGCCGATCTTAACGCTTGTAACGTAGAGGATTTTTAACTCGCGCGAATCGGGGATTTTAAGCTCGAAGCTGTATTTATCCAAAATACCGATAATATCGCGGACAAAAAAGCCAATCCTACGGCAGTTAAGATTGCATACCACGCCCGCCGTAAAGACGCTCGGATCGTATTTTGGCATTCCGAGCCACGAGTCGAGATCGACAAAGGTTACAAGCTCGTCGCGCACCTGCGCCACGCCCTTAATAACGCTTTTTGAATCGCGGTTTGGCACTATATTGATTTCGTCTAAAATGACGAAGTTTTGGATTTTTGCCACGTTGATCGCGTAGATTTCATAGTTCGCCGTGTAAAAAACCGCCAACTGCATAATGTTGTTTAGATGACTACCCGTCATCTTCTCGACGTTTTTTTGCAGATCGTTCGATTCGTAATTCATTGGCTTAAGCGCTCCATTAGCTTGCCGGTGATTTTACCGATCGCCTCTCTGCGAAACGGTTTGATAAGATAGCCCGCCACGCCCATTTTAAGCATCCGCAAAACCTTCTCCTGTCCGCCTTCCGTCGTCGCCATAATGATCTTAAGGCGCGGATATATTTTCGCCTCTTTGATTTTTGCGACGACCTCTTCGCCGCTCATCGTGGGCATATTCCAATCGAGAAACATAATCTTCGCGTCGTGGTTTTTCTCTAAAATCTCCAGCGCCTCTTTGCCGTTTCTCGCCTCTAAAACCTCTAATTCGGGAAAATCGGATTTTAGCGCGGAGATGATCACGCGCCGCATAGTAACGCTATCGTCGACCACTATCGCCTTCAAGGCGCTTTTGATTTTGGCGCTCTCGTCGCCGCTCTCTCGCGGCTGCGCTAAAAAGGCTTCGATCGCCTTATCTCCCAATAGATCAAAAAACAGCAGATTCCACGACTCTGTTACGACGATCGCCAGCTCGTTTTTGTCGCTAAAGCTAACCGCCTCAAGCCCTTCGCCAAGCGTATCGAGCGCAAGCGGGTTAAGATCGCGGTTTAGATCGACCAGCCTTAAAGCGCCGCCGCTAGTAACGACGATCGCCGCTCTGTTATCAAAGGCGCGCTCGATACCTTTTATCCCGCGTTTATCCAGCGAATGAACGAATAGTAACTTGCCCTCTTGCGCGTTCCATGTCGCAAGCCGTCCGTTACGATCGCCGCTAACGAGTTTTTCGCCGCAAAACCTTAACGAGCTAACACCGTCGTTATGTAGCTCCAAAGACAGACCTTGATCCGTCTGTTCTCGATCGATTAAGCCGATTTTGCCGCTTTCAAAGGCGATCGCGATCTTATCGGCGTTTTGACTAAACTCGATCAGCGTGATCGGATCAAATCCGTCAGTCGTCGCGTCAGGCTCTGTTTTCTCGATAGACCAAACCGAAAGATTACCAAGCCGATCGCCTAGCGCGAAAAATCCGCCGTCTTCGCTAACGCCAAAAGCGGAAATATCGGCGTGAAACGTCCGCGTATAGAAACTTTTCGTCTTTTTATGAGAGGCGAGATCGTACAGATCGATCCTCCCGTCGGCGTAATCTCGGGCAAAAACTAGACCGTTTGCGGCGATAAAATCAAAGCGTTTTTGGGGCGGCGTTTCTATCTTAAAGCCGTCCAAAGTCGTATGCGCGTCCGCGCTCAGCGTTCGAACCGCGCACCCGTTTTGCATATCGACAAGCAGTATCAACTTACCTTCGCCCGTTAATTTGCATTGTAAAACGGGGCGACCTACCCGCAAATTGCGTTTGACAACCGCCACTCGCGCTCCTTAAATCTTTCCTACTATTATAAGCATTTGTTATTCCGCAAGGCAAGAAAGCCTGCGCAAGTTATAATCAAGGACATCATTTTTTTAGGAGGCGTCTAATGACCGAGTCTGAACTTTACAACCTTTTAAGCGCGAGCAAAATACCTGTTCCGCCTTATAAATCAATAGGTTTCAACGAGAAACCGGTCGTCGATTTTTTTCCCGTCGCGTTAAAGATCGAATCGCCCAAAGTGATTCATAAAAGCGAGTTTGGCGCGGTCAAGTTAAATATAACGAGTAATGAAGCGCTTGAAGTCGCTAAAGCGGAGATTATCAAAAACGTCGAAAACAAAGGCGTGAAACTTGACGATTCCGATCGCTTTATCGCTACGAAGATGACGCGCGGCGAAGAACTATACTTTGGCATGGTAAATGACGCCGTTTTTGGCAAAACTATCCTTTTTGGTAAAGGCGGAGTCCTTTTGGAACTATACAAAGACGTAGGCTATATCTCGATCGACGCCGATCGCGCCGAGATCGAACGCGGATTAAAAGGCGCGAAAATCTCAAAACTATTCGATAACTTCAGGGGCTTGGGCTTTTCGATCGACGGCGCGATCGACTTTGTGCAAAAGCTACAAAACTTTATCAAGCAAAATCCAAGCGTAAGCGAAATGGACTTAAACCCCGTTTTGCTAACGAACGAAGGCTTGATCGCGGTCGATGCGCGTATTCAGTTTGACGATCGCGCGATCGAAACCGCGCGGCGCAAACGCCACGATTTTTTTGATAATAAAAAAGTGGCGATTATCGGCGCAAGCTCCGATCAAAACAAGGTCGGTTACGCGATCGCTAAAAACGCCCTTACGTTTAAGGGCGAAGCCTATTTTGTTAACGCCAAAGGAGGCGAGCTTTTTGGCAAAACGCTTTATAAGAGCGTCGCTGAACTGCCTAGCGACGTGGATACCGCCGTTATTAGTATTCCGAGCAAGTTTATCCTATCGACGTTAGAGGAATTGACGCGCAAAAACGTCAAAAACGCGCTTGTGATCAGCGCGGGATTCAAAGAGATCGGCGATTTGGAAGGCGAGCAGAAGCTAATCGATCTTGTTCAAAAATACAACATTAATATGATCGGTCCAAACTGTCTTGGCTACTATAAGGGCGAAACCGATCTGAATCTTACCTTTGGATCAAACAACGTTTTAAGCGGCGATCTGGCGGTGGTTAGCCAATCAGGCGCGGTTTTGGCGGCTCTGATGGACAAGGCGTTTCAAAACAAGATCGGCTTTAGCCATATCGTATCGGTCGGCAATATGGCGGATTTGGATTTTGGCGAGCTTGTCGAAGCGCTAAACAACGAACCGACATGCAAAGCGATCAGCCTCTACGTCGAAGGTATGAACGACGGCAAAGCCTTTTTACAAGCGGCGCGAAAGAGCAAAAAGCCGATCTACATTTTCAAAACGGGGCGTAGCGCGGAATCTAAAGCGGCGGCGTTTAGCCACACGGGCAACCTAAGCGGCAACTACGAGATGTTCAAAGGGCTTTTAGAATCTGCGGGTTGTATATTGCTGGATAATATCGAGGCGCTTATATTCCGTCCGTCGCTAAACGACGTTAAAAACGTTCTGATCGTTACAAACGCGGGCGGGCCCGCTTCGATCTTAACCGATTATATAGTCGAGCGCGGCAAAAATCTATACAAGCTGACAGACGAAAATATAAAGGTTTTAGACGCGGCTTTGCCCTTTAACTGGCCTAAAGCCAACCCCGTCGATATTATCGGCGACGCGATGAGCGATCGCTACCAAAAAACGCTTGAGATTGTTCAGGAGTTTGACGAAGTCGATCTGATCTACGTCGTCGTAACGCCGCAGTTTATGACAGACGGCGATAAGATCGCCGAGCTTTTGCTGAAAAATTGGAAAAAACCCGTTATTCCGATTATGGTTGGCGGCTACGATCTGCAAAAAGGCTACGATCTGCTTAAGGCAAACGGCGTTTTGAGTTTCGATACGCTTAAATCGGCGACCGATCTGCTCTGATCGTTAAACGCCAGTTTTACAATCCGTATCCCTTCCCTCCATTGCGAGCGGAGGGAGGGGAATCGCGGGCGCGCTAATTTCTTATTTTTTCAATACTATAGGTAGGATCGAAAGAAGGATAGGCTATGTCAAACGCGTTTTACGATTCTTTGCAAACGCCAATCGGAGAGATATTTGTTTTAGCCGATGAAAAGCGGCTTTTGTCGATCGGGTTTAGCGCGCCAAACGGCGAAAG
>JAISOU010000037.1 GCA_031275395.1 Helicobacteraceae bacterium | reverse complement strand
GCGCACATAGGAGGTTTGCCTTCCGCCATTCGGTTTTGCCCGTAATTATGAAACTCGTCATGCGAATGGGTTTCGTCGGGACCGCCCGCGCAAAAGGTGCATTTGTCCATTTTGCCTTTCACGCCGAAAATGCCGTTTTTAGGAAATTGCGGCGCTCCGAAAGGACAGGCATACAGACAATAACCGCAACCGATACACTTGTTTTTGTTGTGTAAAACGATCCCGTCGGTACGAATATAGAAGCAATCGACGGGGCAGACTTTTACGCACGGCGCGTCGGAGCAGTGCATACACGCCACGCTAAGACTTATTTCCTCGCCTACGATTCCCTCGTTGATCGTAACGACCCGTCGGCGATTAACGCCTACTGGAATCTCATGGGCTTCTTTACACGCGACTACGCAGCCGTTGCAGTCGATACAACGCGCTTCGTCGCAATAAAATTTCATTCTTCCCATTGTTCGCTCCTACGCCTTCTCGATTCTAACCAGCGTGCATTTGGTTTCGGGGCAGGAGGTAATAATGTCGTAGCCGTAGCTCGTAACCATTGTGCTACACTCGCCAAACGCGTAAGGCGCGGTCTGGTCGGGATAGCGATCGGCAAGGCTTACGCCGCTCCATACGCCCGAAAAGTTTTGTGGCAGGAAGATCGAGTTTTCGTCGATCGTATAGCTATAAACCGCTTTAACTTTGATCTTGCCCTCGCTTGTGCCATAAACCCATACCATATCGCCGTCTTTTACGCCGAGTTTGCCCGCTAGATTAGGATTGATCTCGATAAACATTTCGGGCGCTAGTTCGGCGAGATACTTGCTCGCTCTCGTTTCCGTTCCCGTCCCCATATGTTCGACGATCCGCCCCGTAACGACGTTAACGGGATAGTTTTTCACCCACTCCTCTTTGTCCTGTTCGCTCTTGTAACGAATCGCGGCGCGCCAATGGTTCGCCTTGTCGGGAAAAGTCGGGTATTTCGCCACAAGATCCTGCCTAAAGCTATGAAGCGGCTCTCTGTGCATTGGGATTTGATCCGGAAAGTTCCACGCGATCGCCCTTGCGCGCCCGTTTCCATACGGGCAAAGCCCCGCCGCAAGCGCTTTATCAACCAAAATACCGCTGCGATCGGTGGCAAAGTTTTTGCCCTCGACTTTAGTTTTCTCCTCGCTGGTCAGCTTAATGCCGAAACTCTCTATATTTGCCGCCGTTATGCGCGCATAGCCGCCTTTTACGGACGACCCCGCGGGCGTATTGCCCGCAAGCAGACCGACCTTTTTGCCGCCCTCCTCCTCGCGCTCTACGCCCCAATTTTCTCTAAAGCCCATACCGCCGCCTAACATAATGGGCTTTGAAACGTCGTACATAACGGGCGTGCCGGGGTGCTTTTCGCTCCAGCACGGCCAAGGCAGTCCGTAGTAGCTTCCTTCCATTTTGCCGTAACCCGCAAGGGTAACGGGATCAAACAGATGCCAGTTCTCTTGATGAGCCTTTAATCGCTCGGGCGTGATTCCGCCAAGCCCGATCGAGCGAATCGAACTGCAAAGCTCCCTTGTAGCGTCTTCAGGCCAAACGTAATCGCCGCCGCCTTTGCCTAGCGATCGGACAAACTCGTCGTAAAAGCCTAGCCGTTTGGCGAGATCAAACAAGATCTCGTGATCGGGACGGCTTTCATAGAGCGGATTAACCACCTGCGATCGCCACTGATAGCTACGGTTTGTAGCGGCGACGCTTCCGCTTGTTTCAATTTGACTCGCGGCGGGCAACAAAAACAGATTATCGCCGCGATCGGTAATAACCGCCGCGTCGTTTACGTAAGGATCAATAAAGACGACAAGCTCTAGCTTATCTAGCGCCTCCTTGATCTTATGAACCTGCGTTACCGTCGATATGCCGTTACCGATCACGACAAGCGCTTTAAGCGGCGTTCCCTCGTTATTGACGGCGTTTTCTTCGTTTAATACGCCCATCCAAAAGTTTGATAGCGCAAAGCCGTTTTTCTCCATAATATCTTTGGATTTGAAGCGTCCTTTTAGCCACTCGTAATCGACTTTCCAAGCGTCCGCGAAATACTTCCAAATCCCTTCGGCTAATCCGTAATAACCGGGCAGGCTATCGGCTAGATTGCACATATCGGACGCGCCCTGAACGTTGTCGTGTCCGCGTAAAATATTGCAACCGCCGCCCGCTTTACCCATATTGCCGTAGATCATTTGCATAATAGGACCAAGCCGAGTGTTGCTCGTGCCGATCGTGTGTTGCGTCCAACCTTGATTCCAAATCAAGCACCCGGGTTTTGCCGCCGCAAATGCCGTAGCCGCTTTGATCAGCTCTTCGGCTTTGCAACCGCATACGTTCGCAACCTGTTCGGGCGTCCATTTTTCAGCCTCTTGGGCGATCTTTTCGTAACCGTAAATACGATCGCGGATAAACTCCTTATCCGTCCAACCGTTTTTGATCGCAAGGCGGATCATTCCGTATAAAAACGGCACGTCGGTTCCCGTTCTGATCCGAACGTAAATATCGCTCTTTGCCGCCGTCTTTGTGTAGCGCGGATCAATAACGATAATTTTCGCGTTATTACGCTCTTTAGCCTTCAAAATATGTTGCATAGCCACAGGGTGATTGACCGCGGGGTTTGCGCCCATAACGAGAATAGCTTTGGAAAGTTGCATATCTCCTAAATGGTTCGTCATACCGCCATACCCTAATGTGTTCGCCACACCGGCGACTGTTGGGCTGTGTCAAATACGCGCTTGGTGATCGATATTGTTTGTGCCGAAAAACGCCGCAAACTTGCGAATGTAATACGACTGTTCGTTGGACACCTTCGCCGATCCTAGCCACATAACCGCGTCGGGGCCGTGTTGCTCTCTAATCGCGGAAAGTTTTGCGGCGATCTTGCCCATAGCGTCGTCCCAGCTCGTTCGCTTCCATTTACCGCCGACCTTTTCGATCGGAAAACGCAATCGGTTGGTAGCGCGGTATTTGTCGATCATATCCGCGCCCTTACAGCAATGCCCGCCCGCGCTGACCGGATGATCCTGCGCGACCTCATGACGTAGCCACATTCCGTCTTTTACCTCCGCGACTACGCCGCAGCCAACCGAGCAATGCGTGCAGATCGTTTTGACCTTTTTGCTATTTGGGTAGGCTTGGCGAAGCTCCTCTTGGCTAGAGGCTTTGATCGCCTCGTCGCTCGCAAAAACGTTACTTGCGCTAAAAGCGCTCGCGATCGCGCCTAATTTCAAAAACGATCGCCGTCCAAGACGATTATTTAACGCGCTCATTTAATCTCCTTTCTGATACGTAATCTCATTTCTTTCTCCTTCGCTACTTTTCAATAATGTAGTAATAGCGTTCGCCATGTTTGACAATGGTAATCAGTCGCCAACTTTTGCGTTCAAACGCCGCTTATCAGCTCTTTTTATAGAACCGATCTGTAATAAAGCTCCCATTCGGGAGTTTTACGATACAAAATCTCGTTTTTGCGCGATCGCCCTACCGCAACGCCGCTATGCCCGTCGGTTTGCCCCCGCGCATAGGTTTGCGTCGTCGCGGTTACGACCGTCGCCGCCGCGCCGATCACGACCGCCGCATTGCCCGCGCGTTTGAGAAACTCGCGTCTTTTCAAGACCCGTTCGCTCATACTAATCCTTTTGTTAAATTAGGTTTGCGCCGAAACGCAAACCCCGTCTTTAAGACCAAAAACAAAATTATACAAGCCTATTCTTATACTTTTCTTAAATCTTACAACAAATCCGCGCGTAAAAGAATTTTTGCGTTTGATAGCGTTAGCGGGCTTCTGTCAAAAGAGGGATCGCGTCTAAGCCGCGTCCTCTTCCTCTTTGCGGTTTTTTTGCTTTTCGCGCTCCTCTTTTTGGCGATCGCGTTCGCCGCTTTGATCCTCTCGATATTGCAGTTCGATCCGATCGAATCCCGCTTGCGCGAGATTTTGGCGAATTTCGGCGCTATGCGCGATCAAAAGAGCGATCGTATGCGGCGCGCTTCTCGACGAAACGATCAGCGAATCGCCCCGCGTAATAAGCGTAACGCCAACCTCGCCAAGCCCCTCCGGATTCATCGCGATCATCAGGCGCGTAATCGGCGGTTTGTAGTTTTCGATCGCCTCGTTTAGCCGCGTAGCGAAAAACCGCGCCGCATACCGCGCGATCTCGCCTCTAACCTCCGGTCGCTTAGGGTTTGTCTGCGCGGCGCTTGTTAGCCTCTCCTCCTGCGAAACGCTTTCATCATCCAGTTCGGTCTGCGGCGTAAGGCGTTTAATCGCGGACGCGTCAAACTCCGTTTCGCTCCAAAGATCGCCTTGCGCGGTTTGCGGCGCTAAAGAAACGACGTTTAGCGGCTGACTCGCAACCGCTCTGGCGCGAAAAATATCGGCGCTAAAATCGGGCGCTTTAAGGCTTTCGCGCTCCGTCGTTTTGGCGCTTTTTATCTCTTTTTGCGGCGCGCTTTCTTTAGGAGCGATAAATCGTAAAAACTCCGCGATAAACGATTTTGGCTCTTTTTGCGCGGTTACGATCGGCGGGCTTTCTTTTGGCGTTTGCGGCGTTTCGATAGAAGTTTCGATCGGCGCTTTTTCTTTGCGCGTATTCTGCGTCGCGGGTTTTGGCGTTTGCTCGATCGGCGCGTATTGTTCAATCGGCTTTGCGCTTGCCCGTATCGTCTTTTGATCGATCGCCTCTTTCGGTTCGTTTTGCGTTATCTGCCGCTCGATCGGCTTTGCTTGGATTGGCGTGGCGTTTTTGGGATTTTCTTGCGGCGGCGAATCCGTTAAATCGGTTTTTTTGTTAGCGATCGGCGGCGATTTAAGATCGGGCGTTTTGGCTAGATTTTCCTGCGGTTTTGGCGCTTTTTCGCCCGTTTTTTGCGCGTTTGCGTCGGGCGCGATCGACGGATTTTCCTTTGGCGTTTTGGCGCTTACGATCGGTTTTTCAATCGGCGCGTTCTCTTTTAATACGGGTTTTGCCAACCCCCAAAACTCCTCTTTGGCGAACGCTTTTTGTTCGGCTTTAGATACGATCGGCGCGTCTTTAACGGGCGTTTTTACGATCGTTTTTTGATCGGCGCTCGCTTTGTCGGTTTTAACCTCAATCTTGCTTGGCGCTCTGGACGACTTGTCGATCGCGCTAAACGTAGCTATAGCGCGGTTTTCGTTTGCGGTTTGGGTCGATAGAGCGATTTTGGAGATATTTAACCCGTTTTTATTGGCAAAATCGACAAGCTCCGCAAACGATCCGTTTTTTGCGATCGCCCTAAAACGTTCCGTTACGCCGCGTAGCGTTTCCGCGTCGATAAAACGCGCCTTTTCGCTTAGCTGCGAAATAACGCGCCGCGCAAGCTCGATCGATTCTGCGCCCGATTGCTCTGGCATTGTTACGGATTTACCCGTCTGGATCGGTTCGCGCGCGGGTTGATTGAACGGCTCGGAGGGCAAAGCGCTCGTTTTATGCGCCTGATTTAACGGCGCGGCAATTGGCGTCGGTTTGTCGATCGGCGCTTCGTCGGCAAACGTTTCGATCGCCGCCAAAATCTCCTCTATCGCTATTATTTGCTCTTTTTGGTCGTAATCGTTTTCGATCGGCGCTTGGAAGGTTTTATTAGCGTCGCTAGTCGTAATTGGCGCTTTATCGGTTTTAATATCGATCGGCTTGGCTTTTACTTCGATCGTTTTTACGTATTCGATCTTTTGCGGCTTGGTTTGGTCGGCGACTTTTTCGATCGTCGGCGTTTTGATTTTTGGCGTTTCGTTCGGTTTTTGCGCTTCGATCTCTTTTGATTCGGATTTTTCGCTAATTTTCTCTACGACTTTTTCGATCGACGGCGCTTTTGCTTTCGCCGTGACTATTTGCTTTTTTTCGCCGCGATCGCTACGCGCGGTTTGAATCGCGTCGGACTTATCCGCGATCGCTACGCGCGTTTTATTCTCGTTTTGATTCGCGATCGTTTCGATCGGCGCTTTATCGGTTTTAATCTTAACCGTTTCAACTTTTTGCGGTTTGGTTTGGTCGGCGCCTTTTTCGATCGGCGCCTTTTTTGGCGCGTCGATTTTCTCGATTAGCTTTGCAAGAGGCGAACTTTTGGTTTTCTCGCCGATCGGATCAGACTGCGTTTTTTCCGTTGTTTTTAGGATCGGCTCGTCAAAGTTTAACTTTTTGCTATCGATCGGTATTTTGGAGGCGCTTGCGGTTTTGCTTTCGATCGGTGTAGCCGTATTTGCGATATTTCGTTTGGTTGGCGCGATCGCGCTTTTAATTGGCGCGCCGTTATTCGCCGTTTTGCTCGACGTTTTTGGAGCGTTTGTCGCCAGCGCCGTTTTTAGAGCCGCCGCAAAGTCGTTTTTGTCAGATTTTTCGCTTGTCTTTAGCGCGATCGCCTTACTTTCGCCCGTCGTTTCAAACGGCAAAAGGGTTTTCGCGGCTTTTTTTTGCCCGTTTTGCGCCCCAATTTCTAAAAGCGTAGCCAGTCCCATTTTTCTCCGATCGTAGATTACAACGCAAGCAATTTTTATTCCGCGAAACCAATTGAAAACAACGTCTATTCAGATACGCGCTAACCTCGCCGCATTCACAAACTACAATCGCCATTATCCTAACGAAGCGATAGCGCACCGTCAATCGCGTAGAAATGCGGGAATCCAAAACAAATCGACTAAGGCGAATACAAACGCAATCGATTTACTTAATATCGCTACGGCGAATATAGAAGCTATACCAGAATATCCGCGCGATCAAGCCGCCGATCCTCTAAGCGCTCGCTGGATTATTTACTCGTTGCTAATCGATCGACATAATCAAAACGTAGCCGCAATACAAAAGAAAATAATCTCTATACGAGTTTATGCGGACGAGTTTAATAAAATCGTGGCGGAGATTGCTTCGCTTAAAAGAGAGAGTATCGTTCATTTAATTTTCTTATGCGTTCCAGCGCTTAAACAATTAACGTTTGATCAATATAAACGCTTTAGAGAAACCGCCGATCTGCTTATCGAGGAGGACGGCGCCGTCTCTTTGCTTGAGTTTAATCTAAAATATCTTGCGTTTTATATGCTTGATATTGCGTTTGATTTAAGAAAATATCCAAAGATAATTTATAACGAATTTGAACCGATCGCAAAAGCGATCTCAATCGCGCTTTCGGCGATTGTTTATGATCAATACCAAAGCGACGAGAAAGCAAAAACAGCGTTTGATAACGTTTACAAAACCATTAACGCTTTAGAATACGTTTCTTTTATAAAATCCTAACTCAAACGCTTGAAAGCGCCTACGATCGCATTCAACAATCCAACGACGATATTAAACAACAGATCGTCAATATGGCAATCGAATGCGTTAAGTCAGACAACGTAATCGGACACGATGAAGCCGAAACGATCCACGCTTTGCGCTCGGCTCTTGGACTGGGATATATGTAACGCGCTACGCCGAAAAAATGGGTTAATCGTTTGAATCTAAATAGCCTTGCTCTTTTAGCTTGGCGTTTTCAATATGAGCGCGAATAGCAATCGACGTAATCACGCTGATTACGATCACGATCGCGGCGGACGCAGTTAGCTTCTCAAACGCCTTGTTGGAGACGACGCTCGCCCATAATTGCGCTAACGCCAGCAAGCCCCACAATACAAGCGTCGTAAGAGGAACCGCGATCGCGATCGTTTTCAGCGATTTCATTGCGCGTCCTTTTCCATTATGACCACATACGCTTCCCTCACCCAAAAAAGTAGCATTCTGCGCAGGTCTTTTTCCATCGTTACGACCCGCCAGCCGTCCGCCGCGTTTTTGTTGAGAAACGCGCTGAACTTCACGGGATCGACCTTCGCCACGCCGAGTAACAGCGAGCTTAGCACGCCTTCTTGATAGATAACAACCTTATACTGTTTCATAACGCACCCTTTGTTGATTTCGCCGTGAGATTTTACCAAATAATGCTTAACCTGTAAAAAGAGTAAAATTCTCGCTTTTTTCAAAGGAACAAATATGTTCAAGCGTTTTAGAAGGTTGCGGTAAACGCCGCTATGCGCGATCTGACGGAAGAGACGCGCCTAAGCAAAAACGATCTGATCTATCCGCTCTTCGCGCGTTTTGGCGAGGGCGTAAGAAACGAGATTGCCTCCATGCCAAACGTGTTTCAGCTTTCGATTGACGAGCTTGTCAAATAGGCGCAATCGGCGCAAAGCGCGGGAATCAAAGCGCCGATGCTGTTTGGCGTTCCCGACGTGAAAGACGCAATAGGCTCGGACGCGTTAAGCGATCGCGGCGTCATCGCCGAAGCGACCAGAGCGCTCAAAAAAGCCGAGTCGGATCTGCTTGTTTTCACCGATCTGCGCTTTTGCGAATACACCGATCACGGGCATTGCGGCGTTATCGATTCGCAAGGCGGCGTGGATAACGACGCGACGCTCGCAAATCTAGCCAAACAGGCGCTTATTCACGCCAAAGCGGGTAGCGACTGCGTTTGTCCAAGCGGTATGATGGATGGCATGGTCGGCGCTATTCGCGCGGCGTTGGACGCAAACGGGTTTGAAAATCTGCCCATTCTTAGTTACTCGACAAAATTCGCCAGCGCCCATTATGGACATTTCCGCGACGCGGCGCAATCCGCGCCTAGTTTTGGCGATCGGCGCGGTTATCAGATGAATCCAGCCAACGCGCGCGAGGCGATCGCCGAAAGTTTGGAAGACGAGGCGCAAGGCGCTGATATGCTAATGGTCAAGCCAGCGCTCGCCTATCTTGACATAACGCGAACGTTGCGCGATCGAACCAATCTGCCGATCGCCGTTTATAACGTGAGCGGCGAATACGCTATGCTTAAAGCGGCGCAAAAATTGGGGCTGATCGATTACGATCGCGCTCTTACTGGAAACGATGATCGCCTTCAAGCGAGCGGGCGCGGATATGATTATCACCTATCACGCCAAAGAGATTTGCGATCTGTCTGGATAGGAGCTGGCAATGAGACATTTTTGAGCTTAAAAGATTACAAAAAGAGCGAGATTCTGGAGATTTTGAGTCTAGCGCATGATATGAAACGCTATCTGAAGGCGAATAAACCAACGCCAGCGCTTTCGGGCAAAAGTTTTGCGATGATCTTTGAAAAAAGCTCGACGCGCACTAGGGTGAGTTTTGAGATTAGCGCGGCGCAACTTGGAATGCGCCCAATATTCTTATCGTCCCGCGATATTCAACTTGGACGCGGCGAGCCGATGAAAGACACGGCGCGGGTTATAAGCAGAATGGTTGATATGGCGATGATTCGCACTTTTGCGCACAGCCGTTTGGAAGAGTTCGCCGCGTATTCGAGCGCGCCCGTTATCAACGGGCTTAGCGACGATTTTCATCCCGCGCAACTTATGGCGGATTATATGACGATGCAAGAGCTGGGACACGACGAGCGTTCTATCGCGGCGTGGATTGGCGACGGCAACAATATGGCAAACAGCTGGTCTTATGCTCGCCTCCAAAATGGGCTTTGAACTTAGAATTGCCGCGCCCAAAGGCTACGAGATCGCGCCGAAATGGGTTGAGTTAGCCAAAAGTTTTGCGCTTAAAAGCGGCGCGAAACTCTATTTTTGCGACGATCCAATCAAGGCGGTACAAGGCGCAAACGTCGTGGCGACGGACGTATGGACAAGTATGGGGCGCGAGGAGGAAAACGAAAAACGACTTAAAGATTTTCGCGGTTTGGCGTAACGAACGAACTTATGTCGCGCGCCGATCGCAACGCGATCTTGTTGTATTGTTTGCCCGCTCATCGCGGCGAGGAGATAACCGACGAAGTTTTTGAATCGAACGCCGACTCGATATTTTTGGAAGCCGAAAACAAATTGCACGCGCAAAAGGGTATTATGGTTTGGTTAAACGACGCGCAAAAAAAGCGTTAAGCGCGTTCTGAATTAAAACCTTTACGCGCGGCTTCGCAAGCCTTTTGCGAATGTATTAACTTAACGCCGCCGCAATCGCGCCGCGCTTTGAAGTCAAATGTGTTAATATGTTATAAAATTAATCTTACTTTTAGAGGAGTTTGTGTGAAACGAGTTCTTCTTATTTTTTTATTTTTCCTTGCAGCCTGCGCCAAAGAGGTTCCAAATCATATTTCAGGGTAGCGTTTTCCTACCTATGAAACGCGCCTATGGTACGGTACGCTGGATAAAGCAAAGAGTGGAGATGTTGAAGCGCAGTATGAGCTTGCAAACCTGTATAAAGAAGAGCATACCGAAGAGTGGAATAAACATGCTGAAAAGTGGTATCTTAAAGCCGCAAAGAAAGGACATAATTCCAGCGCAATATGAACTCGGTCTCTTATACTTAAAAGGAAGCAGGGCATACCTAAAGATTGCTCGAAGGGATTGGAGTGGCTGAATAAAGCGGCGAATCAAAAATATTCCCCCGCGCTCTATGAACTTGGGTATAGTTATGAATATGGAGATTATTGCCAAAAGGATATGAAAAAAGCTATAGATTTTTATATGAAAGCAGCAGAGTTAGGCAATGGCAATGCTGAATGCATATTAGGGATAATATATGAAAGAGGCGAAGGAGTTCCGAAAGATATTAATAAGGCTGTGGATTACTTTCTTAGCGCTATGGAGCATGGGTGCGACTATGCGCTTTATAACCTCCGCATCTTTCACTTTGCGATGGGGGTTCGGTATCTGAAAGACAATGGGGTTAAGCAAGACTACAAGACAGCCTACGAATGGTTTCTTAAATCCGCCGAAGCAGGCTATGATGACGCCCAATTTAATCTCGGCTTAATGTATTTTGAAGGTTATGGGGTTAAGCCAAACAGCCAAAAAGCGGCTGAATGGTTTACCAAAGCCGCATATAAAGGCAATACCGACGCCCAAGTCAAGATAGCTCTTATGTATGAACACGGCTCAATGGTGGATAGAGATTATAAAAAAGCTACGGATTACTATCTTAAAGCCGCCAAAAATGGGGTGCAACCGCCCAAGGGAATTTAGGCGATCTCTACTATTCGGGGGCACTAGGTAACCCAGATCTTGTTACGGGGTGCGCATGGATGTATTTTCAAAAGATAAAGGCAAAAGAGCGCCTATTGCGACAGCATGCTCGCCAAAGACCAAAAGAGTAAAGTGGCAGGGCTTATGCGGCAGTTAAAAGAGGAGAACCCTAAAATAATACGACCATAGCGTCCTATTCGGCGAGGAAACCGCTTACATCCCGTCGTTTAGCAAGATAGAAAGTCCGCTTTTATCTTTTGTTCAATATAGGCGTATCTCAAAGGCAAGCCCGAAATCCAGAATTTTTTATTATTGCGCCTAATTTTCTACTATTTCCACATTCTTTTCCGTCATTGCGAGGACTGAGGGCAAAGCAAAGCGCGGCAAAGCAATCTTGCCATATTCCGTCATTGCGAGGAGCGGAGCGACGAAGCAATCCAGAGAAATAACAAAAAAAATCCAAGCATGTAACAAAAAAAGGTTATTTTGTTTATTATTAACGATACTATTTTTGTTATTATAAAGTATGGATTGCTTCGTCGCTCCGCTCCTCGCAATGACAGAAGAGGGATAGAATGACATCTTTCAATATAGATTGCTTCACCGCAAGCGGCTCGTAATGACGGAAATGGTTCGTCTTGTGCATAAGTAAAAAAGAGTTTAACGCTTTTGCTTCTTTGCAATGACAGAGAGCAGATTCTTTCCGCTCCCAAAAGGCATTTTTTAGCACGCTTTTGCTTCTTTGCAATGACAGAGAGCAGATTCTTTCCGCTCCCAAAAGGCATTTTTTAGCATAAAAAACGACTGCTAAAACTGCCAAATTTCATCTGTTACATTAGCCAAAAAACGGCGGTCGTGGCTAACTAACAAAAGCGCGCCGTTATATGCTCTCAGCGCATTTTCCAACGCCTCTATAGATATTATGTCGAGGTGGTTTGTCGGTTCGTCCATGATGATAAGCGCGGGTTTTTGCAACAGTCCTTGAGAAAGTAAAAGTTTTCGCGTCTCTCCCGGACTTGGAGAATGGCTTTGAAGCAGAGCTTTCGGGTCGCTACCCAAACGAACTATCAAACTCATCAAAAAGCCTTTTTCGTCATTTTTCATCTTTTTGATATTTTCAAGCAATTCCGCCGATTTGCCCGCGTCAATCTCCTGCGGCAGATAAAGCGCTTC
>JAISOU010000043.1 GCA_031275395.1 Helicobacteraceae bacterium | reverse complement strand
GCAATCGCGCAAGTTACAACTTTGAAACGATTGAAAAAAAAGCGCATTTTTATCCTTGCCGTTATCTGTATTAAAATCCAACGATTATAGCCAAGCGCAATCTAATTTAGTTCGGTTTTGCGAAGGGATAAACTTTAAGGATCGCAAAAAGCGAGATCGCATCTTTACGACGTTTTAGCCTTTGGATAACGGCGCGGCAAAATAAAGATCGCGGGAGCTATCCCGCGATCGCGATAATCTACCAAGCTAGAGGCTATTTGCCCTTTTGCTTAGTAATCCATACCGCCCATTCCGCCGCCCGGCATTGCGGGAGCGGCGGGTTTATCTTCTTTAACTTCGCTTACCGTCGCTTCAGTCGTTAGCAATAGACTTGCCACGGAAACCGCTTTTTGCAACGCTATGCGTTCTACTTTTGTAGGATCGACGATACCCGCTTCAAAAAGATCGACGTATTCGCCCGTAGAAGCGTTAAAGCCTACGTTTTGCTTTTCTTTCTCTACGGCATTGACGACAACGCCGCCGTCATAACCCGCGTTTTCGGCGATCTGACGAAGCGGAGATTTTATAGCGCGAAGGATAATTTCAGCGCCAGTCGCCTCGTCGCCCTCTAATTTGATATTGACTTTCGCCGCCGCGCGAACCAACGCTACGCCGCCGCCAATTACGATACCTTCTTCCACAGCCGCTTTGGTCGCCGAAAGCGCGTCGTCTACGCGATCTTTGCGCTCTTTCATCTCGATCTCGCTCGCCGCGCCGACTTTGATCACAGCCACGCCGCCGGAAAGCTTCGCTAAGCGTTCTTGGAGTTTTTCGCGATCGTAGTCGCTCGTCGTTTCGCCGATCTGCTGTTTGATCTGCGCGATTCTTGCTTTAACGTCCTTGCTTTCGCCTTTGCCGTTAACGATCGTGGTGTTTTCTTTCTCGATAATGACGCGAGCGGCCTGACCGAGATCGGCAAGCGTAATGCCCTCTAAAGTGCGCCCTAACTCTTCGGCGATCACCTGTCCGCCCGTCAAAATAGCGATGTCTTCAAGCATAGCTTTTCTGCGATCGCCAAAACCGGGCGCTTTAACCGCCGCGATATTCAACACGCCGCGCAATTTATTGACGACAAGCGTCGCTAGAGCTTCGCCCTCGACGTCTTCGGCGATAATCAAGAGCGGTTTGCTCGTCTTAACAAGTTGCTCGAGAAGCGGCAAGAGATCTTTCATAGACGAGATCTTCTTGTCAAAAAGCAAGATATAGGGATTTTCTATCTCGGCTTGCATTTTTTCCGAATTGGTTACAAAATAGGGCGAAAGATAGCCGCGATCAAACTGCATACCTTCGACGACGTCCAGTTCGTCCGTGATGCCTTTAGCTTCCTCTACGGTAATAACGCCGTCTTTGCCCACTTTTTCCATCGCTTCCGCGATCAGTTTGCCGATCTTCGCGTCTTCGTTCGCCGAAACGGTCGCAACCTGCTCGATCTCTTTTTTATCCTTGATCTCTCGGCTGATCTTTTTAAGTTCCGCGATAATAACTTCGCTCGCCTTATCCATACCGCGCTTAATGCTGATCGGATTTGCGCCCACAGTTACGTTTCTTAAACCCTCTTTGAAAATCGCGTGGGCTAAAATCGTCGCCGTAGTCGTGCCGTCGCCCGCTTCGTCGGCGGTTTTGCTCGCCACGTCTTTAACGAGCGAAGCGCCCATATTCGCGAGCGGATCTTTAAGCTCGATCTCTTTAGCGACGCTTACGCCGTCTTTGGTGATGTGCGGCGCGCCGAAACTCTTTTGAATTAAAACGTTGCGTCCTTTAGGACCCATCGTAACCTTTACCGCGTCTGAAAGCAGTTTTACGCCCTCGTAGAGCTTGTGCCTTGCGTCGTCGGAAAAGAAAATCTCTTTTGTTGCCATCGTTTATCCTTTGCGTTTTATTTGCGAACGCCCAAAATGTCGTCGTTCTTTTCGCTGTTGTTCAACACAACGTAGTCTTTGCCGTCGATCTTGATCTCCGTACCTGCGTATTTACCGAAAACGACCACGTCGCCTACGGCGATTTCGCCTTTCTCCTTGATCGCTTTACTGATCGCGACTACTTTGCCGTCAAGCGGCTTTTCTTTCGCGTTGTCGGGAATGATGATACCCGATGCGGTTTTTGCGGGTTCTTCGCTTCTTTCTACAAGAATGCGGTAGCCCAGAGGCGTGAATAGCATTGATTCCTCCTAACGAGTGATTTTTGAGATTGTGATTTTAGCACTCTAAACCTTAGAATGCTAAAAGCATTATACAACATTTAGTCTATCATTGTCAAGTCTTTGAACAAATCCGTCGTTTTGCCTTTGATCCCTTGAGGCTAAATAAGCGGCGATCTCAATTCGGCTTACCCTTCAAAGGCTATAATTTTGCAAAAATTAAAGGAAAATGATGGATTTTGGAGCGCCTTATAAAAACGCGAGCGTAAAAATTATGTTGCTCGGCGGCGGCGAGCTTGGCAAAGAGGTTGCGATCGAGGCGCAGCGAATGGGGTTGGAGGTAGTCGCCCTTGATCGCTACGCCAACGCTCCCGCGCATCTTGTCGCAAACAAAGCCTATACGATCGATCTAAAGGATAAGTCGCAGGTTTTGGAGATTATCCGCCGCGAAAAACCTTCCTATATCCTTCCCGAAATCGAGGCGATCAGCATCGACGCGCTGATCGAGGCGGAAAAAGAGGGCTTTAGAGTGATACCAAACGCGCGCGCGGTAGAACTTACAATGAATCGCAAGGGCATTAGAATCTTTGCCGCCGAAGAGCTGGGGCTGAAAACAAGCGCTTACCGTTTTGTCAAAACTTACGACGAGCTTGCGCAAGCGGCGGAGGCGATCGGTTTTCCTTGCGTGATCAAGCCTGTGATGAGCAGTAGCGGACACGGGCAGAGCGTAGCTAAAAACGCGGAGGATCTGAAAGCCAGTTTTACGTTGGCGCAAGAGGAAGCCAGAGGCGACGCAAGCGAACTGATTGTGGAGGAGTTTATCAGTTTTGATTTTGAGATCACGCTTTTAACCGTCCGCACGGAAAAAGAAACGCGCTTTTGCGAACCGATCGGGCATATTCAAAAAGACGGCGATTATATCTACTCTTGGCAACCGATCGCTTTAAGCGAAGTCGTGCGCGAAAAAGCGGAAACGATCGCAAAGCGCGTTACGGACGGCTTAGGCGGACGCGGCATTTTCGGCGTGGAACTTTTTGTCAAAGGCGAGGAGGTCTATTTCAGCGAGGTTAGCCCGCGTCCGCACGATACGGGAATGGTTACGCTAATCACGCAAAATCAGAGCGAATTTGCGCTCCATATCCGCGCCGTTTTGGGCTTGCCGCTTGGCTTTAGTTTGATCTCGTCGGGCGCAAGCGCGGCGTATAAGGCGCAAAACGAAAGCGCAAATCCCGTGCTGGAAATCCCCGATTCGATCTTTACCGATCGCTCTTTTGCGCGGCTTTTTGGCAAGCCGATTAGTCATAAAGGACGTAGGCTTGCCATCGTTTTGGCGGCGGATTCTACGGCTGAAAAAGCGTTGCAAACGGTAAAAACGTTAGTCGCGCAGATCAAAGATCGCTAGTGGTTTTATTGGGTTCTACGGGCTCGATCGGACGCTCGACGCTCGACGTCGCCGAGCGCTTTCATTTGTCGATCGAAACGTTGGCGGCCGGTTATAACGTCGATCTGCTAAACGATCAGATCAGGCGCTTCAAACCGCGCCGCGTCGTCGTAGCCGATCGCGCCGCCGCGCAAAAGGTCGATTTTAACGGCGTGAAATACGGCGAAGCGGCGCTTTTGGAGGCGATCGAAGAGAGCCGAAGCGATCTTGTCGTCAATGCGCTCGCGGGTTTTCTTGGTCTTGCGCCCACGTTAAAAGCGCTTGCCTGCGGCAAACGGTTGGCGCTCGCAAATAAAGAATCGCTGGCGTGCGCGGGCGCTTTTATCGCCGATAAAAACTTGATTCGCCCGATCGACAGCGAACATTTCGGCGTTTGGTATCTTGCGAAAGATCGCCCGATTAAGCGGATCGTTTTGACGGCAAGCGGCGGCGCTCTGCGCGATCTACCGCTAGAACGCATTGAAGACGCCTCGATCGAACGGGTTTTGCGCCACCCGAATTGGTCGATGGGCGCGAAGATCACGATCGACAGCGCGACGATGGTCAATAAACTTTTTGAACTGCTAGAGGCGCGTTGGCTTTTTGATATTTGCGCGATCGACGCTATGATCGAACGAAGCTCGGTTTTTCATGCGCTCATAGAGTTTGCGGACGGCTGTATCGTCGCGCAAGCCGCGCCTACGGATATGCGCCTTGCGATCGCCTACGCGATTATGGACGAGGTAAAATCGCCGTTTGCGGGCGAGGTCAATCTTTCTAATCTGCCGCCGATTTGCTTTGAGCCGATCGATGCAAAACGTTATATTGTTTGGGAGATCAAAGAAGCGCTGTTAAAAACGCCCGAACTTGGCGTAGTCTTAAACGCGGCGAACGAAGCGGCGTTATCTTTTTTTAGATCGGGCGCTATTAGTTTCGGAGCGATCTCGCGTTTAATTCTCGCCGCTTTCGATCGCTTTAACGCGCCGCCAAAATCGATCGACGAAGCGATCGCTTTGCATAACGAGGTTTTTTGCTGGACAAACGAAAAGGCTTTGAAGTAAAAAGACGGGGCGGTTTTACCCAACCCCGCCGGATACGCGCAATCTTCCGAATCGCGCTTATTATAGCAGCGGCTGTCATCCCTTATATGCTACGATTGTAATTATAGAACAATTATGCTTAAAGAAGGAAAGGCGATGAGAGCGGAGTATCGTTTGGGGCTGGATATTGGGATTGCGAGCGTAGGCTGGTGCGTTATCGGCGAGGGTAATATTTTGGGTTTAGGCGTTCGCGCCTTTGATAAAGCCGAAACGGACAAGGAGGGCGAAAGCCTCAATTTAATTCGACGCAACGCGCGTCTAATGCGCCACAGACTTCATAATCGCGCATGGCGGCTTACGAAATTGACGCGCTTACTAAAGCGAAGCGGCGTTATCGATAGCAAGCAATTTTTCAAAGAGTTAAAGCCGAGCGATTCTACTTGGCTTCTTCGCGTTAAAGCGCTAGATTACGCGCTAGACAGAGGGGAGTTTGCGCGGATCGTATATCATATCTGCAAACATCGCGGATTTTATTGGACAAGCAAAGCCGAAAGCGAAAATAAGGATAACGGCGACGTTAAAGAGGCGCTTTCAAAAAACGCGGAACTTATGAAAGACAAAGGCTATCGAACCGTCGCCGAAATGATTTTAAGAGAGTTTCCGCAAGCGCAACGCAATAAAGATAAAGAGTACGATAAGGCGCTTTCGCGCGTTTTGCTTGGCGAAGAGTTAAAAACGATCTTTGAAAAACAGCGATCGTTGGGCGCGGCTTTTGCCTCGAAAGAGTTGCAAACCGCTATTTTAGGAAACGGCGATTGCAAAAGCGGGCTTTTTTGGAGCCAGAAACAAAGTCTAAGCGGCGAAAAGCTACTTGAGATGACGGGTCGTTGCGTTTTTGAAAAAGAGGAATATAGAGCGCCTAAATATAGCTTCTGCGCCGAACGACACGTATTATTAACGAGAATAAATAATCTTCGCATAATTATCGACGGCAAAAGTAGAGCGTTAAACGATCGGGAACGAGAAGTCGCGATCAAAACGGCTTATAGTTACGCAAATTGCGAGATGAAATACGAACAACTAAGATCGGCGCTAGTTAAGGCAAAGTTATTAAACGATTTTTCGTTTAGCGCAGTTAAAGGCGAGAAGGAAAAGCTGGTCAAACTTCCGGCTACGCTCGCGTTGAAAAAAGCACTAAAGGATCGTTTTAACGAGATCGCGAATAATCCCGATAGATTCGATTCGATCGCCTTTGTTTTAACGGTTTATAAAGAGGACAACGAAAAAGCGTCGCAACTAAGGAAGCTCGGATTAGACGAAGATATAATAGAAAAGTTATTGCCCGTTAGTTTCAAAGAGTTTCACCATCTTTCGTTAACGGCGCTTCGCAAGATTTTACCGTTTATGGAAAGGGGCGATCGCTACGATGAAGCGGTAGTGAAAGCGGGCTATAAAAGCCATAGCGATTTTTCTAACGAAGACGAAAAGCAAATATATTTGCCGCCGCTATATAAAGATCGCGATAAATATGGTCGTCTAAAGTTTAACGACGCGCTTGATATTCCGCGAAATCCGGTCGTTTTACGAGCGCTCAATCAGGCGCGAAAGGTATTAAACACAATCGTTAAGAAATATGGATCGTCCAAAAGCGTTCATATTGAAATGGCGCGGGACTTATCTCGCTCGCTATCGGAACGCAAAGAGATAGAAAGAGGGCAAAAAGAGTATCGCGAGCGCAATGAAAGAGAATATGGCGAACTGCGCAATAAATTAGGGCGCGAACCGAAAGCAAAAGAGTTTGAAAAATGGCTTCTTTACAAGGAGCAACTTTGCAAATGCGCATACTCTGTTGATAAGCTAGATATAGATAGCGTTTTAGGAGATAAAGACTATGCGCAGATCGATCATATATTGCCGTATTCAAGAAGCTTCGATAACTCCAAAAATAATCGCGTATTAGTTAAAACGGCGGAAAATCAGAAGAAGGGCAATAAAACGCCGTTTGAGTATTTTGGACACAACGAAGATCATTGGAGAAAATTTGAAGAATACGTTAAGAATAATCATAATTTTAGAAAGGCAAAACGCGATCGACTTTTACGTAAAGATTTTGATGAAAAAACCGCCGAAGGTTTTAAAGAGCGAAACTTAAACGACACGCGTTATATCTGTCGCTTTTTTAAAAATTACGTAGAGCGGTTTTTGAAACTTGCCGACGATAGCGACGCTAAGCGGGTCGTCGTCTTAACCGGTAGCCTAACGGCGTTTTTACGGGCTAGATGGGGATTAACAAAAGAAAGAGGAGAAAGCGACCGGCATCACGCTTTGGACGCGTCGGTAATCGCCGTATGCAACCACGCAATGGTCAAGCGTCTAAGCGATTATGCAAGGAGAAGAGAGTTAGAATTTATACGGGAAGGGTTTGTCGATCCAGAAACTGGCGAAATTATTAACTCCAAAGCGCGCGAAGCGGTCGAAAATAAATTCCCTTACCCTTGGGAAAACTTTCGCGAAGAGCTACTGTGCAGATTGAACGAAGACGATCCGCATAAGCTACGCGAAAAATTGATCGAGCTAGGAACGCCAATAGAGGTCGCGCAAAACGCAAAACCGCTTTTTGTTTCTCGCGCTCCGCAAAGACGAAACGGAGGAGCCGCGCATAAAGAGACTATTTACGCTAAAACGGATCAAGAGGGCATTATTGCGCAAAGAGTTAGGCTTTACGATCTGAAATTATCAGATATTGACAAACTTGTCGATCAGGAGCGAAATAAACCGCTTTATGAAGCGATCCGTAAACGCATGGAGGAGTTTAACGGAAACGCCCAAAAGGCGTTTAGCGAGCCGTTTTATAAACCTTCAAAGGATATGTCAAAGGCCCCGATTGTGCGCAGCGTTAAAAAGCTTGATAAAATGAGCGGTATTGCGGTGCGCAACGGTATTGCCAAAAACGATACAATGTTGCGCGTGGATATATTTGCAAAACACGGCAGATTTTATTTGATTCCCGTTTATGTGTGGCATAAAGCGGCGGATTTAGCGCCTAATAGAGCGATTGTGGCTTATAAAGATGAAGACGAATGGACAGAGATCGATAAAAGTTTCGAGTTTTGTTTTTCGCTTTATCCAAACGATCTGGTGAAAGTTACGCAAAAAGATAAAACTATTTTGGGATATTATGGTAGCACAAACAGATCCACAGGAGCCGTTAATATATGGTCTCCAGATCGCGATAAAAAAATAGGCAAAGACGGAGAATATCAAAGTATTGGAATTAAAACGGCGTTGTCTATAGAAAAGTTTAACGTCGATTGTTTAGGAAATATTTATCCGGCGAGCAAAGAGTCGCGTCGTGGGTTGGCGTAGCGTAATGATAAGCGCTCCCGCCAGACTTTCGCGGGATCATTTTGCGCTGTCGATCGCGCAAGAAGATAAAAACGCAACCGTGTCGTTTGAAGATATTGCCGTCATCATCTTAAATCATCGTCAAATAACAATTACCCATCCCGTATTGAGCGCTTGTAGCGAGTATGGAATAGCGCTCTTTTCTACCGCCGAAAACGGTTTGCCAAACGGCGTTTTTCTGCCGTTTAGCGCCTTTAGCAGAACGTCAAAAATGTTGCGTTTACAATTAAATGTTGCAAAGCCGATCGCAAAACGCGCTTGGGCGTCGATCGTTAAAGCTAAAATTATAAATCAGGCTAAGACTTTGGCGCTAATGGGTAAAAATGCCGATCGTCTATTTGTTATGTCCGAAAAGGTTCGATCGGCAGACGCGGATAATATGGAATCGCAAGCGGCAAGTTTTTATTTCGCGGAGCTTTTTGGCGATCATTTTAATCGTAGAAATGAAAACGCGATTAACTCTGCTCTTAACTTTGGCTACGCGATTTTTCGCGGCGCGATCGCTAGAAATTTAGTAGCGCACGGCTTAAATCCGGAGCTTGGACTTTTTCACCATAGCGAGTTAAACGCCTTTAATCTTGCCGACGATTTGATCGAGCCGTTTCGACCTATTGTCGATCTATGGGTAGCTAAAGAAATTTTCGCGAAAAATCGTAGTTTTAACGCGCCCGAGAAAGCCGCGTTGGTTACGCTCCTGAATGCGGACGTTCAAATGTCTAATGGAAAAACCGCGGCTATAAACGCGATCGATTTTGTCGTAGAAAGCTTGGTTAGACTCTATGCAAATAAGGAAGAAATATTGGAAGCACCGATATTGTTGGGAACAGAGGCGCATTTTGTAGAGTCTTAAGCGATTTGGCAATTTTATTGCGGTTGTTTTCTTGACGATCTGCGCCGTTTAATAGCGTGGCGGATAAATGGGGCGTTTTGTGAGATTGATCGTGTTCTTTGACCTGCCGGTTTTGACCAAGAAGGAGCGGTATTTTGCCGCAAAGTTTAGGCGTTTTCTTATTAACGATGGCTACGATATGGTTCAGTTTAGCATCTATGCGCGACTGATCTATGGAGCGGATTCGATCGTTAAACATAATAAGAGGCTATCAAATAATCTGCCTCCCGCAGGTTCGGTACGCAGTTTAATCATCACTGAAAAGCAATTCGCAGGCATTGAAATCCTTGTCGGCAAGCCCACGATTCAGGAAAAAACCGTTACACACAAACAACTTTTGCTGTTTTAAAAGCTTTTTTCACGAAAAATAATCCGCTCCCAGAGTAGTCTAGGAGCGGATTTGTCGGCAAGGCATTATAGCATATAGGGATGACAGCGGATCCTATAACGCGACTGATACCACGTGAGATTTTTTCTTGATTATAGCATATAGGGATGACAGCGGATCCTATAACATAGATAGTCGATATTACGGGCGGCGAGCTATTATAGCATATAGGGATGACAGCGGATCCTATAACACGAAAATGGCGTGTTTTTCGCCGTCGAATATTATAGCATATAGGGATGACAGCGGATCCTATAACAAAATGAACGCTGTTCAATTTCCAAAAAACATTATAGCATATAGGGATGACAGCGGATCCTATAACCGACTTACCAAACGACTTTCCAAACGACTTATTATAGCATATAGGGATGACAGCGGATCCTATAACACTCTTCGCTCGCCTTAACGCTTTCGTCTAATTATAGCATATAGGGATGACAGCGGATCCTATAACGATAGCGTTATACGCGACGGCTTTGCTCATATTATAGCATATAGGGATGACAGCGGATCCTATAACCTTACCCGCTTTGGCCAGTTTGCGAATGGCATTATAGCATATAGGGATGACAGCGGATCCTATAACCCGATCTGTTTGCCGTAGAGGACAAATCGCATTATAGCATATAGGGATGACAGCGGATCCTATAACATGTATAATCCGCGATCGTCCTCTTTCATCATTATAGCATATAGGGATGACAGCGGATCCTATAACAATTAACAACTGACGGAATGCCATCTCGCAATTATAGCATATAGGGATGACAGCGGATCCTATAACCGATCCACGCCGTAGGCTTAGCTCTCAATTATTATAGCATATAGGGATGACAGCGGATCCTATAACTATATTGATCGCCGCTGTCTAGGTAACAACATTATAGCATATAGGGATGACAGCGGATCCTATAACATCAGCGCTCTAATCGCTCCGCCTGTTTCGATTATAGCATATAGGGATGACAGCGGATCCTATAACCGCGATAAACGACGAGTTTATCGTCTTCGGATTATAGCATATAGGGATGACAGCGGATCCTATAACATCTCTTTTGGGGTTAGATTCATATTTAGGATTATAGCATATAGGGATGACAGCGGATCCTATAACGAAAGTATGTCGCAGGCTATGGACTACGATATTATAGCATATAGGGATGACAGCGGATCCTATAACACTTTTTATTAGCTTAATAATTCCTCGCGTATTATAGCATATAGGGATGACAGCGGATCCTATAACACCATCCAGTACTCTGTTCTGCAAAAGATTATTATAGCATATAGGGATGACAGCGGATCCTATAACGATAAACGCGATTATGATTTCGCGACGAGCATTATAGCATATAGGGATGACAGCGGATCCTATAACGCGATAGGTAGAAACTTGGCGCAATCGGCGATTATAGCATATAGGGATGACAGCGGATCCTATAACTCTGTAAACCTATTACCAAAAGCTTTCAAAATTATAGCATATAGGGATGACAGCGGATCCTATAACCGCGCCAAAGCCTTATTTAGATGAGCTACTATTATAGCATATAGGGATGACAGCGGATCCTATAACCAGCGGCGAGCCTAACGCCAGCGCCGCCGAATTATAGCATATAGGGATGACAGCGGATCCTATAACAATAATTCCGCGCTAACGGCGGCGCGTTCGATTATAGCATATAGGGATGACAGCGGATCCTATAACCGTCGGGCGTTAATAGTCGGGCGTGTATCGATTATAGCATATAGGGATGACAGCGGATCCTATAACTCCCACGCTTTTGGCGTGAGCGGCTTTCGCATTATAGCATATAGGGATGACAGCGGATCCTATAACTTCACGCTTAAGCCTAAGGAGATCAGTTTCATTATAGCATATAGGGATGACAGCGGATCCTATAACTATGGTTTAATTTCTCTTTTAGTTTTTGTCATTATAGCATATAGGGATGACAGCGGATCCTATAACCGACGGTTTGTTTTTACCGCCAATCACGTAATTATAGCATATAGGGATGACAGCGGATCCTATAACTTAAATAGGTTTTTGATCGCGTCCGTAGCATTATAGCATATAGGGATGACAGCGGATCCTATAACTGTTTTTCCTTTTCTGCCCTCTCCTGCTCATTATAGCATATAGGGATGACAGCGGATCCTATAACAATCATCGCAAGGTACGCGATTAAACCAGAATTATAGCATATAGGGATGACAGCGGATCCTATAACTAGTAGCATTGAGCAGTAGCAGGAGCAGGAATTATAGCATATAGGGATGACAGCGGATCCTATAACTATTCTGCGCTACTAACGCGCGCGCGCTATATTATAGCATATAGGGATGACAGCGGATCCTATAACCGCAAAACCGCGAAAGGGTATATATTATCGATTATAGCATATAGGGATGACAGCGGATCCTATAACCAACTCCAGCTCTCGCGCCAAATAATTCCGATTATAGCATATAGGGATGACAGCGGATCCTATAACTAGCCTAATCATTATTTAACTCTAATTCCGATTATAGCATATAGGGATGACAGCGGATCCTATAACCAGATGAGCGCCTATTGTAGAGGCGGCTTAATTATAGCATATAGGGATGACAGCGGATCCTATAACCATTGTGTGTTCTATAATCATATCGAACCGATTATAGCATATAGGGATGACAGCGGATCCTATAACCGTTAACGCCTAACATTATGCACGTATCCAATTATAGCATATAGGGATGACAGCGGATCCTATAACGCTCGCGATAGCCGTATACGCAATCGTCCGATTATAGCATATAGGGATGACAGCGGATCCTATAACACTCTACGGAGTTTGCCGTCGCGCTAGATAATTATAGCATATAGGGATGACAGCGGATCCTATAACGCTGGAATACCCCACAAAAGCGGCAAACTAATTATAGCATATAGGGATGACAGCGGATCCTATAACCGCCCGAAGGCGTTATAAAACCCGAAGAATATTATAGCATATAGGGATGACAGCGGATCCTATAACTCAATGTGGATAGAAATCTAAGCGTTTTAGATTATAGCATATAGGGATGACAGCGGATCCTATAACTCGGAGATTTTGCTGTAGCGGTCTGTTTTTATTATAGCATATAGGGATGACAGCGGATCCTATAACTACCCTTTTATTGTAGCGTCAGCAAGCGCGATTATAGCATATAGGGATGACAGCGGATCCTATAACGCCGATCTACGACGCGGCGAATGGTTGGAGATTATAGCATATAGGGATGACAGCGGATCCTATAACATGCAGTTGCTCATATAGCGCTTGCGATAGATTATAGCATATAGGGATGACAGCGGATCCTATAACTAACAAAAGACTGCACCAATATCGCCGCGTATTATAGCATATAGGGATGACAGCGGATCCTATAACAGATCGCATTATCTTGGGCGAACTCGACATATTATAGCATATAGGGATGACAGCGGATCCTATAACCCGCATTTTATCGAATGAAAATACTGGACAATTATAGCATATAGGGATGACAGCGGATCCTATAACAACAATTGTTATATTTAGGGAGGGCAATAAATTATAGCATATAGGGATGACAGCGGATCCTATAACTCGCGGCGGTGTATTTATACGCTTTTATGAGATTATAGCATATAGGGATGACAGCGGATCCTATAACCCCGATCTACGACGCGGCGAATGGTTGGAGATTATAGCATATAGGGATGACAGCGGATCCTATAACTTAGCGATCATTTTGCGACCTTCGCTATAAATTATAGCATATAGGGATGACAGAGGGGGCGCGACACTTTTGAAGGAAGCGCCTAGCGCTTCGGGAAAGTAGCGGGCGCGGGATATCGCAAAAGCGTCGGAAGGTTCAATAGGACTATACGGGAGCGATTCTATATTACTGCGAGGATTTACTCTTTACGGATATAGAAGCGTTTAATAGACTTATGGCTGACTTAGCCCAAAACGCAAAAGCCGTTTTTGGCGACCTCGTTTGATTTATCGATTATAATGCAAGATACCCCAAAACGTTAAAAACGCCTCTTAGTAAGTCAAAACCCCGTCGCGGCTTAGGTTGGAAAACTCCCGTAAAATACCTTGTTCAAAACCGTCCAGAGCGCCAAAGGTTACGGACTTGCGCAAAGACTTGACAAAATAGACGGTTTTTGGCATAATCTCTATAAAATCGATATAGATTAAGGAATTAGGTGCAGATATTGGATTTGGTTGGAAATACGCCGCTTCTCGAGATCAAAACTCTAATCGAACCAGACGGCGCAAGAGTATTTGCCAAAGCGGAGTTTCTAAATCCTTCAGGCTCGGTTAAAGATCGCGCCGCAAAAGCGATGATTCTCGATGGTATCGAGCGCGGCAAACTTACGTATGGCAAGGAGATTATCGACGCGACAAGCGGCAATACGGGCATTTCATACGCTATGTTTGGCGCGGCGTTTGGCTTTGGCGTCAAAATATTTCTACCCTCTAACGCCTCCATCGAACGCAAAAAGACAATGGAACATTTTGGCGCTCAGATTGTGCAGACCGATCCGCTGGAGGGCTCGGATGGCGCGTTTTTGCTTGCGCAAGCCGAAGCCCAAAGATATCCGGAGCGCTATTTCTACCCAAATCAATACCATAACGAGGCTAATCCTTTGGCGCACTATCGCGGCACGGGCGAGGAGATACTAAGGCAGAGCGAAGGCAAGGTTACGCACTTTGTTTGCGCTATGGGAACAAGCGGCACGTTTATCGGCGTTGCAAGACGACTTAAGGAGAGCAACGCGGACATTCAGACGATCAGCGTTCAGCCCAATTCGCCTTTTCACGGTATAGAGGGTACTAAACATCTGCAATCGACGCTTCGTTCGGGCTTCTTTGACGAAAACCTTGTCGATTCATATACGGAGGTAAGCACCGAGCAAGCCTATCAAACGACAAAAGCGCTTGCGTTAAAAGAGGGCATTTACGTCGGCGTCAGTTCGGGGGCGAACGTCTATGCCGCCTCAAGGCTTGCGGCGACGCTGCCAAAGAGCGCGATCGTCGTTACGATCCTAGCCGATAACGGCAACCGCTACGCTTCAGAGAGTTTTTGGAGCGCGGCGTGATCGCCGTTAACAAAGAGATAGAAGCGGAGCTCAGGCTACACGCGGAGCGGACATACCCAAACGAGTGCTGCGGTTTTTTGCTAGGCGAGATCGAAACCGATCAGACGCGCGCGATTAAGCGGTTACTGCCTATCGATAACTCCCGCGAGGACGAAGAGCGCTTTCACCGTTTTCTCATTACTCCGGAGGATTTTCTGGCGGCCGAAAAAACGGCGCGATCGATAGGGCTGGACATTTTGGGTATATACCATTCGCACCCAAATGCAAAAGCCCAGCCGTCTGGCTATGATCTGGATTTCGCGCTACCGTTTTACTCGTATATAATTACGTCGGTTTATGAAGGCAAGAGCGCCGATATCAATAGTTTCAGATTAAGCGACTATGATCGCCAATTTGACAAGGAGGAGATTTTATGGCGGTAACGATAGAGATACCAACGGCGTTAAGATCTTTTTGCGACGGCAAAAAGAGCGTTAGCGTAGAGGCGAAAAACGTAGGAGAAGCGATCAAAGAGCTTGCCGCGCAACGCCCCGCGATTGCAAAGCACCTGTATAACGAAGCGGGCGAGTTGCGAAACTACATCAACATATTTTTGGGCGATACCAATATCAAATCGCTCGAGGATCAAAAAACCGCGCTTAACGACGGCGCGACGTTGATTTTAGTTCCGGCTATTGCGGGCGGTCTTTGATGAGTTCCGAGCTTTCGCTTGAGGAGATCGGACGCTACAGTCGCCACCTGCTCTTAAAAGAGGTAGGTTTAGAGGGGCAACAGAAACTTAAAAACGCCAAAGTTTTGATTGTCGGCACGGGCGGGTTAGGCGCGCCGCTGGCGCTCTATCTTGCCTCTGCGGGCATAGGAACGATCGGGCTTGTAGATTTTGACGTAGTGGAGGAATCGAATCTGCAACGACAGGTGATCCACTCTACGCGCGATATCGATCGCCCTAAAGTGGCGAGCGCCAAAGATCGCATAAAGGGTATAAATCCGTTTATCACGGTAAATACTTACAACACGCGCATTACAAGCGAAAACGCGTTGGAGATCATTCAAAACTACGATATCGTAGCCGACGGCACGGATAACTTTCCAACCCGCTATCTCCTAAACGACGCGGGGGCGCTGTTGGGCAAGCCGATCGTCTATGGTTCGATCTTTCAGTTTGACGGACAGGTTTCCGTTTTTCACGCCAAAGAGGGGCCTTGCTACCGCTGCCTCTATCCTGAGCCGCCCCCCGTAGGGCTTGTGCCAAACTGCGCGGAGGGAGGCGTATTGGGCGTGCTTCCCGGTATTGTCGGCAGTATGCAGGCAAGCGAGGTTATCAAACTGATCGTCGGCGCTAACAAAGAGGATACGCTTATAGGCAGATTGCTTTTTGTAGATGCGTGGCGCGTGAAGTTTCGAGAGCTTAAGATCGACAAAGATCCCTCCTGCCCAATCTGCTCGTCCAAAGCGACGATTACAAAGCTTATAGATTACGAGGAGTTTTGCGGATTGGGAGAGTATAATGTCGCCGCAAACGAGATCGAACAGATCGCCCCGCAAGAGCTTAAAGCGCGCATTGACAACGGCTATAAGCAACAGATTGTCGATATACGCGAAACGCACGAGCTCGCTATCGCAAAGTTTCCAAACGCGATAACGATTCCAATCGGGCAACTTACGCGTAGAATCAACGAGCTAGACGAGTCGATCGACGCGGTTTTTGTATGCAAGGTCGGATCGCGTAGCCAGTTTGCCATTGAAACGCTGAAAAACGCGGGCTACAAGGGACGGCTGATCAATTTAGAGGGCGGGCTTAACGCTTGGGCGCAAAAGATCGACCCGTCGATTCCAATTTATTAAAAAGGAGAAAGAATGGCTGAAAAACCATTAAACGCTTTGAGTTTCGAGGCGGCAAGAAACCTTGCCAATACCGTTAAAACCGCGCCTATTTACGGCGCGCTTACCCCGCGATGGCTGACCAAAGTTTTGGAATTCAAAGGGCTAGAAAACGGCGTATTTCGCGTCAATAGAGTCGTAGAGGGCGACACGCCTTTAGACGTGTTGTGCGGACACGACCTTAAAAAATCGACCATTCCCGTAGGTTTTATCGATTACGAAACCAAACCGCGCGAATACGCGCTAAACTCCATAAGCGCGATTATCAACGTCGATACCCGTATAGCGGATCTCTACGGCAAACCGTACGATCAGGTCGAAGAGCAGTTAAACCTTGCGATCGAGAGCCTCAAAGAGCGTCAAGAGAGCCAGATTATCAATAACGACGAATACGGGCTGTTAAAAAACGTCCCCGCTTCGCAAAGGATCGCTACGCGAAACGGTAGACCTATGCCCGACGATCTCGACGAGTTGCTGACCAAAGTATGGAAATCGCCTAGCTTTTTCTTGGCGCACCCAAGGGCAATTGCCGCGTTTGAACGCGAATGCACAAGACGCGGCGTACCTCCGACGACGATCAATATCGCGGGCGGAACGTTTATTACGTGGCGCGGCGTCCCTCTTATACCTACGGACAAGCTCTTTGTAGACGGACTAAAAAAGCCAAAATCTCAATCGGGCAAAACCTCCATTTTGCTCGTACGCACGGGCGAAGCGAATCGGGGGGTAATCGGACTTTATCAGACGGGATTGGCTTCCGAACGTTCTCGCGGGCTTTCAGTGCGCTTTAGGGGTATTAACGATAACGGCGTGGCTAGTTATCTGCTTTCGCTCTATTGCTCTACGGCAATCTTAGCCGACGACGCGATCGCCGCGCTTGACGAGGTAGAAGTAGGCGATTACTATGACTACAGCAAATAGTCTTTACGATCTAGCCTCTTACGGACTGCCTAGCGAAGCGGAGCTAGAAAAGCTAGCGGCGCGTTATTTTCCAGAGCTTACGCCTCTCGGGGCGGAGGCGGCAAACGACGCGGCTTTGAAAGCCTACGCGCCAAAGACGTTAAACGATTACGAAAAAGAGAGCGCATACGTTTCAAAGCCCAGTCGATACGGCGCGGTAGGCGCAAGAAACGTAGATTCGATCCGCGCCGATTTTCCCATTTTGAACCAACGGTTGGGGGCAAACCAACTAGTTTGGTTTGACAACGCGGCGACTACTCAAAAGCCTCAATCGGTGATCGATCGCCTCTCTTACTTTTACGCCTACGAAAACTCCAATATACACCGCGCCGCGCACGATCTTGCCGCGCGCGCTACGGACGCTTACGAAGAGGCAAGGCTGAAAACCGCGCGATTTTTGGGCGCTCCAAGCGCCGAGTCGATCGCGTTTGTGCGGGGAAGCACGGAGGGTATCAACCTCGTAGCGCGCTCGTTTGTCAAACCGAAGCTAAAAGAAGGCGACGAAATCGTCCTAACGGTACTCGAACACCACGCCAATATCGTGCCGTGGCAGATTATCGCGCAGGAAACCGGCGCGCTTTTACGCGTTGCGCCGGTTGATGAAAGCGGGCAGATTGTTCTCTCGCAATACGCCAAACTTTTTAACTCACGCACGAAATTTGCCGCGTTTACGCACGTATCCAACGCGCTTGGCACGATCGTACCCGTCGAAGCGCTCGTTTCTATCGCGCATAGTTACGGCGTTAAAACGCTCATTGACGCCGCGCAGAGCGTTTCGCATATTCCGCTTAACGTCGCGGCGCTAGACGCGGATTTTTTGGTTTTTTCAGGACATAAGATATACGCTCCTACGGGCATTGGCGCGCTCTACGGCAAAAGAGAGCTTTTGGAAGAGGCGGACGTATATCAGGGCGGCGGCAATATGATCGCCGACGTAACTTTTGAACGCACGATCTATCAAAAGCCGCCCGCGAAGTTCGAGGCGGGGACGGGTAGTATCGCCGACGCGGCGGGCTTGGGCGCGGCGCTCGATTACGTTTCGTCGATCGGGCTTGAAAATATCTTCGCTTACGAACACGCGCTGTTAGAACACGGCGCTAGGGAACTGAAAACCGTCAGAGGGCTTAGGCTTATTGGAACCGCCGATCGTAAAACCAGCATACTCTCGTTTGTAATCGACGGTTTTTCAAACGAACGGGTTGGCAAGTTTCTAAACTCCAAAGGAATAGCCGTTAGAAGCGGGCATCACTGCGCGCAACCGGCGTTACGGTATTTTGGCTTAGAGGGTAGCGTCCGTCCGTCGATCGCCTTTTACAACACCTTTGAAGAGATCGATTATTTAGTAGAAAGTTTGCGCGAGCTAACAAGGACTTTCTAGCGTTATGGAACTGCGGGCGTTTTCGCGCCCGCTTTCTATTAAAACCGATGCCTCTCCCGTCGTTTTGCTCGCAAAAGCCCCGACTTTAGACGTGATCGCGGCTAGAACCCGCCCCTTTTGCTCGGTCGCAAAACGGCGCGGAAATTAGACAAAGATCAATTTTTTTAGCCCGTATTTAAGCGACGATTACGCTAAAGTTGCGCAAAAAATAATTAAGGATTTACAATGTCGTTGTTTATTACCGAAGATTGCATCGCCTGCGACGCTTGTATCGACGAATGTCCAAACGGCGCGATCGCGCAGGGCGATCCTATCTACGTTATCGATTCCGATCTCTGTTCGGAGTGCGCGGACTATTACGACGATCCCGCGTGCGTCGCGGTCTGTCCTACGGACTGCGTCGCGGTCGATCCGGATAGCGTCCATAATCTCAATTTTTAGGCGTTTTTTGGTAAAAAAGCGTCTTGTTTCAAAGCGTTTAAGTATAGGTTATGTAAAAAGCGGCGTTCAAATGTAGTATTAAGGATTAAATATGTCTTTGCTCATCGCTGAAGATTGTATCGCCTGCGACGCTTGTCTTGACGAATGCCCAAACGGCGCGATTGAAGAGGGCGACCCCGTTTATATCATCGATCCAGACTCTTGTACGGAGTGCGTCGGATACTACGACGAACCCGCGTGCGTCGCGGTCTGTCCCGTCGATTGCATTATTCCCGATCCGGACAACGTCGAGAGCGCCGAAGAGCTTTCCTTGAAATATCAAAATATGCAAAAAGAAGAGTAGCGTGGCGCGAATTACCGCCGTTATAGACTTAGGCTCGAATAGCGCGAGAATGGCGATCTTCGAGCGCACCAGCCGCTACGGGTTTCATCTTTTAACGGAGGTTAAATCGCGAGTGAGGATCGGCGAAAACGCCTACAAAAACGGCGGGCTTTTACAGAGCGCCGCGATCGAACGCGCTATCGGAGCGCTAACAGACTTCGCCTCGATCGCCAAATCCTACCGCGCGCGCAAAATTATCGCGATCGCCACCAGCGCGACGCGCGACGCGCCAAATAAAGCGGAGTTTTTAAGAGCGGCGCGAAACGCAAGCGGTTTGCAAATCCGCGCGATCGATGGCAAAGAGGAGGCGCGGCTTGGCGGCGTCGCGGCGGCGAATCTGCTCGCGTTCAAAGAAGGCGTTACGATCGATGTCGGCGGCGGTTCTACGGAGTTCGCGCTGATCAAAGAGGGCAAAATTGCCGATACGATCTCGTTTAACTTAGGAACGGTGCGGCTTAAAGAGCTTTTTTTCGACGAGAAAAAGGGCGCGAAGGAAGCCGCGAGCTTCGTTTTAGAAACGCTCGAAGCGCTAAAAGGCGCGTTTGCCTGTTCGCGCATTATCGGAATGGGCGGCACAATGCGCGCGTTAGCGATGGCGATTATCAAAGCCGAAAGCTATCCGCTCTCGGCGCTTCACGGCTTTTCGTTTGACGTAGAAAGCTACGGCGATTTTTTAGATCGCGTCGTTAAAAGCGATTTTAGCGGGCTAAAAGGTTTAGGGTTCAAATCCGATCGCTTCGACGTGATCCGCGAAGGAACGTTGATATTCAAGTTAGCGGCGCAAATTATCGGCGCGAAAGAGGCGCTTATTAGCGGCGCGGGAGTGCGCGAGGGCGCGTTCTTAAACGATCTGTTGCGCGGTAGCGGCGGCAGACTGCCAAACGATATAGAGCCAAGCCTCGTTAGCCTACTCGATCGTTTTGGCGGCGACGGCGGACAGACGCATTGGGCGGCGGTAAACGCGGCGCGGCTTTTTGATCTGCTAAAACCGCTTCATAAACTCGACGATTCGCGCAAAAGAGCGCTGATTGTCGCCGCGAAACTATCAGGAACGGGCGCGGCGATCGACCCCTATTACCCCGCCGAACAAGAGGCGGCGCTGGCGCAAAACGGGCTTTCTTACGGCTTTAGCCACGCCGATCGCCTTCTGATCGCTACGCTTTTGACGGCAAGGCAGAAAAAAGAGCTTGATGCTTGGAGTCCGCCAAAACAGTTTGAAAGGTTTCTGCCCGAAGCGAAAACGGCGCGATGGCTGGCGCTAATCCTGTTTGTAACGCAAAAGGCAAACGCGGCGCGAGGGCGACCCAAGATCGACTATTCGCTAAAAGGCAAAACGCTTACGATCGCCGGCGCGTCGTATCTTAGCCGCGAAGCCTTCAGTCGGTTCAAGCCGCCTTTCGATCTAGAAATCGCCCTGATTTAGAGGCGTAAGGCGCCAAGAAAAGCGGAGCTTTCTCTCCGCGTGGGAATAAACGGCGGTTGTAGGCTTTGCTTTGTTAAGGACGGTTTGAATTAGCGCAGAGATTAGCTTTTTTAAGATCGTTATATATTGCGGTCGCCCAAGTTGCGGGCTTTTACCGTAAGCGTATTTATGGTTTGGATCGAGTTCGATTGCTCTATCAAAATCGGCGATAGCCGCAGAGTTGTCGTTCGCGTTCAAATAAGCGCGGCTTACTCTTTGCTAAACTCGCCGTTATTCGCGTAAATAAAAACCGCCGAGAGGGCGATTAACGCGGCGCAAATAAACTTTTTTATTGAAGCGTTTTTAACCAAAATCTAATTAAAACTATTCGTCTATAAGATTTAGGCTTAAAGTATGGCGATCGGTTACGACTGCGGAAAACTCGCCGTCAAAAACTTTGATCTTGCCGATTGTCCCTTCGACCGTTACGGCGCGTTTTCGCGCGGTATTTTGCATAGCTTTCGCTTCAAAAATTACCTCGTCTTCAACTTTTAACGCCGCTAAAAAATTGCAACGCGCTACAACTAAAACGACGTTTGGCTTATTGATCGCCGCGATCGCCGCAAACGAAGCGGCGCTAAATAAAAAACCCGCGTGGATCATACCGCGTTTATCCACGACCATCTCTTCGGAGGCGACTAGGCGAACCTTTGCGTATCCGTCTTGAATATCCTCGATAAATCCGCATAGATTTTGATTGATCTGCGCGTGCGTTTTTAAGTCCAGATGTTCCCTAGAATCGGTAGGAACCGCGGAGGCTTCTTGTTCTTCTTGTTGCTCTTCGTCGTCCGGCATTGTTTTCCTTTCTATCGTTTTAGGGCGCGAATATATGCGCGAATAGGCGCGGGATAACCTTCGATCGCGCGCGAGCTATCGTTGGGATCAAGAAAACTTTCCAAACTTTCGCCGTCGATCCATTCTGTTTTGCGCTGTTCGTTTATATTTGTAGGTTTGATCGCGATTGTAGATATATCGTAAAAGCCCGTTCTATCGAGCCACGCGCTTAAAGCGCTAAGGGTTGGAATAAACCAGACGTTCGGCATTTTCGCGTAAGTTTTTTGCGGCGTTAGCGCGACTTGATCTTCTCGATCGATGATCAAACTATCCAAGATCAGTTCGCCGTTTTTTCTTAGCGCGCCGCAGATCGATTTTAACGTTCCTACAGGATCGCTTCTGTGATACAAAACGCCCATACAAACGATCGTATCGAAACTTTCCGTAAAATCGCCCAGATCGGCGCTTCCTTTTAATTGATAGTCGATCGGCGCGTCGATAAATCGGTTAATAAAAGAAAATTGCCGAAAAAAAAGTTCGCTTGGATCAAAGCCCGTCAGTTTCGCGGGGCGTTGATTTAACATTCTAAAAAGATAATAGCCGTTATTGCAACCAAGATCCAAAACGCTTTTATCGGTTATATTTAGGCTTGGTTCTATAAGATTGTATTTAATGAAACTGCGCCATTCGCTATCGATCAAAAGATCGTCGATCTTAAACGCGCCCTTTCGCCAAGGTTTTAGCGATTTTGCCAACGCTTCGTAATTTTGCCGATCGGCGGTTTCAATCGCGATTAGGTCGCCAATATCTACGCTCGTTACTTGCGGACGAAGCGTTTCGATCGTTAAAGCGTCTAGTTGCAATTTAGACAATCCTCTAAAGATGGAAACTCCTCTTCCTCTTTTTTGCAGGAATCATAGATATTATTAGGCGGGCATTTCTTAAAATAAACGCCCTGCGCGTCGTAGCCTTCCACGCAATCGTTATAGTATTTTGTCGAAACGCCGCATTCGTTTATACTAACGCAACCGCTAAATAAAAAAACGCAAAAAAACAGGGCGTTAATTTTTCTTTTCATCGATCTGTTTATGTTTCTTTTTTTCATAAGATTTTACGATCATATCGATTGAAAATCCATAGCAAAACCGCGCTACAAAATAAGATAGGGCAGACCAAACGACGGCGGATAATAGCGCGCCCGTTATGATCGGCGCTGGAGCGTGTTTTATTAACGCTAAAACGCCTTCGCTTTGCAATATGGAAAGCGAGCTAGGCGCGTTTAATACCCATTCGCCAAGCCATAGTTGAAAAACGATAATAAACGGGTGCGTGATTGGGTTTGTTATCCAAACGCCCAAAAGGGCAAGCGGTATGTTCGCCCTAAGAAATACGGCGCAAAGACCGCTTGGAACCATCTGCCACGGCATGGGAATCATCGCCCAAAAACCGCCGATCGCAAAGCCTTTCGCGATCGTTTTTCTGCTAGGTTCCCAATACTCCGATCTTAAAAACTTATCGCCTAGTTTTTTGTGTAGCCACGAGTTTCTAAGCTGTTTTTGTCGCGGAATTAGTCTAAGCCATTTTCCGATCGGGGTTCTGCGCCAGATTTTTGGCGGTAATTGCGTCGCTTCGGCGCTCATTTTTTTAACCCCTTTAGATACTCCGCGATATTTTTTGCGTCCATAGGTTTTGAGTAGAAAAACCCCTGTCTAATCATGGCGCCCGCCTCATTAACTTTGCGATCAAGCTCTTCGTTCTCTACGCCGACTACCGTTAGTTCGAGTCCAAGCGTTTTCGCCACGTTTCCAACCAACGCTAACGAATATAAAGATTTGTCTTCGTCGCCTAGCGATCGCAAACGTTTTGGCGCGACTTTGATCGTTTTAACGCCTAACTCTTTTAGCTTTGATAAAAATATCAATTCCGCGCCGAAATCGTCCGCGCAGATCCCAAATCCCGCCGAACTTAAATCCAAGATCGCGTTTCTGACCGCCTCGGATTCGATTAGCAGATCGGCGTATAAAACCTCGAAAGCGATCGATTTCGGATCGATTTTCTTGTTTTTCACAAGCGCGATCGCCCAATTCGCAAAAGTGGCGTCTTTTAACGTTTTTTGCGCTAAATTGACGGTTATTTTTACCGATAATCCTTTTTTGCTCCAAGCCAAAAGATCGTTTAGCGCGATCTCGAAAACCTTGCGATCAATATCGCCGATTACGCCTATTTCGTTCGCAATATCTATAAAGCTATTTGGCGCAAGTTCGCCCATTTTTGAATGTCGCCATCTGGCGTACGCTTCAAGCGCTATCGTAGCGCTCGCGCCATCGTTTGAAAAATCGTTAATGGGTTGATAGCAAACCGAGATCGCGTTGGAGGAAAGCGAATCTAAAAGCTCCTTTTCTAAGCCGAGCCGTTCGCGGGATTGAGCGTCTAATGTCGGCGAATTAAAAACAAAGTTTTCGCCGTTTTCAGAGGCTTTTTTCGCGGCTGATTCGGCGTTAGAGATTAACAAATTATAATCGGGGCTATCGTCTGGAAAAACGCTTATGCCAATACGCGCGTTAAGCTCGATCTTCTTTTCGGCGATCGCGATCGGTTCTTTGAAAAGCTCTAAAAGTCTTCTAAGAACGCTTAACGCGCTTCGTTCTATAGGAGAAGAGCTAACGACGATCGCAAACTCGTCGCCGCCTACGCGCGCGAAAAGATCGGTCGATCGCAAGGTTTGTTCTACGAGTTTTGCCGCCTCTTTAAGCGTTAAATCGCCAAAGCGATAACCGTACGCGTCGTTAATCAGCTTAAAACTCTTGAAGTCTATAAATAAGAGCGCGATTTTTTCTTCGACGATTCGCGCTCGTCTTATCATTCTTTGCAGACGATCGCCAACCCATACGCGATTTGGCAGTTTTGTTAGCAAATCGTGGTATTCGCCGTAGGAGTTCAAAGCTCTTGCGTCTAGCTTGACGACGCTCTCTTTGGCTAATCCCCAAAAACCTCCTACCTCCGCGTTCAAGGCGCTTTCTATAAACAGAGTAACATCAACCTGCGCGGCGGTTTTATTTTTGCAGATCCACTCCTGCTCGATCGTTTTTGGGTAGCCAAGATTGTTAGACTGCGTTAAAAAAACGTCTATATCGCGTCTATAGGCGCTCGACGATAAAACTATATCGATCGATTCTCCGATAAGCTCGCTTTTACTATATCCCAAAAGCATACATAACGCCAAGTTGCATCTAATAAAACGCCCGTTAATATCGCAGGCAAAATAACATTCGCCGATCGCGTCGCTAAGCTCCTTAAATCGACTTTCGTTTTGCGCGGCTAACGCGTCTTTCTTTTTTAGATCGGTTATATCGGTAATGCTTGATAAGAGCATATGCTCGTAGTCGATAATGATCAAAGAGGAGTAAATCTCAAAAGTATAAGCTATTTCGCCCCCGAAATCCGAACTAACGACGAACTTTGTAATACGATCGTTGTCTTTGCAAACTCGTTCCACTAGATCGGCTCGAGTTTCAGCACTTTTCCAAAGACCTATCGACACGGAACTTTGACCGATCATAGTTTCTTTGTCGCATTTGGCAAATTCCGAAAAAGCGTCGTTAATAGCGATAAAACGCCCGTCGCTTACGCTCGTAAGACAGATTGGCAAAGGGCATTTATCAAATATCGTTTGAAAATAATCTAGCGACGACCACTTTTTGCTAAACGTTTTTTTTATAGCCTTAATAAAGTTTCTATGCGTTTTTATCATAAATATCCTTGTTGTTTTGAACCAAATTGATTAAGGGTTCCGGAATATGGCAGGCATAACCCTGCGCGTATGTAACCCCCATATCCCGCACAATATTATAAATATCGTCGTTGCAGACAAACTCCGCCACCGTTTTAAGATCGTAAGCGTCCGCTAATTGCACCATAGATTCTACGACGGCGCGATCGTATTTATCCGTGTCGATATTTTTTACGAACCGCCCGTCGATCTTTAAATAATCGACTTTGAATTGTTTTAGGTAAGCAAAAGAGGATAAACCGCTTCCAAAATCGTCCAGCGCCAAGTAAGATTTCGCCGAGCGCATTCGCTCTATAAATATCTGCGCCAGATTTAACTGCGTAACGGCGCACGATTCGGTGATCTCGAAAACTAGGCGGTTTGGATCGACGCCGTATTTTTTAATCCGATCCGAGACGTATTCGGGAAAATCGCGATCTGATATGCTTGCGCCAGAAACGTTGATCGCAAAACGATATACGTCGTAAATAACGTTATTTGCGTCCCACTCCGAAATCTGCCGGCAAACGTTATCGACCACCCAACGATCGATATAGGGCATAAGATTAAATCTTTCCGCCGCCGTGATAAATCTTTCAGGCGATTGCACGTTTCCGTTTGCGTCTCTTAAACGGATCAGAATCTCCGCGTGTTTAACCTCGCCTTCCTGCATAGGTTCTACGCGCTGGAAGTAGAGCATAAAGCGTCCGCTCGCCAACGCCGTATTAATATTGGTAATGGAGCTGAATTCTTCGTTGCGGATTTTGAAGTATTCGTCGTTTTCGTCGTAAAAAACGGCTTGATTTCTGCCGCGCTCTTTCGCCGCAAAACAAGCCGTGTCCGCGGCGATCAAAATCTTGGTTAAAGTGTTTAGATTTTCGCTTGCGATTACCACGCCGATCGACACGCCAATCTTAAAGGTGCGTCCGCCAAAAACAAAGATATAATTTCGCATTTCGTCTATGATCGTATTTGCGCGGCGCATAGCCTCTTCGTAACTAAGATCGCGGGATAAAATAGCGAATTCGTCGCCGCCCATACGCGCGAAAAACCCGTATGGCGTATGGCTTGAAAGCAGTTTTGAAACGTTAATAAGAAGCTGATCGCCCGCCACGTGTCCGCTTACGTCGTTAATAACCTTGAACTGATCGAGATCGATATAAAAGACCACGACTGATCGCCTATCGTTTTGCGCCCATTCTAGCGTCATTTTTAACTGCCGTTCAAAGGCGCGGCGGTTGCTAATACCCGTAAGCGAATCGTGATCGGCTTGATAGGTTAGCTCTTCCGTGGCGGCGTGTTGGGCGGTAATATCGCGAATCGACGATCGATAGCCTAAACTTGCGCCGTGTTCGTCGTAGATCGGTTGCCACGAAACGGCTACCCATACGTCCTGCCCGCGTTTGTTGCGGATTCTAAACTCCAAATCCTGCCCGCTCTGCCCGTTTTGAGCGCGCATTCGCTGCCGCTTGATCAGCATAATATCGTTGGGGTGTATCAAAGAGAGCGGAAAATCGACCATATCCATACACTCCTGCCTCGAATAGCCTGAAATTCGCTCGACCGCAGGATTGACCCACTGCAACTGCCCGTCGGCGTCGAACCAATTTTCCCAAGCGTAGGTATAGTCGGCGATCGCCCTAAAGCGCTGTTCATTCTTTTTAAGGGCGTGAATATAGCTTTGAACCTTATCGATCATAATGTTGAAGCTGGAGGCTAACGCGGCGATCTCGTCTTTGCCGGTAATTTTCACGCGAACGTCAAACTTACCTTTGCCTACCTCCCGCCCCGCGTCGGTTAGCAACGTTAATCCGCGAGTAAGATAGATAACGATAAAGCCGATCAGGGCGATCATAACGAGTAGCCCAATCGCGGCGATCGAGGCGTTTTGGTTAAGCATATTCGCGATCGCTTCGGAGATAAAGACGGTAGAGAACGCTATGTAAAGGTAGCCGTAAATCTGCCCCTCAAACTCTACGGGAAACGATTCGATATGTTTGTCGCCAAAAAGACCTAATTCGGGTAAAGGTTCGTCTAGCTCCCTGCCCGACGCGACGATAGGACGTTTATCCGCGTCCGTTACAACGATATAATCGACGCTTCCGGCCTCTTTGAACGCCGAGATAATGTCGTTTAACGTCGCGTAATCCCTGACGACCAGCGGCACGATTGCGGCGTTTTGATAGGCGTAAGATAGAGCGCGAACGCGAGAATCAAACTCCGCCTTCATAGCGCGGCTCATCTGGTGCGCGCCGTTGGCGATAGAGACGAGAAATACCGCGGCGCAGACGACGCAGATCGCCGTTAGCAACCTTGCGCGGATCGATCGATTTAGAAAAGAGGTCATCGTTTAGCCTTTAACAACTCTTCGACAAACGGCGCGTATGTTTCTCTTGCCAGCCGTATATCTTTTTCGTTCGCTTTGACGTAACCGCCGTAATTTAGGCTTTTAAAAAACGCCTTTCCTTTGTCGGTTTTCGCAAACGAATAAAGCGCGCGGCGTATATCTTCGATCGCCTCCGCGCCTAAAGAACTATGCGCCATCGTGATTAAGCTCGGAAGCTCGATCGGATCAAAAATAAGCGATTTTGTTTGGGCGCGAAACTCCGCTTCGGCAATCAAATAGGGCGGCGTACCCGTAATCGTAGCGTCGATCTTTTTTGCCGCCACAGAGGCGATCGCCGCCGCGTGGCTAGGCTCTCTAACGATCGTATAATCGCCGCCGATCTTGTCTTTATGATCGTCTATCCAGCGCAAACCCACGACGTAATAAAGCGAAAGATAATCGGTCAATCCGACGCGCTTGCCCTTAAGATCGCCTATCTTGGAAATAGCGCCGTCTTTGTGAACGATAAAGATAAAGTCCAACGCGTTTTTATATTTGACAATCGGCGTAAAACCCGCGTCGGCAAAGAAAGGCGCGAAGTGCGCGGGCGTGGTTACGATATGAAAGCGTCCGTTTATGCCCTCTTGTAAAAAGCGCTCGTGGTCGATCGAGGTATAGGGAATTACTTGCGCGTTTAGCTCGGCGATTAGATGATCGACGAGCGGACGATGCGTTTTTATCAGTTTGGGAGCGGAGCTAAAGGGAGCGATTCCAAAATTATATTTTATAGGCGAAGAATCGTTTTGATCGGCGCGCCCCGCGGCGGCGCACAGAAAAAACGCGAGAATACAAACGACAAACTGTTTCAACAGACGCCTTTTTAGCCAAACGCTTTTATAATTCGTTTGATAAGTATAACGCAATCGCCGCGTTGTTTAGTTAACGCGTATTTTACCAAACGTAAGGATTTTTATGACTTTCATAGATAATAAATCGGCGTTCGAGGCGGCGCAAAAGCTATTTACGGGCGGGATTAATAGCCCCGTTCGCGCCTTTAAGAGCGTCGGGGGAACGCCGCCTTTTATCGATCGCGGCGAGGGCGGTTTGGTTTTTGATATCGAGGGAAACGGCTATATCGACTTTGTTCAAAGTTGGGGAGCGCTGATACTCGGGCACGCCCGCGCGGAGGTAATCGACGCGGTAATCAAAACCGCCAAAAAAGGGCTAAGTTTCGGCGCGCCGACTCTGCTCGAATCGGAGCTTGCGGAGCTGATCCTTTCGGTTTATGGCTTTTTGGACAAATTACGCTTTGTTAGTTCGGGAACGGAGGCGGTAATGACCGCGATTCGTTTGGCGCGGGGCGTAACTGGGCGCGATAAAATCGTCAAGTTCAAAGGTTGCTATCACGGACATAGCGACAGCCTTCTTGTCGAGGCGGGTAGCGGCGCGGCGACCTTTGGCGCTCCTAGCTCGCTCGGCGTTCCCAACGATTTTGCCAAACATACTTTGCTTGCGGAATATAACGACGTCGCGGGCGTTCGAAGGCTATTCGACGAACATAGCGATATTGCCGCGATCGTTATCGAACCGATCGCGGGCAATATGGGCTTGGTTTGCGCGGACGAAGAGTTTTTGAGGGCGCTTCGGGATCTGTGCGATCGCAATGGCGCTCTGCTAATTTTCGACGAGGTGATGAGCGGTTTTAGAGCCTCTTTGCGCGGCGCTTGCGGTTTTACCGACGTTTTGCCCGACATAGTAACGTTTGGCAAGGTAATCGGCGGCGGCTTACCCGTAGCGGCGCTCGGCGCGAAAAAGGAGATTATGGACGCGCTTAGCCCTATCGGCAAGGTCTATCAAGCGGGAACGTTAAGCGGTAATCCCGTAGCGACGACGGCCGGTATCGCCGCGCTGAAGATACTAATCGGTACGCCCGATCTTTACGAAACGCTGGAAAACCGCGCGAAACGGCTGACAGGCGCTTTAGCGTCGGCGGCGGAATCGGCTGGCGCGGCTTTGCAGATCGAATACAGAGGTTCTATGTTCGGCTTTTTCTTTAACAAAAAGCCCGTTTCCAACTTCGCTCAGGCGTTGCAAAGCGATACGGCGCGTTTTGCCAGATTTCACGGCGCTATGCTAAAACGCGGCGTTTATCTCGCGCCGAGCCAATTTGAAACGGGTTTTATCTCTCTTGCGACAAGCGACGATATGATAAAAACGACGATCGCGGCGGCGCAGGAAGCGATGAGGGAAACAGTATGAACGAAAACGATAGCGCGGCAAAGAAAATTATCAAAGGCGCGGGAGATCTAAGTTTAGCGATCTCGATGTTGGTCGCCGTAGCGATCGGCGTCGGGCTAGGAATCGGGCTAAAGCGGCTCTTTGGCTACGAATGGCTTCTTTACGCGGGGATTTTTTTGGGGGTCGCGGCGGCGATCTCGAACTTTGTAAAGGCGTATAAAAAGCTGCGCCGCGAGATGAACGAGCTGGAAAATAACCCGCGCTACAAACGAAAAGACAAAGACGACGAAGACGAGGACGAAGATTGATCGCGCGCTTTGTCGCCGTCTATGCCGCGATCGCCGTTATAATCGCGGCGGCGTTGGGTTTTTTTGGCGGTTTTTTGTGGATTATTAACGCGATTAGCGCCACGATCGGCTCGTTTCTTGTGGCGATCACTTCGTTTGCGGCGCAACGCAAAATCGTTTTGGAAGCGGTAAAAAATAGCGACGGCGTTTTGGATACGATCGACGACAAAGAGGAGCTATACCAAGAGGACGAGCCGATCGCCGCCGATCTGAAAACCGATCAAGCGCGATCGCCCGAAGCGAAGGCTTGCGACGAAAACCGCAATCAAGCGACTGACGCGCCGCGCGAAAGCGAACAGGACGCGGACGGCAAGATCCCGCCGAAAATCAAAGCCAAGTATGCGCTTCGATCGTTCTCGCCGACACGCCTTATCGCTTACGGGGCGTTTGTTCTGATCTTTTTTGCGCTTTATTCGATCGACGCCTTCGCGCCCGCGCCGTTTCTTATTGGTCTGTCCGCGTTGCCAATCTCCGCTCTCGCTTTTGCGATAATCTCAAAAGAAAAACAATGAAGCGTCAGAATACATATTGGCTCGCGCTTAACCTGCTTGCTATCTTTCCCGTTGCGTCGGCGTTTTTCGTTATATATAAAAAAGCGTCGTTTGCGGTTATTCCGTCGTTTTCAATTATGATTGGCGAGATTATCGCGTGTCTGGCTTTGGCGGCGCTTGCGCGTAGATTTGGCAAGATAGCGCTTTGCGCCGCCGCGCTTTTTATGTTTGCGGTTTTAATAATTAACGCCGCCCAAACTTTATCAATCGTTAAATCTGGCGCTTTGCTGGATTCGGAAGCGTTCGCCAACGCTGAACATATAGGCTTTATGATCGACGCGGTTTCGTTGTCGATAACGGCGATATTTTTGGCGTTTGGCGCGATCGCCGTTTTGTTTTTATTAAACGCGCCGCGAATCTCGCCAATTTTTGGCGCGACGCCCTTTGCGATTACCGCCGTTTTTCTTATCGCGGTAAATTCCGTTTATATTCTGAAAAACGCAAAATATACGTATCAGGCGAATAAAGTTTCGTACACGTTAGCCCTATTCAAAACGCTGATTAAAGAGAACGGCAAATCAAACGAGCGAATCGTCTTAAACGATCAAGACTTAAACGCGGCGGAGCGCTACGGCTGGACGATTGAGCAAAACGCCTCGTTTCCCATTCTTAATATCGGCGCGCAAGAAACTGCGACTCCAGAAGACGCGCCAAATATTATTATCTTGTTTGTTGAAAGCCTATCCGCGGATCTGATTGGCGCTTATGGGGGGGGGGGGCGAACGCGCTTAACCCCCAATATCGATCGTTTTGCGACGGACAATGTGCTGATAGCAAATTATTACAATCACGCTTTCCCCACAATTGTCGGACTAAAAGGGCAACTATGTTCAACCTATCCTTCTCGCACTGCGGGAGAGTGGCAAAATATGCTTGTGGCGCCGCGTCAAGCGCTAATGCGCTGCCTTCCTACCCATCTAAACGAAGCCGGTTATAAAAGCGTATATTTAGGCTATTCGCATCCGTCGTATACTTTTTTTGAAGAACAGATGAAGGCGACGGGTTTTACCGAGACGCTATTTTTTGAAGATCTGTCCAAACGCCTGCTAGATAACGAACCGCCCGAACTTGGACGCTATGGTCTTGGCGATCGGCAAATGCTGACTGCGTTAATAAACTATCTGAAAAACTACGATGAAAAAGAGCCGATTTTTATCGCCGTTTCCACCGTTGGTACGCACCCTGGATTGGATAGTCAAGCGGATCGATTCGGAGACGGAAATAGCAGAGTTTTGAACGTGTTGCATCGCTTCGATCAGGCTTTTGGCGAGTTTATATCCGCATATGACGGCTTGGATTTCAAACGCGAAACTATTCTTATTCTAACGGCTGATCACGCGCATTTGCCCAGCGTTGAGTTTGTCGATGCGGCGAGCGCCGATTTTGTTCCGAGCCGACTGAATAAAATAGCTTTTATTCTTGCTTTTAAGAATGCAAAACAAAAGACGGTTGTTGAAGCTAACGCCACCAGCATAGATCTAGCCAAAACGGTTTTGGCGTTAGCGGGCATTAACTCCATAACCTACGATCATTTACTCGGGTCGAATATGTTGGGCGAAAACAAAAGTCCAAAAACAATTGGCTCGTATGGCGACGAATTGTTAATAGTCGATCGATTGAGCGGCGAAGTTAATAGAACCGATTTTAGTCGCGCCAAAAGCGAGGAGCGGCTTTTGCGCTATATAAAGTCGCTTGAACAAGAAGATCGCGTGTGTTGCGATCAAGAGGCGCGTTAAGTTGGAACGCAAATTGCTAAAAAATGCGAAAAGTAACGGAGAAAATCTTGCGAAAACGCTTTCTAATAGACACTTCGGTTATACTCGATAATCCCGACAATCTCTACTCCCTATCAAGCGGCGGCGAAAATAGCGTGTATATCACCAATATCGTTTTAGAAGAACTTGATCGCAAAAAGATGGAACGCGCTAATATCGGCTTTTTTGCCCGCTCTTTTTTCCGCATATTTATCGGTAGCGCCGCAAAGGCGAGCGCCAAGTTAAAAGGCAAAAGCAAAGACGGCGATCGCTTCTACGAGTTTTCTTGCGATCAAGGCGGCGAAAAAGGCAAATTAAAAATCGTCGTAATTCACCGCGAAAACTACGATGAACAAAACGATCGAAACGATTTAAAGATTTTAGAAGTCGCTAAGAGTTACAACCTAAAATTGATCACGAACGATATATCGTTTAAGATTATCGCGCTGACAAGAGGGGTAACAAGCGAGCTTTTTAGCGAAGATACCGTAAGCGATTATAAAACTCTTGAGTTTTTTCATAAAGCGGGCGTTAATAATCCAAACGCAAGCAAAACGGAATGGGCGCAATATGAAGAAACCGACGAAAACGGACGACCGCGCTTTTATATAGAGGTTGGCGGACACAAAGAGGAGCAGCGTTTCGATAAGCTCTATGAAAACAACGCTTTGATCGTCGCGCCGCACAATTTGGAACAAAAGTTTATGTTAAACGTTTTGACGCACCCGCAAAACAAAGTAACGGCGATCAGCGGCAGCACGGGTAGCGGAAAAACCTTAATGGCTTTGCAGGCGGGCTTAATTTTATGCGAGCAGGAAATCGTCGACGGAATCGTATATCTAAGAAATACGGTCGAAGCGGTTACGAGCGCCGAGCGTTTAGGATATAGAGCGGGCGACGAAGAGCGAAAATTAAGCTATTTTATGTATCCGCTTTTTAGCGCGATCAATCTGATTATTGAAGAGTTGCGTAAAAAATCAATCAAAAACGCGATCGAATATAGCGGCGACGTAAATACGATGGAAAGCAAAGCCGCCACAAAACGCTTTATGGAAAAAAACAATATAGAAATGGTCGATCTGGCGCATGCGCGCGGCGTTACAATTTCGCGCAAATTCGTCATTTTCGACGAGGCGCAAAACGCTTCGATCGCCGACATAAAACTGCTTGGCACGCGACTTGGCAAAGGATCGCGCATTGTGTTTATGGGCGATTTGGAGCAGGTGGACAATCCGTATCTAACGCAAGATCGCAACGGGCTGGTTACGCTACTAAAAAAAGCGCATACGGGCGATTTTATCGCGGGCGTTTTGCTACGCAATACGATCAGATCTGATATTTCGCGCTGGTTTGGACAGAACCTGTAAATATATCCGCTTCTTTATAAACCGTCGTCTTGCGTAAGCGCGAAAGCGAATTAAACGGTCATAGATTGTCGCCTTTTTTATTGACAAATTTAAGATATGTCGAAAGCCCCACCAAAAGAAAGGTAACGCCCACGAGCAATAACACGGCGTAACCGATGTTTTCCGTTTGCTCTTTGGCGGCAAACTTAAACACCAGCATCAACGATTCGATCGCAAGCGCTATCACGATCGAGCCAAGAAATCTCACCATTGTTTTATGTATGCCGTTGCGCTCCTTTTTGCTATGTCCCAGCACCTCCTCTTCAAAGATGGTTTTCACTAGATCGAATATCGCTAAAGAAAGCGTTAATAATATCGTCGCCTTAAATAGCTCCTCTACATTTATAACGAACAGGTTTATCCCTCCCATTATAACGCTCTCAATTCCGTGAAAAAATACGATAGACGAAACGAGAAAAAGCGCCAAAGCAAAAAGAGAATAGACGAATTTTGAAAAGTTGATTGAAAAACGATCTAACTTCGTAGAGCCGGAAATATTCAGAATATCTTTTAGAGATATATCTATACAAACGACGTAGAGCAAAACCCCTTTATTGTCGTAGATGGGAAATGAAGCCGTTACCGATAAATTATTGGTAAGACTAGAGGGATACGGATCGGTTAATACGCAGCGTTTTTCTTTTACGGCGCGATAGAAATAGGCTTTTGCGCTTCGATCGACCCCTTGTCCGATCATAAAAGCGGCGTTTTTGGATATATTGTTCGTTACCTGTTCGCCCTTTGGATCGATCACGTATAGAGCTTCGAAACTATCGACCTCGTGAGCAATCTTATCAAGCCTTGTCAAGACGTGATTAAGAACGGGTTCGGGCATATGGTTTTGAAAGTTTCTTGAAAAGATATAGCATAGATAAGCCCTAGCTTGGTAGCGAATCTCCGAAAATCGTTGAATATCTCTGATCGTCATTTTATTCCTTTAATTGCGGCGGCATTATATCAGACCGTAAGCAAGAGTGCGACATCCGAGCCGCTCTTTTTGCCTAATTTTTACGCAAATCTCACAAGCGCCTTCGTTTTGACGATCGGCGCATTATTTCTTTGATCAAAGGAAAGTAAATAGAATAAAAATCTTAACTAATCAATAATTTTTCTAAATTGGGCTATAATCTAAAGCTTGTAAAAGCAAAAACTACAAAGGAGTTTCAATGAGCGATTCGACAGGGCTTACAACGGCGGCGGGAGCGCCCGTTGTAGATAATACCAACTCTATCACGGCGGGCGAACGCGGCGTTATGACGCTACAAAATCCGTGGTTTATAGAAAAACTTGCCCATTTTGATCGGAAGGTGATTCCGGAGCGGCGTATGCACGCGAAAGGATCGGGCGCGTTTGGAACGTTTAATGTTACAAACGATATTACGCGCTACACGAGGGCTAAGATTTTCTCGCAGGTCGGCAAACAGACGGAGGTTTTCGCCCGTTTTTCCACAGTCGCGGGCGAACGCGGCGCGGCTGACGCGGAACGGGATATTCGCGGTTTTGCCGTTAGATTCTATACCGAAGAGGGCAACTGGGATCTTGTAGGCAATAACACGCCCGTGTTTTTCTTGCGCGACGGGCTACGTTTTCCCGATCTTAACCACGCCGTTAAGCGCGATCCAAAGACTAACTTACGATCGCCGCAAAATAATTGGGACTTTTGGACTATGCTTCCAGAGGCGCTCCACCAAGTTACTATTACAATGTCTGATCGTGGCATACCAGCCACATATCGGCATATGCACGGCTTTGGAAGCCACACGTTTAGCTTGATCAACGACAAAAACAAACGCGTTTGGGTAAAGTTTCACCTTAAGTCGCAACAGGGGATCAAAAACCTAACCGACGGCGAAGCGGCGGCGATTATCGCGCATGATCGGGAGAGCCACCAGCGCGATCTATACGATTCGATCGAGCGCGGCGAGTTCCCGCGTTGGAATATGAAGATTCAAATAATGAGCGAGGAACAGGCGCGAAAACATAGCGACAACCCCTTCGACATTACCAAAATATGGCGGCATAAGGATTTTCCGCTGATCGACGTAGGCGTTTTAGAGTTAAACCGCAATCCGGAAAACTACTTTGCGGACGTGGAGCAAGTCGCGTTTAATCCCGCGAATATCGTCCCGGGCGTTGGTTTGTCGCCCGATAAACTTTTGCAGGCGCGGCTTTTTTCATATCGGCGACGCGCAACGTTACCGACTTGGCGTCAATCACCACTCGATTCCCGTCAATGCGCCGAAAACCCGCGCGCATTCTTATCACCGCGACGGGCAGATGCGCGTCGACGGCAACTACGGCGCGACTACCGCTTATCAGCCAAACAGTTACGATCGGTGGGCGGAACAGCCGGAGTTTAGAGAGCCGCCGCTAGAGATTCAAGGCGCGATGGACCACTACGAGCCAAAAGACGACAAAAGCGACGACAACTTTATCTATGCGGGCGATCTCTACCGACTGATGAGCGAGAGCCAAAAGCAAGCGCTGATCGAAAACACGGCGCGCAATATCGACGGCGTAACCAAAAATGTACAGTTGCGCCACACCGCGCACTGCTATAACGCCGATAAAAATTACGGCGAACGCTTGGCAAAAGCGTTAAACCTCGATCTAAACGAAACGATCGAGCTATCAAAACTTAGCCATAGCGAGTTAATGAAAGCCACCCGTCCCTCCTCATAGCGACGCTATATCCCGCCGATCGGCGGGATATAAAGACAACCGAACCGACCCATTTCATATTATTACGAACAAGCTAAAGTCGCGGGAATTGCCGAATACGACAGATTTGCCTATAACAAAACAACGAATTACAACCCAATTTCTAATCTTGAATTAGCTTATTCTCGCTTAAATATTGCAACGCTTCGCCATTGCCTAATTCGCGCGCTTTTCTTGCGTCTTGCGTTGCTTCTTTGTAGTTTCTTTGTTTTGCGTAAGCTTCGGCGCGATTATTGTAAGCGTCCGCATAATTCGGATCGAGCTTGATCGCTTGATTAAAATCCGCGATCGTTTTGGAATAATCGCCTAATCTTCCGTAAGCGTATCCGCGATTAATGTAAGCCCACGTATATTTTGGATCGATCTTGATCGTTTCCGTATATTGTTTGATCGCTTCTTGCCAATCGCCGCGATCTCGCGCCGTTAAACCGCGA
>JAISOU010000040.1 GCA_031275395.1 Helicobacteraceae bacterium | reverse complement strand
TTTGATATGAATTGCTTTGCCTGCACTCCTCGCAATGGCAAAGCAGCTAAATTATTCTCTACATATAAGCAACCATTGTTTATACCCGAAAATATCAATCTATCAGGCGGCTTGCTTTACTACTCCCACTCAATAGTCGCGGGCGGTTTATTGGAGATATCGTACACTACGCGACGTTAGAGAACTTTTCGCAAGTATTAGAAAGCGCTCGCGCACTGTTGCCAAAAGAAAGATTATCGGTGGGCGATCGCGTTCATCGAGGATAAACTATGGGAGTTAGGAAGCAAAGCTTCGTAAATCTTGTATCGATTGAAACCTTTAACTCTAAGCTCTTTAACCTTCCCTATTAACTCGTTAGAGAATTTAGAGACTCTATATTTTACGCCACTTTTTCTCGGAAGCAAGGAATTTTCTTGATCTAGTTCCTTGTATCTATATCACGAAAAGTAGGATGAGCGAGAGCTATGTCGCCGCCAATGAACCTTTTGGGTGAGTAATTGGCGATTTAATCACGCCTTGCGCTTATATACAGTAACCGTATTTAACCAGTTCAAAGTTCAGGCGCGAAGCAGTAGCTATAATCAGAACACTCGGCGCAAGAGGGCGAAGGACAGACATATATCCCCTCATCAGCGCAATAACGGCGGTAGAGAAACTTTTTCCAGCGCATATCGCCGATATTTTGCGAGGCGAAAGCGGGAAACGCGTTAAATAACAACGCCGAGAGTTCGGCGCGGTTCGCCAAACCCAAATCGCGCCACAAATGCTTTTTACCAGCGCAAGCTTGCGCCACGATAGAGGCAAGCCAAGCTTCGGAATGAAATTTGCCCGCCCTGTGTTTAAGTAGCGTGTTGATCAGATCGGCGCGCTCTAGCAGATCGTCTATCTCTTGATCGGGTAGCTCTAAGCGCTCGCCGTAAAAATAGCTATCCCACATCGAGTCAAGCTCCGTTTTATCCAGTCCTAGCGAAGCGCAAAGCGCGCCTTCATTCAGAAACCGCCCCGCGATCAGACTTGCAAGCGCAAAGCGATTTGGATCGGCTAACGCTTCTACAGACGCCGAGCGCGATAACAACCCTGAAACAATCGAGGCGCGATCGGTTAAGGTCGGTTCTTTAAGCGCTAGTTTCTCAAACGGCGGTTCTTTACAGGCGTTACTAGCGTTTGCGTCGGTAGGTTGGCAAAGCATTGAGCGATCCTTTAAACGTATAGCGTTACGTTACCATAGACCTAAAACGACAAGCGGCAAAGTCAGCCTAAATTTTAAGCGCTTAAAGAGTTGTTTAGCGTAAAAATCGGAGATAACAGACGCGCAAAACGCGTATTATAAATCTCCCTCAAAACGCTTTTGAGGGAGCGAAAATCTTTAGCCAAAGATCGACAGCAAAACGCCCGCGGCGACCGCCGATCCGATTACGCCCGAAACGTTCGGCCCCATAGCGTGCATCAAAAGAAAGTTTTGCGGATTTGCCTTTTGCGCCTCTCTTTGCGCGACTCGCGCCGCCATCGGTACAGCCGAAACGCCCGCGCTTCCTATCAACGGATTGATCGGATCTTTACTAAACTTATTCATAATTTTAGCCATCACGACTCCCGCCGCGGTACCAAACGAAAAGGCGATCAGACCTAATATGACGATCCCTAAAGTTTCGGGGATCAAAAACTTGTCCGCCGCAAGTTTAGAACCTACGGAAAGCCCCAAAAAGATCGTAACAATATTGATCAGCGCGTTTTGAAGCGTGTCGTTTATACGCTCGATCGCGCCGCACTCTTTGGCGAGATTGCCAAAGCACAACGCGCCCATCAACGGCGCCGCGTCGGGTAAAAACAACGCGCATAAAACTAAAAGCGAAATCGGAAAGAGAATCTTTTCCGCCTTGCTCACTTCGCGCAGTTGCGTCATCTTGATCTCGCGCTCTTTTTTTGTCGTCAAAGCGCGCATAATTGGCGGCTGAATTAGCGGCACCAACGCCATATAAGAGTAGGCGGCGATAGCGATAGCGCCTAATAGCTTAGGTTCTAATCTTCCCGCGACGAAAATAGAGGTAGGCCCGTCCGCGCCGCCGATAATACTAATCGCGCCCGCCTGTTTGAGCGTGTAAGAAACCATTCCTGAATATTCGCTAAGAACCACCGCCAAAACAAGCGTGGCGAAAATACCAAATTGCGCCGCGCCGCCAAGCAACGCCGTTTTCGGATTGGCGAGCAGAGGCCCGAAATCCGTCATTGCGCCCACGCCCATAAAGATCAAAAGCGGAAACAGACCGTTTGCGATTCCCATATCGTATAGGATTCCAAGAAGCCCGTTTGGACCCGCAATATTGGCGATCGGAACGTTTGCCAGCAAACCGCCAAAGGCGATCGGAATCAGCAAAAGCGGCTCGTATTTTTTGACGATTCCCAAATAGATCAAGACAAAGCAGATAATAAACATCACAATTCGCCCGCCCGTTTGAGCAAACGCGCTAATTTCATCGCCATACTCGTTTTTCAAGTCGTCTTTGGGCGTTATCAACGCCTTAACGCCCGTGCTTTCGATCAGCCCCATAAACATCTCGCCAAGCGGTTTTGCTTCATAATTTTTTTGCTCGCTCGCGTTGGGGTCGTCGGATATATCCGTCGCGCCGACATTGGAATCGGCGGGCGCTGCGGGAGTAATTCCAAAAGAGGAGATCGCGCCGAAAAGCGCGGTAAAGGTCAAAATTAAGAACGTTTTTTTCATACTCGCCCCTTTACGCCGCAATCGTTACAAGCGTCTGTCCCGCCTGAACCTTGCTTCCAGCCGCTACGTCGATCGAAACGATCGCGCCGTCCGTGTCCGCGAATACCTCGTTTTCCATCTTCATCGCCTCCAGCACCAAAACAAGCTCGCCGTTTTTGACCCGATCGCCCGCGTTTTTTAGAATCTTTACCACGTTGCCGGGCATCGGCGCTTTGATCGTATGCGTTTTGCCGCTTGCGGGAGCGGCGCTCTGATCGAGGGCGATTTTCGCGCCGTTTGCCGCGCTTAACTCCGCGATTTTGCCTTCGGCGACTTTGACAAAGTAGGTCTGCCCGTCGACTGCGATCGTAAAGTCTTCCGCGCCGCCCGCGGGCTTTGCCGTTTTAGCTTCGTCGGATTTAAGACGGACGCTTCCTTTGGCTTCGCCGCGCAAAAACTTAACGCCTTTATCGCCGCACGAAAGGACGATAAATACGTTTTCATCATTGATTTCAAGGTTGTTCGCTTTAAGTTGCTCTTTAGCCCATTTGCTTGATTTCTTCTCGTCCCGATCGGCTATGTCGATCGCGTTTTCGGTCGTCGGCGGCAATTTGAGCTGTTCCGAAGCTAGTCGCACAATCTCTGGATCAGGCGCTACGGGAGTTTTGCCGAAGTAGCCCAAAACCATTCTGCCGTAGCCGTCGGCAATCTTTTTCCATTTGCCAAACATTACGTTGCTGTATGCCTGTTGGAAGTAAAATTGACTTACGGGCGTAACCGACGTACCAAAACCGCCTTTTTCCACCACTTCGCGCATCTGCTCGATCACGGACGGAAATTTTTCAAGATTGCCGTTATCGCGCATCATCTGCGTGTTTGCCGTCAGCGCGCCGCCGGGCATAGGCGAATACTGAATAACGGCCGAAACCTGCGTCGCTTCCGGAGGAATAAAGTAGTCTTTTAGCGCCTCTTTTAGGATTATTTCGCTTTCCAAAACCTTAGCCAGATCAAGCTCGTCGCCAAAATGATTGCCCAGCACAAACTTGCTTCCGCGAAGCGCGTGCGCCATCACAAGAATATCGGTGTGCGCGGTGCCGCCGCTAACCGGCTCGCGATCCAGATCGACGCCGTTTGCGCCCGCCTCGATCGCCGCTAGATAACACGACAAACCAATCCCCGCCGTTTCGTGCGTGTGGTAACGGATATGCGTTTCTTCGCCCAAGAGTTTTCGCGCGGAGGCGATCGTTTCATAAACTTTGCGCGGGTTTGCCGTTCCCGAAGCGTCTTTGAAAACGACCGAATCGTAAGGAATGCCGTCGTCTAGGAAACTTTTAAGCGTTTTTTTGTAAAACGCCGCGTCGTGAGCGCCGACGCAACCGGGCGGCAGATCCATAACGGTTACGGTTAGCTCGTGGTCTAGCCCCGCGTTTTTGATCGCCTTTGCCGAATATTCGAGGTTGCGCGGATCGTTAAGCGCGTCAAAGTTGCGAATTACGCTAACGCCGTGTTTTTTGAAGAGTTGCGCGTGCAGATCGATAATCTCCCTAGAACCCGTGTCTAATCCCACGTAATTCACGCCGCGCGAGAGCGTTTGCAGTTTTGCGTCCGATCCCGCGATACGGCGAAACTCGTCCATCTGATCAAAAGCGTTTTCGTTAAGGTAGAAAAAAAGCGCCTGAAATCTCGCGCCGCCGCCCATTTCAAAATGCTTGATACCCGCGTCGATCGCCGATTGGATCGTATGCGCGAAATCTTTCATAAAGACTCTTGCGCCGAAAACCGATTGGAAGCCGTCGCGATAGCTAGTATCCATTACCTCTATTATCTTTTTGCTCGCCATTGCCGCGCCTCCTTATCCTCGTTTTTTCTTGTATTCGCTAATCGCGGCGATCGCAATTTTTTGCAACGTCGCGTCGGATATTTTAGAACCGCTCGGCGCGATCTCGGCCGCCTTTTTTTGCGGAAAAAATCGCGTCAAAAACCAACCCTGCGCTTTAAGAAACGCAATCATAAACAGCAAGAAGGTAAAAACGGTCGCCATACCGACGACCATAATCTTTACCGCCTCTAATATATTACCGCTTTCCATACAATTCCCCCTTAACGCGATTTTACGGCGAACCGTATTTGATATTTTACGCTAACCTTCATTTGGTAGGTATTTTCGCGCGTCAAACCAAAATACCGCGAACGCAAAAGGCGGCAAAACCGTCGCAACGCCCAAAACAAGGCGGATCGACAATCCTGCGGAGGTCGGATTTTTTGCGTCTATAATTATGTTGGGATAGAGATATTGCCTAAAACCTCGAAACTTGCGCTATTTTCGATCTCGGAGTGGCTAAGGCAGACAATATCTAGGTTAAAGCGTTCAAATATTTGCGCGAGCGATCGGCGAAGTTGCGGTTCGACAATCAAAATTATGGGCGAAACGCCTTTAGAAATTAGCTCGTCTTTTTTTGTTCTCGCCGCATCGACAAGCGCGTTGATCTCGCGGACGTTTAAAAGCAAATTGCGCGTTCCGTTTTGATCTTTACATTTATCCAAAAGCCGCTGTTCGCTCGCGTATTCGAGCGTTAAAATACGCATAACGCCATTTTCATTTTTATACATACTTGTAATCGTTCTTTTGAGTCTTGATCGTATCAGTTCGGTTAAGATTTCAGAGTTTTTAATCGCGGGCGCTAAATCGGCGATCGCCTCCATAATCGTGAGCATATCTTTGATCGGAATCTTTTCATGCAAAAGATTTTTTAGCGCCGCTTGTATCAACCCGATTCCGGCGCTTTCGGTAGCTTTGATCGCGTCGGCTACGACGGTAGGATAATCTTTTTTCAGTATATCGATTAGCTTTTGAACGTCCTCGCGGGTAAGCATATCTTCGGCGTATTTTTTAACCAGTTCCGTCAGGTGCGTAGCGATCACGGTAGCGGGATCGACTACCGTATAACCTTTTACGATCGCGTCGCTCTTTTTGTCGCTATGAATCCATGTCGCGTCCAATCCAAACGCGGGTTCTTTGGTAGCCGTTCCGTCGATCTCCTCGATCGCAAGACCGCTGTTGATCGCCAAAAACTGACCGGGGAATACCTGACCGTTTCCAATCGCCACGCCTTTTAACTTGATCTCGTAACTGTTTGGTTCTAATTGCAAATTGTCGCAAATATAGACCTGCGGCATTAGAAAGCCATTTTCCCCCGCGATCTTGCGCCGCATTGTCCTAATCCGATCGCTAAGATCGCCGCCGTGTTTATCGCCCGCAAGCTTGATGAGTTGGTAGCCCATATCCAGTTCTAAAAGCTCGCCTTTTAATACGCGCTCGATCGCGCTTTCTTCCTCTTTAGCGCGCTCTTCTGACGTTTTTTCTTTCGGTTTTGACGCGGCGGGAGCGCTCTGATCTTTTTTATGCGTCGGGCGCGAAAACGTCGCGTCGGCTCCGTCGCTTGAAAGCTCGTTTAGCCAAGGCAGATTTTTTCTTAACCACGCGCCGATCGCGCCGTCTTGCGAATTACGGATCAAAAGCGCCATAAGAATAAAACACAAGCCGATAAACCCTAATGAAAGCGTCGGCAGACCGGGCACGATAGCAAATAAAAATAGAATAAATCCTACGATCAAAAGCGTTTTATAATCGCGCCCAAGTTGCGAGATCGCGCCGCTTGCAAAGTTCGACGCCTCTTCTTTGCTCGCTCTCGTAATAATAATGCCCGTCGCGGTGGCGACAAGCAGGGCGGGAATCTGCCCTACAAGCCCGTCGCCAATCGTAAGAAGCGTATATGTAGCCGCGCTTTGGCTAACGGATAGATCGTTTTGAAAAACGCCGATCAAAATACCTCCTACGATATTAACGATCGTGATAATAATACCGGCGATCGCGTCGCCCTTTACAAACTTGCTAGCGCCGTCCATAGCGCCGTAAAAGTTTGCTTCGGTTACGATCTCTTGACGGCGTTTTTTAGCGTCTTCTTCGTTGATCAACCCCGCGTTAAGATCGGCGTCGATCGCCATCTGTTTGCCCGGCATCGCGTCCAAACTAAACCGTGCAGCCACTTCCGCGACGCGAGTCGATCCGTTAGTAACGACCATAAAATTAACCAAAACTAAAATAGTAAATACGACAATACCGATCACATAATTTCCGCCTACGACAAAACTGCCAAAGCTGGCGATAATATCGCTAACGGCTTCGGGGCCGTTATGCCCCTCGCTAAGAATCATTCTTGTCGTGGCGATATTTAGCACAATCCGAAATAGAGTAACCAATAAAATCATAGTGGGATACGTGGAAAAATCGGTCGGTTTGGCGATAAAGATCGAGATTAATATAATCAGCGTGGCGATAGAGAGCGAAAGCGTTAATAGTAAATCCAAAACAAAACTAGGAAGAGGAACGATAATAATCGCCATAATGCCGACGACAAAAATAACGATCGTAAAATCTTTAAGCGCAAAAAGCGCCTTTAAAAACGGAAAAACGCGGCTTAAAAGATTAAATGGAGTAGCTTGCGCCATTATTCTCTAGTCAAGTCGGCTATGCTAGTCGTCGCCAGCATACCGTCGATTTTGGATTGGAGGCGGTTTAGAAATGGCCAAATCAAGCACAGAGAGCTTTTTGATTCCCCGCTTGGACAGTTGCATAGCGCCGCCGAGCAGGTAAAAACCATAGCGCAGTGATCGTCTACCGCGCGCAAAAGCGCCTCGATCGTGATCTCTTCGGGTTGTTTTGCCAGCACGAAACCGCCGCCCGCGCCCTTGCGCGAAGCCAAAATACCCGCCTTTGCCAACGATTGCAGAACCTTGGCCAAAAAACTATGCGATAGTTTAAGATCGGACGAAAGCGCCGCCGCGTCCCTCGCGCCGTTTTGCTTACTAATAGCGATAATCGCCATCAGCGCGTATTCGCTTGCTTTTGTAAATAACATACTTTCGTCCTCTTTTTATAAATATCCGCGATAAAACTAAATTAAACGACATATTGTATTATAGGCTACTTTTCGTTCGCCTCGCAACCAAGCCTCTTAGCCTGCGACCTTTCCTCCCCCAAACGCAAAAGCCGTTCGCGGCGGCTCTTTCGTCCGATCTTAAACTGCCGCTTGGCGACCATACGTTCGCGGGATCGCTTTTCAATCCTTTATGGGTTTGCGTCTTTACGTTTCTTTGCAGTCAATCTGATCAATATGATAAAGAAACGGACGCGCAAGGCGCATAGGAAAGGGAAATCCAAACCAAAAACCTACAAATGGCTATCGCCGATTTGGCGAAAAGGAGGGTAGGGGGAGGGGGAAGCTATTGCATTTCCCCTCCGTCTATCCATCTGTTACGGACGCAAATCAAATGCGTCGCTTTATAAAGAAGCCTACCGCGCCTTATCGTTTATTACGCCTAATCATTCCAATTTCCTTCCACAGATTCGGAAATAATATCGCCGTCCGAATCAAGGCTTATCTTTAGGGTTTCGTTCGCGCCGACACTCTTATCGCGGTAAGGATATGAGGACTCGTCATAGACCAATATTGCGTGTCCCCAACCGTCCCCCGCCATTGCGGTATTTGCTTTATTGCCGACGTCCGATCCGTAGATAACGCCGCTTTATTTTCGCCCGATGGATCGGTTTTGCCTCAATTTACGTCCATAATTAAGGAATAACGCCTAAAGAGCAAAACCGAGCGGCGGCGAAGCCAACGCTTGCAACGCGAAAACTAGAACCCAAACCAAAGACCAACGCATTTACCCGAAAATCTACATTTGCCGTCGTTCCCGCGCGAAACTGCGCCGAACCCGCTCCGACAAGGAGCGCGAAGGAAGACGAGCATAGCGAAAGATCGCGATCGTCGGATTCCACAAGAATTAAAATAGAAAAAGATATTATTCTCGGAGCTTATTTTACGAGGACAAAATGACGAGTCGATTAAGAGAGATAAAAGACGACGAGGTTGAACGTTTAAGAGTATGGCGCAACTACCCGGAAGTTCGCAAAAATATGTATACGCGCCACGAAATCGGCGCGGAGGAACATAGAGCGTGGTGGCGACGCGTAAAAAATAGTAAAAGCGATATTTACAGAATATTTGAATCAAATAACAAAGCTATCGGAGTAGTAGCCTTTACGCAGATCGATCGCATTAACAAAAACGCTACATGGGCGTTTTATTTATCCTCCGAAATCAGAGGACAAACGGGAGAGGGCGCTCAGATGGAATTTGCCGCAATAGATTTCGCTTTTAAAACGTTAGAGCTACATAAGCTATCTTGCGAGGTTTTCGCGTTCAACAAAAGCGTAATTTCTCTTCATAAAAAGTTTGGCTTTTCTATTGAGGGGATCTTTAGAGAAAACCATCTCTATGACGGCGTTTTTATAGACGTCGTTCGTATGGCGCTATTCTCTAGTCAATGGCATACAAAACGCGATAGTATGCAAATGCGATTAGCAAAAATCGACAGTCGGCAAGAACGCCTTGAATAAGCCGATCGCTCTTAATTTTAAGACCGTTTCGGAGGATAACGAAAAACGATTGACGTATTCTTAAAACCGCCTTTAACGCGACAAATCCGCCATACGCCGTCATTCCCGCGGGGCGCCCGCTCCGTAGTGGAGTGGGCGCTTCGCTGGAAAATGACAAGATCGGACGCGAAGACTTTAAGTAACAATCAAATATTTATTGAATGCGACGATCCCTTTGCTTATTTATTAAAGCCGTCGCAGTTTCTTAAGCGATCCGATCGTATATCAAAGAGCTTACGAAGGCGCGGTTAGAGCGGCCGCGACTAACAACAAACCGATCGAACTGGCTTAGTCGCTTATTTTGGTTTGCCACTTTTATATTTGCCGCGTTGTGGAGCGCCGCTAATTAAGAACGCTAAGCTAGTTTTTATAGCCGATTTGAGCGGTAGCGATCACGGCTAAACCGTCGCCTCTTCCGATAAAGCCTAATTTTTCCGTCGTAGTGGCTTTGATATTAACTCGCTCGTAACGAACGCCAAGCAAACGCGCGACGTTTTTTTTCATCGCTATTTTATAGTTTTCGAGTCGCGGTTTTTGCGCGGCGATCGTAATATCCGCGCCCAAAACGACAAATCCAAAGCGGCGGATTTTTGATAAAACCGCGCTTAATAACTCCGCGCTGTCGACGTTTTTATAAGCGCCGTCGCTATCTGGAAACCAGCCGCCAATATCGCCCAAACCGCACGCGCCCAAAATCGCGTCGATCAGCGCGTGCAAAGCCGCGTCGCCGTCGCTATGCGCTTTCAAGCCAAAACCGACTTCGATCGCGACGCCGCATAGCTTCATCGGTTTGCCTTCTTCAAAAGCGTGAACGTCGATTCCATGCCCGAAAATAACGCGATCGCTAGGCGGTTCTAGCGCAATTTCGCCGCCGTATGTGAGTTTCGCGGCGGTCTTTGAACCCTCGACGTAACGAACCGATCCGCCGCAAGCGGCGATCAGAGAGCTTTCGTCGCTAAAACCGTTTTTTTGCTTTAACGCGCGACGCAGAGTTTCGACGCGACTGAGTTGCGGCGTTTGAACGCGAACGACGTTTTCTCGATCTACAATCCGCCCGTCGTTATGAACAATCGTATCGATCACCTTGATCGCGGGCGCGACGCAATCCGCGCTATTTTTTGCGCTCAAAACCCGCGAGATTACCTCTTTAGGAACAAGCGCTCTGGCCGCGTCGCTGACTAAAACCCACTCGGTATCGACAAGCGCAAGCGCGTTTCGCAGGCTATCTTCGCGCGTAGCGCCGCCCGAAACGACTTCGTAATCGCACAGCGATCGGATAAAACAAACTTCGTCGGCGCTCGCCGCAATCGCGGTTGCGGCAAACTCAAACTCGCCGTTAAACCGATCGGCTACAAACTCCCACAAGGGCTTTTCGGCTATACGAAGCCATTGCTTTTTGACCGCGCCGCCAAAACGCGAAGATTCGCCCGCCGCCATCAGAATAAGCGTAATATCAGACATAGCGCCCCTTTAGTTGGCGAAAGTTTAGTATATTTACCTCAAAAATCTACGGAGTTATGATGAGAACAGAATGGATTAAAAAGAGATTAAGCGATCGCGCTCGCACGCAAATGTATTACGCAAAGGCGGGCAAGATCACCGAAGAGATAAGCTATGTGGCGCAAAACGAGGGGCTTGAAGAGGATCTGGTTAGAAAAGAGATCGCCAAAGGCAGACTGATTATCCCCGCGAATATCAACCATAAACATCTAAAACCAATGGCGATCGGGCTTGCGGCGCGTTGCAAGGTTAATGCGAATATCGGCGCGTCGGCGCTTGCGAGCGATCCGCAAGAAGAGGCGCAAAAAACGTGCATAAGCCTCAAATACGGCGCGGATACGATTATGGATCTCTCCGTTTGCGCCAACGCGGACGAGGTGCGCAAAGCGGTGATCGCCGCAAGTAGCGTTCCGATCGGCACGGTTCCAATGTATCAGATTGTTCAAGAGGCAAAAAATCAAGATCCGCTAAACGTTTCGATCGACGATATTTTACGCGCGATCGAGGCGCAAGCGAAACAAGGCGTGAGCTATTTCACAATCCACGCGGGGTTTTTGAAGCGGCTTTTGCCATACGCGGCGCGGCGAAAAATGGGGGTCGTTTCTCGCGGCGGTAGCTTGATTGGCGCGTGGATGGCAAGCCGCAACGCGGAAAATCCTTTTTTTACCGCCTACGACGAGATTTTGGATATTTGCAGAAGCTACGACGCGAGTTTATCGCTTGGGGATAGTTTGCGACCGGGTTGTCTTGCGGACGCAAGCGACGAGGCGCAATTAGAAGAGCTAAAGATTTTGGGCGAATTGACGCTTCGCGCTTGGGAAAAGGACGTGCAAGTTATGATCGAAGGACCCGGGCATATTCCGCTAAATCAGATCGAATACAATATGAAAATAGAGCGGCGCTACTGCCACGACGCGCCGTTTTACGTTTTGGGTCCTCTTGTAACCGATATTGGCGCGGGTTACGATCACATATCCAGCGCGATCGGAGCGACGCTTGCGGGTATGCACGGCGCGTCGATGCTCTGCTACGTAACGCCCAAAGAGCATTTAGGCTTGCCAAACGCAGGCGACGTGCGCGAGGGTATTATCGCCCACAAGATCGCGGCGCACAGCGCGGATATTGCGCGCGGGCGAAGCAAAGCGCGGGAACGCGACGATAGTATGAGCGACGCGAGATTTAATTTTGACTGGAACAGGCAGTTTGAATTGGCGCTCGATCCCGAGCGGGCAAAAGAGTACCACGACGAAACGCTTCCGCAGGAAAACTTCAAGAGCGCGGAGTTTTGCTCTATGTGCGGGCCGAAGTTTTGCGCTTATAAAATATCGCGCTCGCTAACCGAAGCAAACGGGAACTAACCAACAAAAACGGCAAGGGGACAAAAGCAAATGGCAAAACAAGGCGATCTGTTTAACGAATTTTGGTTTATCGATCAAAACCTATTTACGCAAAGTACTCTCAAAGAACTTTCATTGCAAATCGAAGGATTTAACGACGATATATCCGAGTTATTCAACGAAGCAAAAAACCTTTGGATCGCCGAAGGCTCTAAAGCCGCGTCAGAAGCCGATCTGGAGATAAAATTTATTTCGCCCGTTCTTAATAAATTAGGCTGGTATTACAACTATCAGCAATCCGTCGTCGCTCAAGGCAAAAGAATCAGACCCGATTTTACGTTATTAGAAAACGAACAGGATAGATTTGAGGCGAAAGGCAATATTGAAAACCTACTGCAAAAAGGCGGCGTAAGCGCGTTATGCGAAAGCAAATTTTACGACGTTGAACTCGACAATAAAACCGTCGATAAAAGTACAAATCCGCATTTTCAGCTACTTGATTACTGCAACGCCGTTAAGTGCGACGCGGGATTTTTAACCAACGGCGAATTATGGCGCTTTTACGATACGACCAAATTTTCAAGCCAGAAAATTTTTTACGAATTTAACCTTAAAGCCGTTTTAGAATTAGCGGACGAAACCGAAGCGATCAAGGCGTTTAGATATTTTTATTTTATATTTCGCCGCGATTATCACGCTAAAGACAAAGGGCTTTCTAAATCGGAACGTATCAAAAAACTTGACGAAGATATAAAATTAAAAGCCGAAGACGACCTCAAATCGGTTATCTATGGCGACGAAAGCAGAGAATCTTTATTCAAACTTATCGGCGATACTCTATATACGTCGCTTACCGAAAAAATCGGATCTAACGCGCAAGAGGCGATCGGCGAAGTTTATGAAGGCTCGCTATATCTGCTTTTTCGACTGCTGTTTATCGCTTATGTCGGCGAACGCCTCAAAAAAGAACTTACGGATCATCAGGCAAAAGAGGAATTTAATCTTGAACGAATCTTGCGCGAATGCGCCCAAAATCAAAACGACGTAAAAAGCTATCGCGGTTGGAGAGAGCTAAAAAGGCTTTTTGACGCAATCGATCGCGGAGATAGCGATATTGATATGCCGCTTTTTAACGGCGGACTATTTGAACAATCAAGAATTAAATTGTTTTCTCACGCAAAATTATTCGACGACGACGCTTTGAAAGAGATTTTAGAGTCGCTTTTATTTATCGATCTTGATTATAAGGCGATCAAAAGAGATTTCGCCGCGATCTCGATCGAGCATTTAGGCACGATCTACGAAGGATTATTAAGCTATCGTTTTGGCGTAAGCTACGAAACTACCTATGAACTTAGATGGAAAAGCAAAAACGATCGGGCATCTTACGGTATTTACAACGAATACGATTACGCAAGAATAAAAGCAAAAAAAGATATAGATATCGTAACCGATAAAAAGCGTCCGAAAGGCTCTTTATTGTTTGACGCGCCAAGCGCGGAAAGAAAAAGTACGGCGAGCTATTACACTCCCACGCCGCTTGTTAGTTTTCTCGTTAAAAACGCGATCGATAAAGCGCTAGAGCGCAAAAAACGAACCGACGAAATTAGGATACTCGATAACGCTTGCGGCAGCGGACATTTTCTACTGGCGGCGATCGATTATCTAACAAGCGTCGCGCTGGAGCGTATAGACGAAAATCCCGATCTTAAAACGTTGATTGAAACCGATAAACTGAGGATCGAAAACGAACGCGAAAAATTCGGCGTTCAAACAAAGATCGACGAGCTTGACGTATTACGGCGAATACTGCTGAAAAAATGCGTTTATGGCGTCGATCTTAATCCTTTTGCCGTTGAATTAACAAAACTGGCGTTATGGCTAAAAAGTTTTATATTTGGCACGCCGCTTAGCTTTATAGAACATCATATTCAGCGCGGAAATTCGTTAATAGGGCTGTCGATCGACGAAGCGCTGGAGATTATAGGCGGCGGCGCATTGTTTGGCGTAGAGCCGCGAAAAATTATCGACGAAGCAAAAGAGGCGTTAATAAAACTGCAAAACGCAAGCGACGCGACAGGCGAAGAGGTCGCTCGCTCAAAAGGGTTGTATATCGACGAAATTGCGCCGAAATTAAAAAAGGCGAATTTGGCGCTAAATATCGCCCTTAAAGCGAAACTTGAAACAAAAGACAAGCAAAGCGCCAAAGACGTTATTATTAAATGGCACGACGCGTTAGAGCGTTTAAGCGATCTGGACAGCGAAAAGATCGACGAAATAAACGCTTCGTTAAAAATCGATCTTTACGCGCCGTTTCATTACGAAGCGATCTTTGCCGACGTAGCGGCGTTTGATTGCGTTATAGGCAATCCGCCGTGGGATAAAACAATGTTTTTCGATCCGGATTTTTTCTCGCAACATATTAGCTCTTACCGAACGCGATCCGATCGGGAAAGAGAACAAATAAAACGCGATCTAATGCTTGAAGATCGTATTCGCAAATCCTATTGGAAGCAAAAGGAATATATCGATGCGATTAACGATTACTATAAACGCGGCTATCCTCTCAACGTGGATAGCGGACACGGCAATCTATTTAGATTTTTTGTGGAGCGTAACTTATCGCTGTTAAACGAGAACGGAAGCCTTAATTATTGTCTGCCCTCCGCGCTTATGTTTGAGGAGGGCAGTATGCAGCTTCGCAAATATATTTTAGAAAATTACAAACTTGATTTTTTATATAGTTTTGAAAACAGCAAAGGGCTTTTTCACGACGTTCATAGAAGCTACAAATTCGCGCTGATTGGCATTGATAAAGGCGGCAAAACCGACAATATAAAATCATTTTTTTATAAAACTGATCCGATCGCGCTTAACGATCCGTCGCAAACGATTATCTACCCTCTCGATACGCTTAAGCGTTTAAGCCCAAATCAATGGGCGATAATGGAGATCAGAGATAAAGAGGAGCTTGATCTGCTGGATCGCTTATACGCTAAGTTTTCGCCGTTAGATTTAGATTGGCTTGATTTTCGCGGCGAACTAAATATGACAAACGATAGGGATATTTTCAAGGAAACGCGGCAAAACGATTATCTACCGCTTTGTGAAGGCAAAATGATCTGGCAGTTTAATCCGCGCCACGCCGAACCTACGCGCTTTTTAGATCCAAACGAGTTTGATAAGCGTTTAGAGAGCAAAGAGATTGCGCGAATGATCGACGATATTTATCCGCTAATCGATCTTGACGCAAACGATCGAAAACTTTCTAAAAAAGAAGCCGTTTTAAGAGAATTAGACCGCCGCCTACCGAGAGAGAGAGAGAGAGAGAGAGAGAGAGAGAGAGAGAGAGAGAGAGAGAGAGAGAGAGAGAGAAGTCGCTTCGCTCCTTCCATTCATCAGATACGATCGAGAGTTTTATAGGCTGGCTTTTCGAGACGTGGCGAGCGATACTAACGAGCGAACGTTAATATCAAGTTTAATTCCAAAAAATTGCGGGTATGGACACACTTTGTTTGCTAGCATAGCAAAACGCTATACGCTCTTTGAGGATGGAATTGAGATAAACGAGGTTTCTATAATCAGACTATTGTTTGCTATGTCGATCTTTAATTCAATCGTAGCCGATTATATTATTCGCAATATGGTTCAGATTCACGTTAGCAAAACCTATCTAGTTCGCCTGCCTATGCCGCAACCTAGCGATCAGGCGATAATGGAAAACGACGATTATCGCCTATTGGTTATTAACGCCGCTAAATTAACCTTTTATTTTGGCGGCGAGCCGTTTAGAGAAATTATCGACGAGCTGGGCATTAGCGAGGACGATATTCCAAAGAGTAAAAAAGCCGTCGATTACCTTAAGATCAAAAACGATCTGATAGTCGCAAAAATCTACGGATTAAATAAGGCGGATATGGAGCGAATTTTGGATAATTTCAAAGTGTTGGGCGGAAAATATCCCGAATACGTCGCCGCGCTGAAAAGTAAAAGCGCCTGATTTTCATCGCGTTTTAGCGCGACAAGCGCAGAGCGTAAGCAAAGCTTTATTAAGATTGTCGCTTTTAATTGAAGGAATAAAATGACGGAAAACGAAGTAAAAGCCATTTTGAGCGGAGTTAAATATCCTAATTTTGAGCGGGATATTGTTAGCTATGATTTTGTAAAGAATATAGAGATAAAAGGCGATCAGATCGCAATCGATTTAGAGATCGCCGCCTCTTCGCAAGAGATCGCCGACGAATTGCGAGCAAATATCGCCAAAGCCTTTAGCGACAAAGGGCATAAAAACGTCGTTCTAAACCTCAAACAACCGCAAGCCCCCAAAGAGACGAGTTCGCGCGGCAAAAATCTGGCGCCGAGCATCAAACGTTTTGTGATGATCAGCTCCGGAAAAGGCGGCGTGGGTAAAAGCACGACTGCGGTTAATCTGGCGATCGCGACGGCTATGCAGGGTAAAAGAGTAGGCGTTTTAGACGCGGATATTTACGGGCCAAACGTTCCTAGAATGATGGGGCTTGAAAACGAAAAACTTAAATCGATCGGCGATCGCGTAACGCCGCTGGAAGCTTATGGCGTAAAGGTTATGAGTATGGGCGTGATCTTAGAACCCGCGCAGGCGCTTATATGGCGGGGACCTATGATTATCAAAACGATAGAGCAGTTTTTTGGCGACGTGGCGTGGGGAGAGCTTGACGTATTGTTTATGGATATGCCTCCCGGCACGGGCGACGCGCAGTTAAGTTTGGCTCAATCTGTCCCCGTTAGTGCGGGCGCGATCGTTACTACGCCGCAAACGGTGGCTTTGGACGACGCTAAACGCGGGCTTGATATGTTTGTCAAAATGCGTATTCCGATCGCGGGTATTGTGGAAAATATGAGCGGATTTATCTGCCCGTGCTGTAATAAAGAGTATGACATTTTTGGCAAAGGAAGCGCCGAAGCGCTAGCGCGAGAGTATAAAACGCAAACGCTTGGCGAGATCCCGATCGAAGAGGGGATTCGAGAAGGCGGCGACAACGGAAAACCGATCGTATTTCATCAGCCAAACTCCGAAACGGCAAAGCGCTATCTGTTAGCCGCCGATCGCCTATGGAGCTTTATTGAAAACAATCAGGGCGACAACGCCGACATTCAGCCGACCAATCATTAGCGTTAAAGCGGACGAGAGTTGGGCGAGATTATTTCTCGTCCAAATACGGTTTTAATACTTTCTCTACTAAAAAACGCCCGCCCGCCATTGCGCTTAAGTGAGCATGATCCGAATATAATGGCATTCCATTTTCATCCAAGTACAAACATTTTTC
>JAISOU010000036.1 GCA_031275395.1 Helicobacteraceae bacterium | reverse complement strand
TCGCGGTTTAACGGCGCGAGATCGCGGCGATTGGCAAGAAGCGATCAAACAATATACGGAAACGATCAAGATCGATCCAAAATATACGTGGGCTTACATTAATCGCGGATACGCTTACGTTAATTTAGGCGATACAAGCAAAGCGTTCGCCGATTACAACCAAGCAATTACAATTGATCCAAAAAACACGTGGGCTTACAATATTCGCGGAGCCGCTTACTTCAATTTAGGCGATTATAATAAAGCGATTGCAGACCACTCGCAAGCGATTAGGATCGAACCAAAAATGGCGTACAGTTACAGAAGTCGCGGATACGCTTACGTCAAGTTGGGCGATATAGGCAAAGCGATCGCCGATTTCACTCAAGCGATTAAGATCGTTCCGAATTATGCGGACGCTTACAATAATCGCGCAGAAGCCTACGCCAAGTTAGGCGATTATAAAAGCGCCACAAATGACGCTCGCAAAGCGTGCGAATTAGGCGAATGCGAATTATTGCAAAAGATGGCGCAAGAAAAACTATTGCGCGATTAACCAAAAAAGAAAGGACGCAAAGTGGACGCAAAGTTTGTAGCGATTGTAGAGCGGCTGGTTAAAGAGCAAGGCAAAGATACCTTGATTAACGCCGAAAAGTGCAAAGAGCATATTGAAGATTATTTGCAAAATGGATTTTCGAAAGAGCGAGATTTACTCTTAATCGCCATTGAAGCGGGCGCGGGACAAGCGATCGCCGACGCAAGCGATCTGGCGCTCTGCAAAAAACAGCAAATTCGCCTTCTAAAAGACGATCATTTTATAGACGAAACCGCCGCCACAGAAGCCGTCGAACTATTAGCTTTGATTTTACGCGACGACAAAAGCCAATCAACTAAGCAAAACGATATTTATAACTTAATACTCGTTGCGTTGATCATTTTCGGTCTCTGGGCTTATAATGCTTATAATGATCAGGAAATTCCAGAAGTTTTACCCAATATATTTAAGTCAGAAAAACAAATAGTAAAGGAAATACTTAATCAAGCAAAAGCAAAACAAGACCTCAGGGAGACTATAGCATTATACACTCAAGCGATCGAGATTGATCCAAATAATGCGAGCGTTTATTTTGATCGCGGAAACGCTTACTATAATTTAGGCGACTATAACACGGCGATCGACGACTGGACGCAAGCGATCAAGATAAACCCGAAACTTGCCGAAGCTTACTATAATCGCGGAGTCGCTTACGCTGATTTAGGCGACTATAACACGGCGATCGACGACTGGACGCAAGCGATTAAGATCGATCCAAAAAACACGCGGGCTTACAATAATCGCGGATACGCTTACTATAATTTAGGCGACTATAACACGGCGATCGACGACTGGACGCAAGCGATCAAGATCGATCCAAATAACGCGAACGCTTACAATAATCGCGCAAACGCTTATGAAAAATTAGGCGATACAGACAAAGCGATCGCCGATTATACGCAAGCGATCAAGATCGATCCAAATAACGCGAACGCTTACAATAATCGCGGAAACTCTTTATATTATTTAGGCGTCTATAACACGGCGATCGACGACTGGACGCAAGCGATCAAGATCGATCCAAACTATGCGAAGGCTTACAATAATCGCGGAAACGCTTACGCCAAGTTAAACAATGATGGTAATAACGATCAAGAAAATGCTGATTACAGCGTAGTAGAGAAGCATCTACAAGCTCTAAGAAATAATACAGGCAGTTATAGTAAAGCAATCGCCGACTACAACCAAGCGATTAAGATCGATCCAAATAACGCGAACGCTTATAATAGTCGCGGATACGCTTACGTTGAATTAGGCGATTACAAAAAAGCGCTTGCCGATCTTGATCGCTCGCTTAAACTTGATCCGAATTTCGCTTATGCGTATCACAGTCGCGGCAAGGCTTACGCAGGATTAAAAGAACACGACAAAGCGATCGCCGATTTCAATAAAGCCGTCGATATATTTAGCGCCGCCAAAACAATCGACAAGAAAAATCTTGCGTTAGCTTATTGCGATCGCGGCAAGTCGTATAGAAGTTTAGGCAATCTAAGCAAATCAAACGACGATATTAAAAAAGCGCGCGAACTCGATATGTGCGACGCGTCGATAAAGTAGCGAGAACGACTAGATAAGGAACGCAAGGTTTATAGCGTTTCGTCGTTATCTGCGCGATATTCTTTGTCATTCTAGCGAAAGCTATCGCTCTGCGCGGGAATGACTAAATGCGGCGGTTTTACCGATAATGCGTAGGTTTTACAAATGCGTTGGTCTTGATTTGGATTTACGCCTTTTTACTATATAGGCGCGATTTTTGCTTGAAAGCGGCGATTGTCGCGTAGCTTAACGGCGTATTCATTACAATTACGCTCCCAAAAATCCGCAAAGGCTGACATTTGGAAAATATCGCAAGAATCAATGACGTTTCGTCGATCGACGCGCTTGAAAAACTTCGCGCCGAACTGCTAGGCAAAAAAAGCGCGATCAGCGAAGGTTTCGCCGCTCTCAAAGAGGCTTCGCCAAAAGAAAAGGCGCAGATCGCCGCCGAGCTTAACCGCCAAAAAACCGAGCTTACAAACGCGATCGCCGCGAAACGAGCGGAGCTGGAAAATCAAGAGATCGCGCAAAGATCGCAAAAAGAGGCGTTGGACGTTACGCTTTTTGACGCTTTCGATCGCGGCGGATCGTTGCACCCGATCAACCGCGCAATGGAAGAGATTGTCGAGTATTTTTTAAGTATGAACTTCGAGATTAAAACGGGGCCTCTGGTAGAAGACGAGTTTCATAACTTCGAGGCGCTCAATTTGCCCAAATACCACCCCGCAAGAGAGATGCAGGATACGTTTTATATGAACGACGGTCTGCTTTTGCGCACGCACACATCTCCCGTTCAGATACGAACTATGCTCTCGGAAAAGCCTCCGATCAGAATGATCGCGCCCGGAGCGGTTTTTCGCCCCGATTACGATCTGACGCACACGCCGATGTTTCATCAGGTCGAAGGGCTTGCCATCGATGAAAAAGGCGCGATCAGCTTCGCCAATCTCAAACATATCTTAGAAGATTTTCTCAATAGCTTTTTCGGCGACTTTCCCGTTCGCTTTCGCCCTAGCTTTTTTCCTTTCACGGAACCTAGCGCCGAAGTCGACGTGGGCTGCATATTTTGCCGCGGCGAAGGGTGTCGAATGTGCAAAAACACGGGCTGGCTGGAGGTTTTGGGCTGCGGAATGGTCGATCCAAACGTCTTTAAGGCGGTCGGCTACGAAAACGTCGGCGGCTACGCCTTTGGAATGGGCGTAGAAAGGCTCGCCACGCTCAAATACCGCATAGGCGATCTGCGATCGCTCTTTGACGGCGATCTTGACCTTTTGGAGCAATTTAGATGACCGTAACTAGAAGCTGGCTAAACGAGTTTATCCCTTTAAGCGCCCTTAGCGACCAACAGATCGCGCAAACCTTTGTGCGGATCGGACACGAGATCGCAAGCGTAAGAAAGATCGCCTTTGACGATCGTATCGTCGTCGGCAAGATCGTCGGCGTTAAAAAACACGAGAGCGCGGAAAAATTAAGCGTATGCGAAGTCGACGTAGGCGATCGGACGCTTACGATCGTCTGCGGCGCGCGCAACGTAGAAGCGGGGCGGTTTGTTCCCGTAGCTACGATTGGCGCTAAACTGCCCGACGGCGACGTTATAACCGAAGCGAAGATTCGCGGCGTAAAGAGTTTTGGAATGATCTGCTCGTCTAAAGAGCTTGGTTTGGGCGCGTTAAACGACGGGATTTTACATCTGGATAACTCGATTGGCGCGCTTGAAGCGGGCGCGAAGTTAAACGACTATCCCGCGCTCGCCGACACGGTTTTTGAAGCGGAGCTAACCGCCAATCGCGGCGACTGTTCTAGCGTTTATGGCTTGGCGAGAGAACTCTGCGCCGCGCTGGAAACGCCGCTTTTAAGCGAACGCAAAACGCGCAACGAGAGCGCCAGAGGAATCGGGCGGATATTAAACCTAACGAGCGATCGGGAGGCGACGGCGAGCGTTTTGATCAACGCTTTAGAAAATCGCGGGTTAGAACTGCCGCTTACAACTCGGCTTCGCTTAGAGTTTTCGGGCGTATATTTTAATAAGCGTATCGACGCGCTGATCTCCTACGCGACTTTGACGACGGGCGTTTTGTTTCGCGCCTACGATCTGACGAAACTGGGTAGCGGAGCGCCTAGAGCGGAATTACGACTTGTTAGGCAAAACGGGCTAAACCTGCTGATCGACGCGGTAACCGAACGCAAAATAGAAACGATCGGCATTGAAGCCGATCCGCAGTTTGCCGCTACGGACATAAGCCCGCTCATCGCGATCGAAGCCTTTTTCGCGCCGCCCGAAGAGCTTTCCAAACGCGCTTACGAGCTTAAACTATCCGGCGACGCGCTTTTTAACAGAGCCTTCAAAGGAAGCGAACCAGATCTTGCGCGAGGAACGCGCTTTTTAGACGAGCTTCTCTCCCGCGTTAGCCACACCTTTTTCTATTCGCAATCCCTTAGCTACGCGCCTAATATCAGAGCGCGGACGATCGCCATCGACTCCAGAGAGGTTAGCGGGGCGCTAGGACGGACGATCGCCAAAAATCAGACCGCCTCTATACTCAAGCGACTAGGCGCAAGCGTTCAGGCAAACGGCGATCAGCATAGCTTTTTGGTTACGCCTCCCGCCTGGCGGCACGATCTAACCAACGAAGCCGATCTGATCGAGGAGGTAATGCGTATTTCGGGGATCGACGCGATCGAGTCAAAACCGCTTTTAACGAACGCGAAACGCTCCGTTTCCGTTGGCTGGCGGCGTTTTCGCCTTGAAAGAAGCCTTGCAAACCGCGCCGCCGCAAGCGGTTTTAACGAGTCGCTACATTTTGTCTTTTGCGATCAGAAAACGGCGAAAAAGTTTGGCTTCAAACAGATTCCCTCAAATCTAAATATCGCCAATCCGATCGCTTCAAACCTTAACGCGCTCCGTCCGACGCTTCTAATCAACCTTGCGGAAGCCGCCGCGAAAAACCGCGCTAAGGGCAGATCGAGCGTCAGGCTTTTCGAAATAGGCGATATTTACGACGAAAACCGCGTTCAATCCCGCGAGATAGCTTTTATTTTCAGCGGCGAAAAAGAGGCGGCTTTTATCGGCAATCGCGGCAAAACGGCAAATATCGATCTCTTTAGCTTCGCCTCCTTGATCGCGGGCGCGACGCTGGATTTTTCTCTCAAAGAGCGCGATTTTGAGTATTTGCAAAGCGGTCAGTCGGCAAAAATCGTCGCAAACGGCGAAGAGATCGGCGAGATCGGCAAACTCAATTTGCGTCTGGTTAAACATCTCGATCTAAGCGAGGCGACATTTACGGCGCGAATCAATCTGGATAAGATCTCCGAGCGCGTTTTTAGCGCGAAAACCTTCAGCCGCCTGCAACCGGTCGAAAGGGATTTAAGCGTCGTCGTCGATAAAAAACTCCGTTTCGGCGAGATAAAAGAGGCGATCGCGTCGCTTAAAATAACGGACTTAAAGAGAATCGCGGCGATCGACGTTTACGACGACGGAACGCTTGGCGAAAAGCATAGTTTGACTCTGCGGCTGGTTATCCACCCCTTTGAAAAGACGCTTTCGGAAGAGCGCCTCGCCGCGATTACCGATCTTGTTCTTACGAAACTAAACGCCGAATTTGGCGCGGTTTTGCGATGAAACGCCTGATCGTCGCGAGCGCTAAAACGATTGGCGGCGAGGTTGCGGCGCTTTCCAGCGACAAATCGATCTCGCACCGCGTAGCGATCTTTTCGCTTCTTAGCGATCGTCCTTCGATCGCGGCTAACTTTTTACGCGCGGAAGACACGCTTCGGTCGCTTTCGATCGTCGAACGTTTGGGCGCAAAGGTCGGCTTTAGCGGCGAAACGCTCAGAATCGAGCCGCCAAGCGCAATCGAGGAGCCAAGCGACTATCTTGAATGCGGCAACGCGGGGACGGCTATGCGGCTCTTTATCGGCTTACTCTCTTCGCAAAGCGGCTTTTTTGCTCTTAGCGGCGATAAATATCTGAACAACCGCCCGATGAAGCGCGTCGTCGCGCCGCTAAAGGAGATTGGCGCGTCGATCGACGGGCGAAAAGAGGCGAGCTACGCGCCGATCGCCATTAGGGGAAACCCAAACCTAGCGTCTTTCGACTACGAAAGTCTAGTTAGCTCCGCGCAGGTAAAAAGCGCTCTGATCCTAGCGGGTATAAACGCGAACGGCGGGATATTTTGCGAACCCGAACTTAGCCGCGATCACACGGAGCGTATGCTTAAGGCTATGGGCGCGGATATTCACGTTCAAAACGGCAAAATAGCGATCGCAAAAAAAACCGCTCCGTTAAAACCGCTGAATCTTCGCGTCCCTTGCGATCCTTCCAGCGGCTTTTTTTTCGCGGTAGCGGCGGCGATAACCCCGCGTAGCGATCTGCTTTTGAAAAACGTTACTCTCAATCCGACTAGAATCGAGGCTTACAAGGTTCTACGCGATATGGGCGCAAAAGTCGAGTTTATCGAAAAAGAAAACGACTTCGAGCCAATCGGCGACATTCGCGTTCGCTACGGCGAGCTAAACGCGATCGAAATTAACAAAAACGTTTCGTGGCTTATCGACGAACTGCCCGCTATGGCGATCGCCTTTGCGTTTGCGCGGGGAGTCAGCCGAGTAACAAACGCGGCGGAACTGCGCGTCAAAGAGAGCGATCGGATCAAAAGCGTCGTCGGCAATCTGATTAAATGCGGCGTTTTGGCAAAAGAGTTGCCGGACGGCTTCGAGATCGCGGGGCAAGAGAGGGTTGGCGGCGCGATCGTCGATAGCTTTGGCGATCACCGCGTAGCGATGAGCTTTGCCGTCGCGGCGCTTCGGGCGGACGGCGAAATCATCGTTAATGATTCAGAGTGCGTCGCGACCAGCTTTCCAAACTTTTTAGAGATCTACCGATCGCTTGGCGGGGCGATCGAGGAACAGACGGTTGAAAATTAAATTAGCCGATAGCTACGGTTTTTGTTTTGGCGTGAAACGGGCGATCAGGCTGGCCGAGGGCGCGCCCAACGCTATCGTGATCGGCGAGCTGATTCATAACCGCAGAGAGATCGAGCGGCTTGAAAAGAACTTCGGCGTTCGGCTGACTAACAATATCGACGAGATCGCCAAAAGCGACGCGGCGATCATTCGCACGCACGGCGTGGAAAAAGAGGCGAAAGCGAAACTATTGGCGACGGCGGGCGCGATTATCGACGCGACCTGCCCGTACGTTACGAAACCGCAAAAGATCGCCGAAGCGATGAGCGCCGAAGGTTATCAGGTAGTCATCTTTGGCGATCGAACGCACCCCGAAGTCAAGGGGGTTTTAAGCTACGCCGATAAAAACGCGGCGGTCGCGGCGAATCCCGCCGATCTGGAGGATATTGATTTAGCCGATCGCATCGCGCTGATCAGTCAAACCACGAAGTCGATCGCCTCTTTTAACGAAGTAGCCGTCGCGCTAATAGCAAAAACTAAAGAGCTTCGCGTTTTTAATACGATCTGTAACGCCACTTACGATAATCAGGAGGCGACTAGAGAGCTTGCGAAAGAAGTTGATATAATGGTTATCATCGGAGGCAAAAATAGCTCTAATACCAAGCAGTTATACGCGATCGCCGCAGAGCTTTGCGCGGACTCTTTTCTTGTCGAGGACGCGGTTGAATTGAGGCGCGAGTGGTTCAAAAATAAGAGCCTTTGCGGGGTAAGCGCGGGCGCTTCTACCCCCGATTGGATTATCGAAGAAGCGCTAAAAACGATCGAGGCTTTTTGAGCTTTTAGCGGCGTTAGACTAAAATCATCTTTTGGGAAGTAAAAAAGGGTTTGAATGGGCAAAGAGTTAGAGGACATCGATATTAGCGATGCGGAAGATTTTAAGACGCTCTACGAACAGTCTATTAAGGACGAAGGCGGCGCGCGCGAGCAGTTATTGACGGGAACGATCGCAAAGATTACCGACAACGCGGCTTATATAAACGTAGGCGGTAAGTTTGACAGCCGATTGGATCTCGCGGAGATCAAGGATAGCCAAGGCGATTTGCTTTTCAAAGAGGGCGACGAGATTCCTCTCGTCGTCGTTGGTAAGCGACTTTCGTATAAAAAGGCTCTTAAACGCAAAAAGATCGCGGAGTTTATCGCGGAGCGAAAAGCCGAAGGCGAAACGTCGAAGCCGATCGATATTACGGGTAAGGTCGTAGGCAAAAACAAAGGCGGCTACGTCGTCGATTCAAACGGCGTGGAGTTTTTTATGCCGACGATACTCGCGGCGTTTAAGCCCGATTCTAAACAGATCGGTAAGAGCGTAACGGCGCGTTTGGTCAAGATGGACGAAACGAGCGGAACGCTTGTGCTTTCGCGCCGATCGTATCTGAATTCGTTGCGTAAAAGTCGCAGAGAGGCGATCAAAAAGCTAATCGAAAACGAGGATATACTCGACGGAGCGGTGCGGCGTATTCAAAACTACGGAATGTTTGTCGAGGTCAATGGGGTGGAAGGGCTGGTGCATTACACCGAGATTAGCCACAAAGGTCCTGTTAATCCCTCCGCGCATTATAGAGAGGGCGACGTCGTTCCCGTGAAAGTCGTGGGTTACGACAAGGGCAAAAGCCGCGTTAGCTTTTCGATCAAAGCCACTCAGCCTAATCCTTGGCAGGAGATCAAAGAGCAGTTAGAGGTGGGCGACACGATCAAGGTGTGCGTGGCGAATATGGAGGCTTACGGCGCGTTTGTCGATTTGGGCAACGACACCGAAGGCTTTTTGCATATCAGCGAAATGAGCTGGGATAAAGATATAAAACACCCAAGCGAAGTTTTGCAGATCGGACAGGAGATCGAGGTCGAGGTGATCGCGCTAGACGTAGAAAATCAGCGTTTGCGCGTTTCGCTTAAAAAGCTTCAACCCAAGCCCTTTGAAGAGTTCGCAAAGAAATACAGGGTCGGCGATCGTATAAACGGCGTTATCTCTTCGCTTAAAGAGTTTGGCGCGTTTGTGCGCATAGACGGCGTAGAGGGTTTGCTTCACAACGAAGAGTGCAGTTGGAACCGCTCCGAAAGCGCCAAAACCCTTTTCAAAGAGGGCGACGAGGTCGAAGTGGCGCTTATCAAGATCGACGTCGATAACGAACGGCTTAGTTTCAGCAGAAAAGCCCTAGTCGAAAGCCCGATCGAGGCTTACGCCAAGAGATTGCAAATCGGCGATATTGTCGAAGGCGTAGTGCGCGACGTTAAAGATTTTGGCGTTTTTGTGCGCTTAGAAGACGGAGTCGACGCGATTATTCGCGTAGAAGACCTAGCGCCGCTTAAGTTTGAAGAGGTCAAGATCGGCGATACGATCGAAGCTAGCATAGCGACGATGGAGCCGAAAAAAGGACGTATTCGCCTATCGGTGCGCCGTCTTGAAAAGCAAAAAGAGCGCGACGTTTTGAAAAACTTTAACGGCGACGAACGCACGACTTTAGGCGACGCGATCAGGGGAACGCTAAAAAAATAAAATGGCAGAGAAACAATGCGCGGCGTTTGGAGCGTTGCGTTTTTCGCGTTGATCTTTATCGCGCTGGGAGCGATCTTCGCGTGGAGGACGACGCGGGTCGAAACGGGCTGGAGTCCCGATCGGATTGTCGTCGATAGTAGCGCTTTGCGCCGCGAGGAAGAGGCGATCGCGCAGGAGAGCAAACTTTTCACGCCCGAATGGATGCAGGAGATGGCAAAGCCGCAAGAGGCTTTGCGCTTGCCTGCCGAAGAGGGCGCGATTAGTTGGGATTTGGTCGATCCTAAGTTTCGTATAAACGTTTCGCTGATCTTGCGATTCGATAATCCCGATCGCTTCCAAAAGCGCTGTTTGAACTATTTTTTTGAATCGCGCAAGATCGCGAGCAAAGCGCAAGAGGGCGAGTTTTACGATATTCGCCTAACGATCAAAGATCCGCTTGCGGCTGAGGAGCTGATCAAAGAGCTTGCAACCTACGATCTAAAAGCGACGCTATTAACGATAGAAGAGCCTAAACCATATTAAAGGGACGATAATGAAGCAAAAGGTTATTATCTGCGATCATATTCACGAAAAGGGCGTAGAGATACTAAAAAACGCCAAAGAGGTCGATCTAACGATCGCCTACGACTCGCCCAAAGAGAAACTATTCGGTATGCTAGGCGAGGCGGAGCTGGCGATCACGCGCAGTTCTACTCCCGTAGATACCAAGTTTCTTGAAGCCGCCAAAAAGCTCAAATACGTGATTCGGGCGGGCGTTGGGGTCGATAACGTCGATATCGACGAGTGTTCCAAGCGCGGTATCGTCGTTATGAATGTACCTACGGCAAACACGATCGCCGCCGTCGAGATGACGATGTGCCATCTCGTCTGTTCGGCGCGATCGTTTGTCAACGCGCACAACGAATTGAAAGAAAAGCGCGTATGGAAACGCGAAAACTGGTATGGCACGGAGCTACTTGGCAAGAAGCTGGGCGTGATCGGATTTGGCAATATCGGCGCGAAAGTCGCGACTCGCGCTCAGGCGTTTGGAATGGAGATTATCGCTTTCGATCCGTACGTTCAACCAAGCAAAGTTACCTCGCTGGGTATGACCTTTACGACCAACTTCGACGATATTCTCGCCTGTGATATAATCACCATTCACACCCCCAAAAACAAAGAAACGACAAACGTTATTACCGCCAAAGAGATCGCCAAGATGAAAGACGGCGTAATTTTGATCAACGTAGCGCGCGGCGGGCTATACAACGAAGACGACCTTGTCGCGGCTTTGAAATCGGGCAAAGTGCGTTTCGCGGGATTGGACGTATTCGCAAAAGAACCCGCAACCGATCACCCTCTGCTTGATCTGCCGAACGTATCCGTTACGCCGCACTTAGGCGCGAACACGATTGAAAGCCAGATCAACATCTCCGTTCAGTCGGCTGAAAACGCGTTGGAAGTTTTGCGCGGCGTAAGCTATCCGAACGCTCTGAATCTGCCGATCAAAGAGGGCGCGATGCCCGCGTGGGCTAGCGCTTACTGCGAGCTAACGCAGCGAATGGCGTTCCTTGCGGCGCAGACGCTAAAAAGCTCTATTCGATCGGTTAGCGTGAGCGCAAACGGCGAAGTGGCGGAGTTTTTGGAATCGCTAGGCGTTTTTGCCGCCGTCGGCGCGCTAAACAAAGCGATCGCCGAAAAAGTCAATTACGTCAATGCGCCGTTTGTAGCCAAAGAGCGCGGGCTAGAGATTACGACGCGCATAGACGAAGGCGAATCGCCCTATAAAAACCTTGTAACCGTCCGCGCAAGCGACGATAACGAGAGCGTTTATATCAGCGGCATTCTCTTTGGCAACGAAAGCCCGCGCATTGTCGATATCAACGGCTTCGATATGGACGTTCTGCCAAAGGGCAAGATGATCCTGTTCAAAAACAACGACTTGCCCGGCGTGATCGGCAAAGTGGGAACGTTGCTTGGCGACAATAAAATCAACATAGCCGATTTTCGTCTGGGGCGCGATAAGTTTGGCAAGGCTATGGCGCTGATCATTGTCGATAACGACGTTTCGCGCGGCGTTCTCGACGCTCTCGCGGCGTTGCCCGAAGCGATCAGGGTTTCTTACGCGGAGCTTTAATCCGTTGATTTTCACCAACATAGGAGTTTAAGATGACATATGGCATGGGCGATCTGAAAAAGGGTCTTAAAATCGAGCTTGCGGGCGTTCCTTACAAGATCGTGGAGTATCAACACGTCAAACCGGGCAAAGGTCCCGCCTTTGTTCGCACAAAGATCAAATCGCTCCTTGACGGGCGCGTGATTGAAAACACATTTCACGCGGGCGACAAGGCGGAAAAGCCCGATCTAAACGACACGACGATGCAATATCTCTACAAAGACGGCGAACACTTTCAGTTTATGGACACGACTAGCTACGAACAGCTTGGTTTTAGCGCCGATCAGGTTGGAGAAACGGCTAATTGGCTTGTCGAAAATACGGAAGTTACCGTTCAGTTTCACAACGGCAAACCTATCAGCGTAGAACCGCCGCTAACCGTAGCGCTAAAGGTCGTGGAAGCGCCGCCCAATTTCAAAGGCGACACTTCCAGCGGCAGCAAAAAACCCGCTAAACTTGAAACCGGCGTTACCGTCCAAGTTCCCTACCACGTCTTAGAGGGCGAAACAATCAAAGTTGATACGACGACGGGAGAATACGTCGAAAAGGTAAAATAGAAAACAATCGATAAACTTCGGTTAAGCGCGCTAGGCTGATAGATGGTTACGCGGGATTATGTTTGCGCTAGTTGCGCTTTTGTTTGTAGGTCGCCTTCAAAGTTCGAGATAATCAATAGCGCGGGCGATCAATTCGAGCAAGCAGATCGCGAGAAAATAGACTATGTTGCACAAACCTGTATAACCAAGAACGGAGAAAGGCGATCAATCTGATACCTTTCTCTACTGACGCGCTTGAGTTGAACGCCGACGATCTGATTGAGAGAGCCAAACAATATCCTCCGTTTTCGCTGATAAATGATCTTAAAATGGCGAAGGGAGGATAGCGGTTAGGCAAGGATCGGAGAGCGCCAACGCCCTCTTAACGTTTGTTACTCGTTTGCTACGCTTTTTCCCATATCCATTTGCCGTCGTTTGGTCGCCATAAAAATACCGGCGCAAGCGCGACTATCCACGCAAGCCCTACGATAAGCCCGCAAAACGCCAAGATCGTAATGACTTTCAAATGAACGCCGTTAAAGCCGCGCAACTTTGCCGCTTGGATATGCGCGTATGCCGCATATACGGCTATGGCTACGCCAAGCAGGGCAAGCGCTATCGCGACGCCTTGTTAAACGGCATTCCTATGCCGCCAAGAAATCCAATCCAACCGCTAACAAGCGATAATAATCCCGCCAATAGCATTTATTTTTCCCTTAATAAAAAGTCGCAAATTGTAGTAAAGCGCGGATAATTAAATCGCTTCACGCCCCAAACGCTACGATCCGCCAAGCTACTGGTAACGTTATGAACACAAAGAAGCCTCAATCCCCTCAAAATCGGGTCTAAGTGTAACTAAAAATAGTCTCCGAGACAATGTAAGGGCGGGGTCTCAATCCCCTCAAAATCGGGTCTAAGTGTAACCGCAAGATTTTGTTATCTACAGACGGAGCGGGGAAGTCTCAATCCCCTCAAAATCGGGTCTAAGTGTAACAACGGTTATAAGGACGTTATAACCAACTTTATCCCGTCTCAATCCCCTCAAAATCGGGTCTAAGTGTAACCGAAGTTAGTCGGAGCTATGACTGTGGGAGCAGGTCTCAATCCCCTCAAAATCGGGTCTAAGTGTAACCAGAAAACAACAAGGACAGGCAAAATGGAAGAAGTCTCAATCCCCTCAAAATCGGGTCTAAGTGTAACACAAGTATTGACTATTGAGCTGACTAAGTTCGTAAAGTCTCAATCCCCTCAAAATCGGGTCTAAGTGTAACCATTCGCTAATTCGTTCCTTATCAGTATAGCAGTGGTCTCAATCCCCTCAAAATCGGGTCTAAGTGTAACATCAAGCGTTGCGCCTATTCTCGCGCAACGTTTTGTCTCAATCCCCTCAAAATCGGGTCTAAGTGTAACGCTGTCGATATTTTCCTGTCGTAATTCGGCGGGGTCTCAATCCCCTCAAAATCGGGTCTAAGTGTAACAGTGGGAAAACTTCGGGTATCAACCCGAAATTGTCTCAATCCCCTCAAAATCGGGTCTAAGTGTAACTCCAAAGGGCGATCGCCTCTTTAACGGCTGTTTGTCTCAATCCCCTCAAAATCGGGTCTAAGTGTAACCAAATGGAAACCAGGAATAACGAGCTTGCTGCAATGTCTCAATCCCCTCAAAATCGGGTCTAAGTGTAACTCAAAATTAGCCCCTAATGCGGGATATTCCGCGCGGGTCTCAATCCCCTCAAAATCGGGTCTAAGTGTAACTAAATAGATGACGCAAATAGAGTGGTTAACCTCGTCTCAATCCCCTCAAAATCGGGTCTAAGTGTAACAAGTTCCTTAATATTCTAAACATAGAATCCTTTTGTCTCAATCCCCTCAAAATCGGGTCTAAGTGTAACGCTTCTGGCTTCCAACATGGAGAACTGCCGTATACAAGTCTCAATCCCCTCAAAATCGGGTCTAAGTGTAACTGCGGAGGAGATCGATAGACTCCGACGCAAGAGAGGTCTCAATCCCCTCAAAATCGGGTCTAAGTGTAACTACAAAATAAAAAGGAGTGTGATATGGAAAAGAAGTCTCAATCCCCTCAAAATCGGGTCTAAGTGTAACCCGAAAATGACTGGAGGACTGATAGCGGTAGCTATGTCTCAATCCCCTCAAAATCGGGTCTAAGTGTAACACAATATGAATACATTATTTCTAATGTCGGTTATAGAGGTCTCAATCCCCTCAAAATCGGGTCTAAGTGTAACACAAGTATTGACTATTGAGCTGACTAAGTTCGTAAAGTCTCAATCCCCTCAAAATCGGGTCTAAGTGTAACATGTATTCGCATACGCTGGCAGCCAAGAAGTTGATGTCTCAATCCCCTCAAAATCGGGTCTAAGTGTAACTTAGGATCTGTAACGATCAATAATATCCGAGTAGGGTCTCAATCCCCTCAAAATCGGGTCTAAGTGTAACCCAGCTTTGTCTCCTACTCCTTCTAACAAGTATTGTCTCAATCCCCTCAAAATCGGGTCTAAGTGTAACGAGATTTCATTCGCCATGACGATTTTTCAAATTTGTCTCAATCCCCTCAAAATCGGGTCTAAGTGTAACCGGGCAGACTGCTTGCGGAGGAGATTGATCGTCGTCTCAATCCCCTCAAAATCGGGTCTAAGTGTAACACCAAAAGCCACGCCAAAAGCGTTAAAAGATCGAGTCTCAATCCCCTCAAAATCGGGTCTAAGTGTAACAATATCCTATAGCTGTTATTGGTTTCTTAGCTAGTCTCAATCCCCACACAATCGGGTCTAAGTGTAACATTCATTTCACGGGACAAAAGTATTAACTAGCGGTCTCAATCCCCTCAAAATCGGGTCTAAGTGTAACGACAATGAGGAGGACGACGATGAGCGCTAATAACGGTCTCAATCCCCTCAAAATCGGGTCTAAGTGTAACTTTTATTCCCCGTCTGGGTCGCGCAGATAAAAGACGGTCTCAATCCCCTCAAAATCGGGTCTAAGTGTAACTATCTGTTGGCGACGATAAGTACCAAGAGATTTGGTCTCAATCCCCTCAAAATCGGGTCTAAGTGTAACTGACTATTGGGCTGACTAAGTTCGTAAAGAACGAGTCTCAATCCCCTCAAAATTGGGTCTAAGTGTAACAATAAGAGCAGGGAAGTTAGCTGCGGAGGAGATTGTCTCAATCCCCTCAAAATCGGGTCTAAGTGTAACCCCAGCAAAGCTGGGAAAACTTCGGGCATCAGCCGTCTCAATCCCCTCAAAATCGGGTCTAAGTGTAACCAAAGTTAGTCGGGGCGATGACAGTGGGAGCTGTCAGTCTCAATCCCCTCAAAATCGGGTCTAAGTGTAACATGAAAAAGGGTTTGATACAGAACCTAACGAAGCTTGTCTCAATCCCCTCAAAATCGGGTCTAAGTGTAACGAAGAGATTGATCGCTTCAGACAAAAGAGAGCGTCTCAATCCCCTCAAAATCGGGTCTAAGTGTAACACGTCTCCGAGTATGGATTAGTTGACTATGCAACGTCTCAATCCCCTCAAAATCGGGTCTAAGTGTAACTATACAATGAAACGCAATTGGTTTCCCAGTATAAGTCTCAATCCCCTCAAAATCGGGTCTAAGTGTAACGCCGCCCTACCTCACGAAAAAAGGAGGGCTAAAATGGTCTCAATCCCCTCAAAATCGGGTCTAAGTGTAACGCAGATCTCCAACGCTTTGATCCATTATTTTAGTCTCAATCCCCTCAAAATCGGGTCTAAGTGTAACAACGTGGCTATTTCGCGGCATTTTCGCGCCGTTGAGTCTCAATCCCCTCAAAATCGGGTCTAAGTGTAACGGAAACTTCTTGCGGAGGAAATAGACCGCATTCGCAGTCTCAATCCCCTCAAAATCGGGTCTAAGTGTAACCGACGGACGGATGTCGACGCAGACGACATCGAGTCTCAATCCCCTCAAAATCGGGTCTAAGTGTAACCTTCTGGCTGCCAACGTGGAGTAAACCCTTGTAGTCTCAATCCCCTCAAAATCGGGTCTAAGTGTAACTGCATAACCCAAGCCGAGTTTGACGGGGGTATATGCAGTCTCAATCCCCTCAAAATCGGGTCTAAGTGTAACACCTGTGGGGTAATTCCCACTATACATGCGCGTCTGTCTCAATCCCCTCAAAATCGGGTCTAAGTGTAACCAAAAAGGAGGATCAAATGCGAGTACAAGTCTCAATCCCCTCAAAATCGGGTCTAAGTGTAACTGTTGCAGCAGTCATACTCTCACTTCCCGCTCTTGTCTCAATCCCCTCAAAATCGGGTCTAAGTGTAACTTCGCCGAAAATCAGATAAATAATAT
>JAISOU010000024.1 GCA_031275395.1 Helicobacteraceae bacterium | reverse complement strand
TTATATTGGCAGACAGTCGCGCCCTAGTAAAGATCGCCGCAAAAAACAACGGCTATCCTTACCTCTATTGGCAAGAGTAGCCAAAGTTATCGGCTAAGGTTGTCGAAGGTTACTTCGCGTTTATAAAGGCGGATAGGCAATCCCTATCCGCTCTATTCGTTATTTCCGCGAAGCGTTCGCCACAAAGTAAAACGGAGGGGCGCTTCCTCCGCGATTAACGGCTAGGTACAGTCTATCGCTTCGTAGCGGGAACGGCGGATCTACTGATAAACGCTAAAGCGCCGCGCGCTATAAACGCCAATCGATCGGCGCTATTCCTTTATCGCTTAGATATTTATTTGCCCGCGAAAAGTGTTTGCAACCAAAAAAACCGCGATACGCCGAAAGCGGCGAAGGGTGCGGCGCGGTTAAAATCAGGTGCTTTTGGCGATCGATCAGCGCCGATTTTTTGATCGCGTAGCTCCCCCAAAGCATAAAAACAAGATTTTCTCGCCTAGCGCTTAAAGCCGCGATCGCCGCGTCGGTAAAAGGCTCCCAGCCTTTCGATTGGTGCGATCCCGCCCGATTTGCTTCGACGGTTAGCGTCGCGTTTAATAGTAAAACGCCGCTTTTTGCCCAAGCCGTTAAATTGCCGTGATTTGGCGGCGTAAGCCCCAGATCGTCCTTTATCTCTTGATAGATATTGATTAAACTCGGCGGAATCGCCACGCCGTTTTGCACGGAAAACGCTAATCCGTGCGCCTGATTCGCGCCGTGATAAGGATCCTGCCCCAAAACGACGACTTTAACGCTTTCAAACGGCGTCAATTCAAACGCCTTAAACCACTCCGAAGCTCTCGGATAGATCGTTTTGCCCCGTTTTTCGGCGAGCAAAAACTCGCGCAACTCTTTCATATACGGTTTTTCAAACTCGCCGCCAATTTGGCGCAACCAACTTTGCTCCAACGCCATTTTGCTTCTCGCTATTTTATAGTTTTGTCTTTCGCGTTATAGTCGATCAATCCTTAATAATACCCGCGCTACTACCCCACCGCTCCGCTCGCCAAAAAAACCGACGGCTTAAAAATATAAGAATTGACGCGCATTAAGGCTTTCTGAGGCGATTTATTTTACAACTAACTCATCATACATATAAAGGCGGGCAGATGCAAGTAAAAACACGATTGATTATGTTAGCCGCAATTGGAATCGCGGGCGTTTTTTTTGACGACGGCGATCGGGTATTTTAACGCGAAACGAGATAAAGACGCGATGCGCGACATTTACTTGAACCGTCTCGTATCTATATCGCACCTATTGAGGTTTGATACCGCTATGACTGAAATATCCAGACGCGACTATCAAATTTCTACGTTCGTCTTGCTACCATACGAACAACAAGCCGGCAAGATCGAAAGATCGCTTGAGCGACGCGACGCGGCGTTTAAGCTAATGCAGAAAAGTAGAGCCGCTTACGGCGAATTGCCTTTAGAAGAGGAGGCGATTACGGTCTGGGACGATTTCAAAAAGACGAGCGATAGTTGGCTTGGGATCGAAGCCAAGATCGTTTCTTCCGCGCGAGATCGGCTGAAAAATCCGACTCCCGAATCGTTTGGCGAGATTTTTACGCACACTTTGGAGGTCAATCTCGATAGACGCGATCTCGCGCAAAAACTTAGCGACACGATCAGTATTCTTAGCGCTATAGATTTCAAAGCCGCCAAAAAACTATGAAGAGTTGATCGCTTCCACAGAAAATATGATGTACATTGAATTTATGGCGCTGATTTTTGTCGTGATAACGCTCGGCGGTTTTGCGTGGTCGATTTATATGTTGGTCGTCAAACCTATCGGACGCGCCCGCGACATAGTCGTTCAGATAGCTACAGAACAGGATTTGAAACTGCGCGTCAATCATAGATCAAAAGATGAAATAGACGAAATGGTAGCCGCGTTTGATCGTATGATGGATAAGATACAAGGCTCTATATTGGCTATCAAAAAGAGCGTGGAAGACGTAGATAAAGAGGCGGCAACTCTTAACGACGCGGACGAAGTCGTAGCTCAAGGTTTGCAAGCCCAAAGCTCGGCGACCTCTTCTATGGCCGCGAGCGTAGAGGAGATGAGCGTAAGCGTCAGTTCCGTTTCAAACAACGCCAGCGACGCTCAAAGGATGGCGGGAGAAGCCGGAGAGGTAAGAGTTCAGGGAAGCGCGGTTATAGAAAAGACCGCAAGCGAAATGGGCGCTATGGCGGAGATCGTTACTCAAACCTCTCAGGTTATTCAAGCTCTAGGAGAGGAGTCAAGACAGATTAGCTCCTTCGTTCAAGCGATCAAAGACGTAGCCGATCAGACAAATCTTTTAGCGTTAAACGCCGCTATAGAAGCCGCAAGAGCGGGCGATCAGGGAAGAGGCCTCGCCGTAGTCGCGGACGAAGTAAGAAAGCTAGCCGAAAGAACGGCTAAATCGATCGACGACATCACCTCTATGATCAACAAGATTCAAGCCTCCGCTAACGAAGCGGTAGAAGAGATGGACAAGGTCGTTCGCCAAGTAGAGCAAGGACAAAAGCTAACTCAAGAGGCGGGCGAAAAGATGCATACGATCAAAGAGCAGGCAAGTAAAGTTTCTAAGGCGATCGACGAAATATCAAACGCTCTTAAAGAGCAAAGCAAGCGGGACAGGATATAGCTAAAAACGTCGAGAATATCGCGCAGATGACGGATGAGAACAACGAGGCGGCGGCTGGAGCAAGCGACGGAGAGAAACGATTAGGCAAACTATCCAGCGACGTTAGCGCCGCCTTATCGCAGTTTAAGGTTTAAGGCGAATATTAAAACTTACGAACGATCGAAGGCGATCGTTCGTAGGTTTTTAATTTGGATTTTAGTAGCGGTAGCCGACGAAGAAAAAGCGTTTAAGGTTTTGAAATACGCTATTACAAACAAAAAACCGCGATCGTATTTTAAGTATATACGCCTTAGCTCGATTATAGTTTTGGTCTATTTTATTTAGTTAGCTCGTAGCGACGCGCTTGCGCGGGCGCGATCGCAAAATCGACGCGAACAAAACGGCGTTTAACGTTAAAAGAGGCTAAGAAAATCGCTAAAGCGCGCAAAACTTGTCCTTTTTTGGCTCTCTTAAAGCATATTATTGGCTATAATCTTTTTATCTAAAAACTAAGAGGAGCGCATATGCCGCAAGAGGTTGGTTTGCAGGTAAAAAAAGGCGCGTTGGAGGCGATCGAAGCGTTCTTGGATACGGGCGCGCATCGCGATTTGATCGTGGAATACGTCGTAAAAAAGGGCGTTCCTTCCCCTGCAAAGTTTTCTATCGTAGAAAACGGCGTAGATTTTTTTCTCGCTCAGGGTTTTAACGAAAACGGGCTAAAGAGTTTTGTTAAATCAAGCAAAACGGCGGGCGTAAAACACGGCTACGTGCTGTTTGAAACCCAAAGACTAGGCTCCGCGCTTTCGTCGCTTTTTAGCGATCTGGCGAATATAGAGGTCGATTTAGCGCAAAAAATCGGCGCAAGTTAAATTAAGGGCAAGAAAAAATGCTGTTTCCATACGCCATTGACGAAAAATATAAAACCAAAGTCGCTTACTTCTCAATGGAGTTTGCGATTCATCAGGCTCTAAAGATATATTCCGGCGGGCTAGGCTTTTTGGCGGGCAGCCATATGCGAAGCGTATATGATCTAAAACAGAACGTGATCGGCGTCGGCATTTTGTGGAGTTACGGTTACTACGATCAGCAACGACGCGAAGATCGCAGTATGGAGGTGCATTTTAGGCGCAAGCACTACTCCTTTTTGGAGGATACGGGCATTATCGTTCAAATCGTCGTTAATAAAGCGCCGATACTCGTTAAAGCCTATCTGCTACGAGCCGACACTTTTCGCTCCGCGCCGATCTTTTTACTCACCACCGATATTCCCGAAAACGACTTTCTCACCCGTACGATTACGCACAAGCTCTACGACGCTGGCGAGGAGACGCGAATCGCGCAAGAGATCGTGCTTGGTATCGGCGGTGCGAAAGTATTGGAGGCGGCCGGAGAGATTCCGCATATCTACCATATGAACGAAGGGCACGCTCTGCCGATGACCTTCTATCTATACAACAATAAATACGAACGCGATATTAACAAGGTAAAAAAACACGTCGTCTTTACCACGCACACGCCCGAAAAGGCGGGCAACGAAGAGCACGATATTGATCTGCTCGATCGTATGGGTTTTTTTGGCGAGACGCAAAAAGAGGAAGCGCAGCGGATTACCAATCAGCCGAAAAAACGCTTTAGCCTTACCGTAGGCGCGCTACACATGGCGAAGATAACAAACGCCGTTTCTAAAATCCACTCGGACGTTTCAAACGATATGTGGAAAGAGCATCTTCCCGCAGGCTCTACAATCATCGCGGTTACTAACGCGCAAAACCGCCGTTTTTGGGCTGATAAATGGCTGTTAAAAGCCTACGAAGAGGGCGAGGATTACGAGATTGTGGCGCGAAAAAAACATCTTAAAAGGCTACTTTTCGACGAAGTCGCGGATCAGACGGGCAAGCTCTTCGATCCAAACATACTTACGATCGTATGGTCGCGCCGTTTTGTGGAATATAAACGCGCTAGGCTTATCGCTCACAACATAGAGCGCTTCAAGTATCTTGTTACCCGCGACGAAAAACCCGTTCAGATCATCTGGGCGGGCAAACCGCACCCGAACGATGGCAACTCGATTAACCTTTTCAACGAGATTGTCTATCTGAGCAAAAGTTATAAGCGTTGCGCGATTTTGGTTGGTTATGAGCTTAATCTTTCGCGGCGGCTCAAGCAGGGTAGCGATATTTGGCTAAACACGCCGCGCATCACGCGAGAAGCGAGCGGCACAAGCGGAATGACGGCAAGCATGAACGGTAGTTTGCACCTATCGATTCCAGACGGCTGGCACCCTGAGTTTTCGATCCATCGGCGCAACAGCTTTTCGCTTCCTGCGGTCGACGCAAAACTCTCCACCGAAGAGCAAGATTACATAGATAATAAAAACTTGATGGATATGCTCGAAGACGAGATTATCCCGCTCTACTACGATCATCCCGGCGAATGGACGAATATGATCCGCACTTGTATAGGCGATATTGTCCCCGCATTTGACTCTGGAAGAATGGCGAACGAATACTACGGCAGACTTTACGATTATGAAATTGGAGCGTAAAAAAAATATAAGAAGGAGGCAAAATGAAAGCGGTCGTTATGGCGGGCGGGTTCGGAACGCGAATCGCGCCTTTGACAAACTCGACGCCAAAGCCTATGCTTTGCGCGCTCAATCGCCCAATGATGGAATATATTATCGTTCAACTGCGCGAAATTGGCATAAGGAAGTTTGTCGTTCTTTTATACTTTAAGCCCGAAATTATCAAGGGCTATTTTGGCGACGGCGGCAAACTGGACGTTAAAATCGACTATATTTTGCCCGACGACGATTACGGCACGGCCGGCGCGGTTAAGAAGGCGGAAGCCCTGCTTAACGAATCGTTTATCATAGCCAGCGGCGATCTTATAACCGATTTTGATTTCAAAAAAATTGTCGCCTTTCACGAAAGCAAACAATCAAAACTAACGATTACGCTAACAAGCGTCGCCGATCCGCTTCAATTTGGCGTAGTGATCGCCGATAAAAAAGGTCAGATCAAGCGATTTTTAGAAAAACCCGGTTGGGGCGAATTATTCAGCGATACGATCAACACGGGAATCTACGTTCTCGAACCCGAAATATTGTCCTACATTCCAGAAAATACCAACTACGATTTTTCTAAAGATCTCTTTCCAAAATTGATGAACGAAGGAATCGCGATTTGGGGTTGTAACGCGCAGGGTTATTGGCGCGACGTGGGCAATCCGATCAGCTACCGCGAGGCTATGGAGGATATTCTCAACAAGCGCGTGTCTCTGCCTTTTCACGGAAAGAGGGTTAAGGTCGGCGAGGGCGCGGCGTTTATCGGCGAAAACTCCGAGTTGCCTAAAGGCGCGTCGATCGAAGGCGTGGCGGCGATCGGAAACAACGTCAAGATCGCCAAAGACGCGATCCTTCGCAACGCGATTATCGGCGATAACTGCGTCGTGGAGTCCAAAACGTTGCTAGAAAACTGTACGCTTTGGAACAACGTTCATATCGGCGAAAACTGCCGCATAAAAAACGCCGTCTTTTGCAATAACGTCGTCGTCGGCGCGAAAACGACCATTAGCTACGGCGCGATCGTCGCGGAGGATTGCGAAATTGGCGCTAACGTTCATATTGAAAAAGACGTGATTATCTGGCCTAAAAAGGCGGTCGAGGACGGCGCGATCGTTTCTAGCAACATTATTTGGGGAGATAAATATAAAAAGGCTCTCTTCGAGGGCGGACAGGTCAAAGGGCGCACAAATGTCGAGCTTAGTTGCGAAATGGCTACAAAACTAGCGAGCGCTTTTGCCAGCGCGCTACCCGTCAATTCGAGAATCTATGTTAGCCGCGACTATCACCGCGCTTCGAGAATGTTAAAGCGCGCCTTTATGTCGGGTTTGATGAGCGCGGGCGTTAGCGTATTAAATCCGCATTTCGTCCCTTCGGCGGTTTTGCGCCATAGCCTTAGCAAGCACAAAGACGTGATCGCGGGCGTTCATTTTAGGCAGTCTGAAAATCTAGGGCAACAGACCGAGATTTTGTTTTACGACGAGGCGGGACTGCCTATCAATACAAACGTAGAAAAAAACGTCGAGCGCATATTTTTTAGAGAAAACTTTCGCAGAGTGGGCAACGACGAGCTTGGCAATATCTACGAAGCGCAGGCGATGAACGGCGAATATCTGGCGGCGTTTATGGAAACGCTTTCGTCGGAAGCGATCGTATCGGCAAAGCCCAAAATAGCCGTCGATCTGCTCTTTGGCAACACCTCTATGGTTTATCCCGCCGCGCTTAATAATCTTGGGCTAGAGCATATCCTATTAGACGCTTACTTTGACGATCGCAAACTTTCGCGCCTTTCAACCTACGTCGATAGCGCGCGGTTTAATATCGCGCAGATCGTCAAAAGCCTAAAGATGACGGCGGGATTTTTGATCTACCCGCACGGGCAAAGGCTGGAGATCTTTACCGACGAAGGCAAGATTTTAGAGGGACACGAGGCGCTTTTAATCCTTTTGCAACTACTAAACGTGACGGGAAATCCCGATCAAAAAACAAAGGTATATCTACCCGTTTTCGCGCCCGACGTGCTGGATAGCGTATTAACCAACCTAACGATTACGCGCGGCAAAATGCACAACCTTAGCGCCGAAACGCTTCGCGGCTACGACGTGATCGCCACTTTGGATTGTGAGTTTGCCTTTACAAAGTTTGGGCTAAGTTTCGACGCAATGTATTCGAGCGCGAAAATTGTCGAGCTTTTGGCGAAAACGGGCGAAACGCTTACCAATCTAGCCGTTCAAAACGGCAGGTATCACTTCGCGCGCCAACAGATACCTTGCGATATTTCGCTTAAAGGGACGATGATGCGCAAGTTCAGCGAGGACGCTATGGGTAAAGAGGTCAGTTTTGCCGACGGAGTGAAAATTATGCAGGAGGGCGGATTTATCGTGATGATCCCCGATCAATACGAAGACGCGATTCATCTCTATATCGAGGCTAAAAACGAAGATACGGGCAATAAACTGCTTACCGAATATGCGGCGAAAATCGCCCGCTGGAAACAGGGAGAGCCGTGAAAAAACTTAGCGTCGCCTTTTTATGGCATATGCACCAGCCTTGGTATCGGGACGAGCGAAGCGGCGAGTTTCTTATGCCTTGGGTTTTTTTGCACGCGATCAAAGACTACGCCGATATGCTTTGGATTCAAAGCCACTATCCGCGAGTGCGCGCCACCTACAATCTCGTGCCGTCGTTAATGACGCAACTAGATTATTACGCAAAAGAGGGCTGGAAGCAGGATCGGTTTTTATCTCTCCTTGGCAAGGAGAGCGCTATGTTAAACGAAGAGGAGAGAGCCGATCTGTTAGATAAAGGTTTTTTCGCCAATCAGCGCACGATGATCCCCTCGCTTTGGCGTTATAGCGAGTTGCACCAAAAACGCTCCCGCTTTCGTTCGGCAAACGAGGCGATCCGCCATTTTGACGGCGAGGAGCTAACGGAGCTTAGCGTTTTATTTTTGTTGAGCTGGTGCGGCGTTATGCTAAAGCGGACGAACGCGCTGGTAAAAAGTCTGATCGCCAAAGGTTCAGGTTTTAGCCAGCTAGAAAAAATCGAGCTTTTAGAAACGCTGATAACTTTTTGCGCCCAGATTCCGCATTTTTATAAAACTATGCAGGAGGAAGATAGGATCGCCGTCTTTACTACGCCGTTTTATCACCCGATTTTGCCGCTTCTTTTGGATATGAACGCCGCTAAAGCGAGCGACTCTAATATCGCCGCGCCCAATAAATGGAGCGATTTTAGCGAAGACGCGGAGCGCCACGTCCAAAGCGCGATCGAGTGGTACGAGTCGGTTTTTGGCGTTAAACCACGCGGCTTCTGGCCTGCCGAAGGATCGGTAAGCGTTCAGGCGTTGGAGCTTTTAGCCAAAAACGGCGTTAAGTTTGCCTGCACCGACGAGGACGTGCTTTTTAAGAGCCTGCCAAGCCCGCGCTATCGTATCGACCTCTACAAGCGCTATTCGCTGAAAACCGACGGCGGCGAGATCGGATTGCTCTTTAGGGATAAAGCCTTAAGCGATCTGATCGGTTTTAACTACTCCAGTATGGAGGCTCAAGCCGCCGCGGACGATTTTATGGCAAAACTCAAAGGGATATATGATTCCGTCGATTTCAACGCGATTGTTCCCGTTTTTTTGGACGGCGAAAACGCGTGGGAGTTTTACGAAAATAACGCCTTTGATTTTTTCAACGCGCTTTACGATCGCCTTAACAAAGCCGAGTGGTGCCGCGCCGTTACAATCCCCGAGGCCTACGCTTTGGAAGAATCGCCGCAGATCGATCTGCAATCGCTTCAACCGGGCAGTTGGATTTACGGATCGTTTAGCACGTGGATGGGGCATAGCGAAAAAAATCGCGCCTGGGAGGAGCTGGCGCAAACCCGCGAAATAGCGCGTCAGTATTTTGATAAGATCGACGCTAAAACGCAAACGGCGATTCTTAAAGAGCTGATGATCGCCGAAGGATCGGATTGGTTCTGGTGGTATGGCGACGATCACTACACGCCGCTTGCCGCCGAGTTCGACGAGATTTTTAGAAGCCACCTGATTCAGGTCTATCGGCTTCTAGGCTTAAAACCTCGTCCTTCGCTTAACGAGCCGATCAAGCGCGTGGAGATCGTAGCCGATCAGATCGCGCAGAGCGCTTCGATTTCCCCAAAGATCGACGGGCAAAAGAGCAGTTATTACGAATGGGTAGGCGCGGGTAAACTCGATCTGAGCCGCGCGTTTTCGGCTATGGATAGCTCTCTGGCGCTATTCAAAACGCTATATTTCGGCACGGACGGGCGCTACTACTATTTTATGTTAAGCGGCAACGTAGAACCTATCAAAGCGGGCGGCTACGAGCTTTCAATCGAAATGCAAGGCGCGTTCGTTTATGACCGCCGTATTCGTTTAAGCGGCGAGATTTTACGCGCTCCGTTTCAAAGCGACGGAATCAAAGTCGCTTTCAGCGACAATCTGGAGATCGCGATCTACGCGCCGCTTGCAAAACCTGAAGAGCGTTTAGAGGTCGCGTTTTTGCTTCGCAAACAAGATACGCTAATTCAGCGCGTCCCGCTTTATAATACGCTTACGCTTGGCGCTCCAAACTTTGACGCGGCGTGGTATATCTGATGAACAAAACCTCTTTTTTATTAGGCGTTCACTCTCATCAGCCGATCGACAACTTTGATCGCGTCGTGTTGGAAGCGATCGCCAAATCCTACCGCCCGTTTTTTGCGACGCTAAACGAGTTTCCCGACTTTAAGTTTAGCGCGCACTTTGGCGGCTGGCTTTTGGAGTTTATTCAAAAGCGCGACGGCGAGCTTTTTGCGTTAATGCGCAATATGAGCGAGCGCGGACAGATCGAGTGGTTTGGCGGCGGTTTTTACGAACCGATATTAGCGTCGATTCCTTCCTACGATCGCAAAGCGCAGATCGATAAGCTAAGCGATTTTTTAGAAAAAAACTTTGGGCAAAGACCAAGCGGGCTGTGGCTAACCGAGCGGGTATGGGACGCTTCGATCGTGGGCGATCTTGTCGATTGCGGAATACAATACGCGATTATCGACGACTATCATCTGCTATGCGCGGGCGTTGGCAAAGAGGCGTTAAACGGCTGGTATCTTACTGAAAACGGCGGCAAAACGATCGGCTTATTTCCGATCAGCCAACCGCTTCGCTATCAGGCGCCCTTTTGGGAGTATCGGGTCGTCGCGGATAATATCGCCAAGATCGGCGGCGCGGCTATTCTTTTTGACGACGGCGAAAAGTTTGGATCGTGGCCCGGCACTTACGAATGGGTTTATGAAAAAAAATGGCTAGAAAACTTCCTCGAGGCGGTTTTGGCAAACGAGTCGATCGTAACGGCGAGCTATAAAGATTACAAAGACCAAAACGCGCCGCTAGGATTGGTATATCCGCCCGAAGTTTCTTACGCCGAGATGGGCGAATGGAGCTTAAACGCCGCCGACGCGATCCGCCTTGAAAACGTTAAAAATCGCCTAGACGAGGAGGAGCGCATATTTGTTCGCGGCGCGACGTGGAAAAACTTTCTCGTTAAATACGAAGAGAGCGCGAGAATCCACCGCAGAGCGCTAGCGCTGTCCAAACAAAACCCGCGAAACAACGACGAGTTTCAAGAGTCGCTTTTGAAAGCGCAGTGCAACGACTGTCTTTGGCACGGCATATTCGGCGGTTTATATCTGCCAAGTTTGCGCGATACGGCGTGGCGTTATTTGATCGCCGCCGAAAACGCGCTAAATCCGAAAAGCGGCTTTTACTACGAAGATTGGAACCTTGACGGCTATTTGGAGGCAAGAATAGTAACCGACTCGTTTATCGCCGAGTTTGAACCAAAAGGCGCGGCGCTAACGGGGCTTTATATGCGATCGGCGCGCTTTAATCTTTTAAATACTCTGACGCGACGAAAAGAAGCCTATCATAGCAAGATCAAAAAAAAGGAAATAAACGAAAATGCTAGCGAAGGGATCAAAACGATACATAACGAATCAAACCTTTGCGCCGACGAAAAAGCGTTAAGACATCTCGTAGCGGATCGTTACGTTCGCGGCGGTTTTATCGATCATTTAATCGACGGCGAATTTGATTTAGAAGGTTTCTTTTCGCAACGTTTTAGCGAAGCTGAAACGCTCGCCAACGTCGTCTATAAAACCGAAAGCGGCAAAGAGGAGGCAAGGTTTTCGACGAGCCTTGTTCAAAAAAGCTATCAGATCGGCAAAAACGCGATTAGCTCGATCGTTACAATCCAATCGGGCGGGCGCTACGCGCAAGAGCATAATTTTCACTTTGCCGATTTGGCGCAAACTACTATCAACGGCAAAAGCGCGATCGAGGAGAGCGTTTTTGGAGCGGCAAAAAAAATGGAGTTGTTCGATCCGTATTTGAATCTAACGATCGCGCTAAAAGCCGATCGCTATTTTGTCGCGCTTTCGCACCCGCTATACACGGTAAGCCAAAGCGAAAGCGGCGTCGATCTGACCTGCCAAGGCGTTGCGATCGCCCTAGACTTTGGCGTGATCGGGGCTAAAACGGCGATCGCGGTTACGTTAGAAATTACAGAGGAACGACAATGAACGAATTTCGCTATCAGCCGCTTTACGACGAATGGGTGGTTATCGCGTCCAACCGCGCCCGCAGACCCGCAAACGAACAGACCGCCGCGCCGCAATCGGAATTAAACGACCCGTTTTTGACAGGAAGCGAAACCAAAACGCCGCCCGAAATCTACGCGATCCGCGAAAGTCCGTCGATCGCGGCGAGCTGGAAGACGAGGGTATTTCCTAATAAGTTTCCGCTTCTGGCGCTAGAAACGCCGCCGGTCTATTCGATGAGCGGCGTATATTCGGCGATCGGCGGTTTTGGCGCGCACGAAATGGTCATCGACCAACAAAAGCCAAATAAACATTTTTGCCTTTTCAAAGCGGAAGAGTTTCGCGATCTTATGCAAACCTTCCGCGATCGCTTCGCGGCGCTTTATCAGGATCAGCGAATCTCGTCCGTAACGGCGTTTAAAAATCAGGGATTAAAGGCGGGCAACGCGATCGCGCACAGCCATTCGCAGATCGTCGCGCTACCGTTTATCGCGCCGCGACTTGCCAAACAGATCGAAACTTCGCGCGATCACTACCTGCGAACGGGCAGATGTTTATTATGCGATCAGATCGCAAGCGAGGAGGACGAAAAGGTTCGCGTATTGACGCGCAACCGATACTTTGTCGCGTTCGCCCCCTACGCGCCGCGCTACGAGTTTGAAACGTGGATCGCGCCGATCGTGCATAACAGCGCCTTTACGCAGCTGACCAAAGACGCGCTAAACGATCTGGGCGAGATGTTGGAATGGTGCGCTAGCAGGCTTGGAGTCGCGCTGGAAAGTCCCGATATAAACCTTTTACTTTTCACCGATCCGCCAAAGCGCAACCATCGCCAAGCGGATTATTTTCACCATATCGATCGTTTCTTCCATTGGCATATAGAGCTTCTGCCAAGAACGAGAGCGTTGAGCGGCTTTGAGCTTAGTAGCGGCTGTTATGTCAATCCGATACCGCCGGAAACCTATTCGGCGTATTTGAAAGATATAAACATTTAAGAAAGGACAACCAATGAGCGAGCAAGACAACCCGCTAATAAGAGTCGATCAAGACGCGGTTTCAAGCGGCGGCGATCAAGGCGGCGCGCCAAAAAAGAACGATATAATCGATATAGCCGAGCGCTACGACGAAAATAAACTTATTTTATTGCCCGTCAATAACGCTACGCAACACTTTTACTGGGAGATCGCCGATGAAACGTTGGAGCGCAAAATAGTAAATCGCGAAAAGGATATTTGCCTGATCTTTCGTCTATACTATATCGTTAACGGCAGGCGTCAAGAGGTAGAAAGCGTTTATAGTCATTCGCCCAAAGGTAACTATTACGCCTATCATACGCCCAATATGCTTGAGATGGAAGCGGAGATGTTTGTCGCCGACGCGGACAGCGAATATAAACTGCTCACCTCTAATCGCATAACGACCCCTTCTAACGGAACGCATTCTAGCCCTTGGGAGATATGGATGACCAAAGACGGAACGCGGCAAAAGCTAGAATCCCGCGAAAGCGATACGGCGCCAGAGGCGCTGACCAATCCGTCTAGCTTGGATATTGTCGTGCGAGAAGAGCGTCTTAAAGCGCGAATTGGCGATATGGCTATGAATCTTCCGTCTAGCCTTAATTCAAGCGAAACGTTGTCGAGTTGGCGCTCGCCTAAAAAGGAAGGTTAAATGAAAGGTTATTTTTCGCTGGCGCTTCACTCGCATCTGCCGTTTGTAAAACACCCTGAACACGAATATTTTTTAGAGGAACATTGGCTATTCGAGGCAATTATAGAGAGCTATCTGCCGCTTTTGATCAATCTTGAACGTTTAAGAAACGAAGGGATAAAAACCAGAATCACCATATCGTTAACGCCGACTTTGTGCGAAATGCTCGCCGATTTTCGTTTGCAGGATAAGTTTTACGCGCATTTAGACCGACTGATCGAGTTAAGCCATAAAGAGAGCAAAAGACTTGAAAACGATCCCATTTATAAAGAGGTTTCGCTATTTTATCTCAACCGCTTGGAAACGATTCGCGATTTTCTGACGAACGATCTGGGCGGATCGGTATTAAACGGCTATAGACGCTTTATGAAAGCCGGAATGATAGAGATTATTACCTGCGGCGCGACTCACGGATTTTTGCCTCTCTTAAGCGTCAACGAGCAAGCCGTGCGCGTTCAGATTCGCGTCGCCGTCGCTACGCACGAAAAACATTTCGGCGTTAGACCAAAGGGGATATGGCTACCCGAATGCGCCTATTACGAAGGAGTAGATAAACTTCTCGCCGAAGAGCAAATCGAGTTTTTCTTTTTGGAGTCGCACGGGTTAATCTACGGGCGACCGACCCCGCGTTTTGGACTTTACGCGCCCGTCTTTACGCCAAACGGCGTGGCTGCGTTCGGGCGTGATCCCGAAAGCTCCCGCCAAGTGTGGAGCAGTATAAGCGGCTACCCGGGCGATCCAAATTACCGAGATTTTTACCGCGACATAGGTTACGATCTCGATCACGAATATATCAAGCCCTATATCTGTCCCGACGGAACGCGCGTTTTTACGGGATTAAAATACCATCGCATTACGGGCGGAGGAGATTATAAGGAGGTCTATAACCCGCAAAACGCCTCCGCTAAAGCAAAAGAACACGCCGAAAACTTCCATTTCAATCGCGTAAAGCAGATCGAGCATCTCTCTTCGTTTATGGATCGCCCGCCGATTATCGTTTCGCCTTACGACGCGGAGCTATTCGGGCATTGGTGGTTCGAGGGTCCTGATTTTATCTATCATCTATTCAAAACGATCGAGGCGAACGACGATATAGAGCCAATCACGCCTAGAGAGTATCTCAATATTTATCCGACCAATCAGATGATCCACCCCAGTCCGTCGAGTTGGGGCAAAGACGGCTATTTCGACGTGTGGATCAATCCGCAAAACGACTGGATTTATCGCCACTTGCACAATATGGCCGATTTAATGCAAAATCTTGCGCGGCGCTTCGAGGGCGAAACAAGCCCGCTAATCGCTCGTCTATTAGATCAGATGAACCGCGAATTACTGCTTGCGCAAGCGAGCGATTGGGCTTTTTTAATCACGGCCGGCACGGCTGTGGAATACGCCGAAAAACGCACCAAAACGCACATTTCAAACTTTTTGAAATTAAGCGCCATGATCGACTCCGCGATCGACGAGGAGTTTTTAAGCGATCTGGAAACAAAAGATTCAATCTTTCAAGGCGTCCATTTTACCGTTTGGGCTTAGAAGTATAAGGTTTATTTCAATCGCCCGCCGCAAAGAAGATCGGTATTTGGGCTAGGGCTTCGTCGGCGTATTGCTTTAGCTCTCGCTTTTTAATATCGTTGGCGATTTGCTGAATAAGGTTTGGCGCAATTCATAGGCTTTTTTTAGATCGTCGTATGAATATACGAAAAATATATTGTTCATTTTTTTGCCTTGCCGACGGTTTATATCGTCATTATAGCGGGCTTAATTTTAGGCTAACCGCATCGACCGCGCAAATACGTCGTTTTCGCTTCTCTCGGCGAACAAAATAGGGCGGCAAGGGGGCTTGGGATATAATCTGCGATTTTATTCTCAAGGATAGCGTATGGAATTAAACGGATCGCAAATGATTGTAGAGGCGTTTCGCGCCGAAGGGGTCGAAGTGGTTTTCGGCTATCCCGGCGGCGCGGCGCTAAATATCTACGACGAGTTATATAAGCAAAAATATTTCGAGCATATTTTGACTCGCCACGAACAAGCCGCCATTCACGCGGCGGACGGTTACGCGCGCGCAAGCGGCAAAGTCGGCACGGCGATCGTAACGAGCGGCCCGGGCTTTACGAACACGGTAACGGGAATCGCGACGGCGCACGCCGATTCTATTCCGATCGTCGTCGTTAGCGGGCAGGTTTCAGCGGGCTTAATCGGGACGGACGCTTTTCAGGAGATCGACGCGGTCGGGATAAGCAGACCTTGCACAAAACATAACTTTTTAGTCAAAAGCGTAGAGGAGTTGCCCCGCATATTAAAAGAGGCTTTTTATATCGCCATAAGCGGCAGACCCGGCCCCGTTCATATCGATATTCCAAAGGATATAACCGCCGAAATCGGCGCGTTTAACTACCCGAACGAAATATCTATGAAAACCTATAAGCCTACGACAAAAGGCAATCCGCGCCAGATTCAAAAAGCGGCGCAGGCGATCAGGGAGGCGCGGCAACCCGTTCTTTACGCGGGCGGCGGCGTCATGCTTTCCAACGCGATCGCGCAGACGCGCAAACTCGTCGAGATAACGGGTATTCCGCTTGTAGAAACGCTGATGGCGCGAGGAACTCTGCCGCATAACCACGCCAACCTTCTGGGTATGGTCGGTATGCACGGTTCTTACGCGGCGAATATGGCTATGAGCGAATCCGATCTGCTGATCGCGCTTGGAGCGAGGTTCGACGATCGCGTTACGGGGCGGCTTAGCGAGTTTGCCAAACACGCCAAAATTATTCATATCGACGTCGATCCCTCCAGCATAGGCAAGATCGTTAATGCGGACTATCCGATTGTGGGCGATCTGAAGGTTGTTTTGGACGATCTCAACGCGCAGATCGCAAGCGGCTTCGACAAAGATCGCTTAAACGAATGGCGCTCGCGGCTTGCGAATTACAACGCGATCCACCCGCTAAAATACGATAGCGAGAGCGAGGCGATCAAGCCGCAATGGGTTGTGGAGGAGGTCGGCAAACTTTTGGGTTCGGACGCGATTATTACGACGGACGTTGGGCAACATCAGATGTGGGCGGCGCAGTTTTATCCGTTCGACGGCGCGTTCAAATGGATCACAAGCGGCGGGCTTGGCACGATGGGATACGGATTTCCGGCGGCGATCGGAGCGAAAAAAGCCAACCCCGATAAGGTCGTGATCAACTTCACCGGCGACGGATCGTTTTTGATGAACGTTCAAGAGTTGATAACCGCTTCGGCAAACCGTATCGCGCCGATCAATATCCTGTTAAATAACAACTATCTGGGTATGGTGCGCCAATGGCAGACCTTCTTTTATGAAAACCGTCTTTCGCACGTCGATCTTAGCGCGCAGCCCGACTTTGTAAAACTCGCGGAGGCGTTTGGGGCTTTTGGGGCGCGGGTTACGAAAAAAGAGGAGTTTTTGGACGCGTTAAAAGCGGCGATCAAAAGTAAAAAACCCGCGATTTTAGACGTTGCGATCGACCGTAACGAAAGCGTGTTGCCAATCGTTCCGACCGGCGGCGCTCTTTACAATATGATTTTGGATTATAAGGAGTAACCCGATGCAAACCGAAAGAAGGGTAATCTCCGTCGTCGTTTTGAACGAACACGGCGTTTTATCGAGAATTAGCGGATTATTTGCCGGACGCGGCTACAATATAGAAAGTTTAACCGTCGCGCCGATACCAAACAGCGAATATTCGCATATCAGTATCGTTACGATTGGAAGCTCGAGGGTTTTAGAGCAGATCGTTAAGCAACTGCATAAGTTGATCCCCGTTTTGAAGGTTATTGATCACGAAGCGGAAAAGACGATCGAAAAAGAGATGGCGTTGGCAAAGTTTCCGATCGCCGAATCTCTTAGCGATATTGACGCGCTATGTCGCGCATATAATGGTAAGATCGCAAACGTAGGCGACGATTTTATCGTGGCAATGGTCGCCGACGAACCAAACCGCGTTACTAACTTCTTAAAAGCCGTTAGAAAATACAACCCGAAAGAGGTTGTCCGAAGCGGCGTAGTGGCTATGGAACGCTAAATAAAAGGAAAAAAATGGAACTCTCTCGATTGGCGCAAGCTTTGGGTTTGACTTTAGAAGCCGAAGATCGCGAGATCAAACGCATAAATACGCCAGAGTTAGCTAGTAAAGACGACGCGGTTTTTTTAACCTCCGACAAATACCTAAAAGACCTGCCGCAAACTAACGCGGCGGTCGTTTTTCTACGCGCCGAACATAAGGCGATCGCGCCGAAAAGCTCGGTCGCTATCGTTTGCGCGGATCCGCGTTTAGCCTTTGCGAAAGCTACGGCTTATTTCGCTCAGCCACTCGTCAAAACCGATGGCAAAAAAGCTCAAATCGGCAGAGGTTGCGATATTAGCGATCTGGCGCGGATTGGAAAAGATACAAAAATCGGTTCTAACTGCCTGATTATGGCGGGCGTATCGATCGGCGACGACGTAACGATCGGCGATAACGTAACGCTTTTTCCAAACGTCGTAATCTACAACCGAACGAAAATCGGCGATCGCGTCCGTATTCACGCGGGAACGGTGATTGGAAGCGACGGTTTTGGTTACGCCACGAGCAAAACGGGCGAACATATCAAAATCCGCCATCTTGGACGAGCGACGATCGAAGACGACGTGGAGATAGGCGCTAACAGCGCGGTTGATCGCGCCGTTTTGGGCGAAACCGTCGTTAAGCGCGGGGCAAAACTCGATAACTTTGTGCATATCGCGCATAATTGCGAAATCGGCGAACACTCGCTAATTACCGCTCACGTCGTCTTTGCGGGTAGCGTAAAAACGGGGCGCAATCTTGTCGTAGGCGGACATTCCGGCTTTAACGGGCATATTGAAATCGCGCCTTTCGTTACGATCGCGGCAAAAAGCGGCGTAACAAAAAGTATTAAAAAAAGCGGCACTTATGCGGGCTTTCCCGCGATCGAACACGGCGAATGGCTTAGACAACAAGTTCGATTAGCCAAAATCCTACGAAAAAAAAGACTAACGCCAACGACGTAGATTAGCGCGCGAGCGACTCATTCAATAAATATTTGATTGTTACTTAAAGCCCTCGCGCCCGATCCCGCCATTCCCGCGTAGCGCCCGCCGAGAAACGGAGTGGCGCAAGGCGCGATCGTAGGCGCTACGCTGGAATAATCAAAGAAGGAGCGAAAACATCAAGAAACGTTAAAATCTCTTGATAAACCCCAAAACCCTCAAACTTTCATAAAAACTTCTCAAAATCCAGCGGATTTTAAGGTTGTCGCGCTACAACGATCGCGCTCAAGCGACTTGTAAAAGTTAGCTTTGATAAATCCCATTCCAAAGGAGTTCCTGTGGTATCTCAAACCATAAACGAATCTTTCTCTATCGAGAGAGAGGGCGCTTCGCTTAACCTCTTTCAAATAACGACGATCGTAAAAGGCGCGATCGTAAGAGGCGTAAAAAGCGCTACCGCAAACCTGATCGCAAAAGCGTTCAAATCCCCAATCATAAAACCTTCCTTTTCAAAAACCCTAATCGCTTCGGCGATCGCGGCGTTTGCTTTGTCCTTTACGGGTTGCGGTACTAGCGACGGAGGAGGAGGCGGAGACGATACTACTATTATCAACGCGCAAACGCCCGTTATTACTACGCAACCGACAAGCGCAAATTATAATCTAAACAATTCTGCGCAAACTCTTATCGTAAAGGCAAGCGTAAGCGACGGAGGAACTCTTTCTTATCAATGGTATAAAAATACCGAGAATAATACGGAAAGCGCAACGCAAATAGACGACGAGACAGACAATACCTTTACTCCTCCTACAAACGCTCTCGGAGAGTTTTACTATTACGCTATCGTTACCAATACAAACAGCAGCGTAAATGGAAACCCGACGGCAAGCGTTACTAGCGATATAGCGGTTGTTACGGTTAACGCTACAAATACCCCTCGTTATAACGTGAGCTTCTATAACGCCGATCTTGACTTTGTTGAAACAAAGTTGATCGTGGAAGATCCGTTTAATCCTTTAGATCATAATAATTCGGTTTCGTGGTATAAGGCAAACGACCTCGAACCTACGACAAGCCACAACTTAGACGCGACACGTTAATTTCTACGTCATTCCAAAGGTTTATGAGATACGGACGGAAACCGATCTAAATGACGCTCATAACCTTTTGGATGAAAACCGTAGTTTTATTATGTTTAACGATATTGCGCTTACAAGCAAAACATTAAATAGTACGGAAGGTTGGAATCCGATCGATCATTTTACAGGCATCTTTAACGGAAACGGATATAAGATAACCAATCTATAGATCAATAGATCATCAATCAATTTCATCGGTCTTTTCGGATATATCGACGGCGCAAAGATTAGAAATCTTGGCGTAGGGATCAATAATAGCAAAGGCGGAGTTCAGGGACAACACCACGTCGGCGCTATTGCGGGAGCTGTTGCCTACAACTCCTCCACAACCAATAGCTACTCTACGGGAAGCGTTAGCGGAAGCGGATATGTCGGCGGTATTGCGGGGTATGCTTCTGGCTCATCCTCCATAACCAATAGCTACTCTACGGGAAACGTTAACGGAACATACAATTATGTCGGCGGTATTGCGGGGTATGTTACTAGTAATTCTACAATCCAAAACAACGCCGCGATCAATCCACAGGTTAGCGGATCGATGAACGTAAATCGTATAGTCGGATTTATATACAGCGGCGACGTTCAAAACAATTTCGCGCTAGATACTATGACTACAAATCTAAGCGATTTTTCAGACGCGGGCGCTCCTAGTTATCACGGAACAGACAAAGACGATAACGATCTTAAATCGCAATCGACTTATGAGAGCGATTTAGGTTGGTTGTTTGATGAAGGCAACGACGCAAATCCTTGGGTTTGGGGCGCTTTTGGCGGTTATCCTTATCCTACGTTATATTGGCAGACAGTCGAACCTTAGTAAAGATCGCCGCAAATAAAACAACATTGGCAAGAGTAGTCAAATCGCATAGCGGATAGGAAAATCCTATCCGCTCTATTCGTTATTTTCGCTCCGCTTCTCGGCGGGCGCTACCGTAGCACCGCGGACAAGAAAGTTTATATTTGGTAGTAACTAAGGGTTGTTTTGCCGAACTTGCGTCTTTTAGAGATAGCCAAAGCGCCTAAACAATCGTTTAAAACGACGCTTGAGCTATGTTCGACTATCGCGCCCGCAAGAGCGTTGATCGGAAGCGACGAAAGAAGCGTTTGCGTCTGTTCGTAGATTTGCGAAAAACCCTCGCGGATAGAAAAGGGCGGATCGAGATAAAACCACGCCTTTTGTTTTTGCGCTTTCAAGTATTCGATCGCCCGCGCGATCAAAACGAAGCTATCGCCGAGAAAACATTTCGCGTTTGAGATTTTTAGAGCGGCGATATTTTGTTTCAAAACGTTAAAGGCGGTTTTGTCGCGTTCGATAAAAATCGCGCTTTTCGCGCCGCGACTGATCGCCTCTAATCCTACCGATCCGCTTCCCGCGAAAAGCTCCGCAAAGGCAAAAGCGCCGATCTCGCTTTGTAGAGAATCAAAGATCGATTCGCGGGCGATCGCCTTTGTAGGGCGCGATCCGTCGCGTTCGGGCAGAAGGATTTTACGCCCTTTTAGCGCGCCGCCGATAATCTTTGCCGCGTTCATTTTCGGCTCGTAAGCTCCAAAAGCTCTTTGGCGTAGCGGTTGGTCAGATCGTCGATTTTTTCCTTGATATTTTTCGCGCCTAAAAGCTGAACCGAAGCCTCTTTAATATCCCATAGTTTTTCAAAACGGGCAATTGCGGCGTAAAGATTTTCGCGACTAAACGGCTTGGGCAGGTGATCGCCGACGATCAAAAGCGGCTTGTCGATCTTTAGCGGTTTGTCGCCAATCGCCAGATCGCAACGGCTTAGCGGCGCAAGCCGCGCCTTTAACATACGTTCCAGTGCTTTTGTCAGTAGCGGCGAATCGCACAAAACGGCGATAGAAATCGTCTTTTTATCTGAAGCGTCGTCTAAATTTGATAAGATCATGCGCGATTTTAGCTTTTTGGCTATTAAAATTATTTCTTTGCCGACGATTTAGTTGGGAATACCTCCTATCTTTAATCAAAATAAAGGAGGCGCGAAGGAGTCTCTCATGGAACTAGGCGCGATCAAAACGGTATCAAACGGAACGATAAGTCCGAACGCGCAGAAAAACTCGGGGAGCGAATCTCTCAAGCAAACCGAAACCGCGAGCGAGGTGGCGGAACGAGCTGAAAAAGACGGCGAAAAAGCCGAAATCAGCAGAGAGCGTTTTTCCGATCTTGTTTCAAACCTTAACGAATCGGCGCAAACGCTTAAAATGCAACTTCGTTTTGGCTATAGCGAGGATATAAAAGGGTTATATTTAAGCGTGTTGGACGCGAAAAGCGGCGATATTATTCGCCAGATTCCCAGCGAACAGGCGATCAAGTTTATCGCCAGAATGAGAGAAGTGGCAGGATTATTGCTTGAAGAGCGCGTATAATTTATTGAATTGAAAGGATAAAGTATGGCCGTAGGATCAGTAAGTATGTTAGGGGTGAGCTTAAGCGGGCAGAGCGCGTTGAACGCCGATCTCATCGATCAATTAAGAGAAGCCGATAAAAGCGTAATGACCAAACCGTTTGAAACGCAATTAACAACCGTATATCAAAAACAAGCGGATCAGAAAAAATTAGTTACGGCGTTAGATAGTTTTCGTGCGACGGTTTCGGCGTTTTCGAGCGGTTCTAGCTATCTGAAGCGAAGCGTAAGCGTCAGTTCCGATTCCGTAAGCGTGAGCGCGAACGACGGCGTGGATATTCAAAATATGACGTTACAAGTTACGCAAATGGCTAGAAACTCCGTAGCGCAATCCGCCAAAGGTTTTGCGAACGAAAACGACGCGGTCAATTTAGGAACTTCGCCGCTTACGCTAAAAATTATCCGAAAGGGCGATCAGGACGCGTTTGATAACGAGGAAACCTCGACGCTTAAATCTTTAGATATAGAGATCAAATCTGGTATGACGCTAAGCGAATTGCGCGACGCGATCAACGAGGCGAGCGACGGAACGCTAAGCGCGACAATCTTAAACGTAGGCGGAAGCGATCCCTATTCGCTAATCGTTAAAAGCGCGAAAACGGGCGAGCAAGAGGAACTGTCGTTTGCTTGGTCTGACGAAATCGGCGGCGATATTGATCTCGACGATGCGATCAATCCCAATTCCAACGTTTTTAAGTTTAATCCCGTGCAAGAGGCGCAAGACGCGCAATTTACATACAACGGTATGACGATACGGCGAACGACAAATACGATTAGCGATCTGATCTCCGGCGTTACGATCGAACTTAAAAAAGAGGATACGAACGTCGCAAATGTTTCAATCTCGCGCGATCTAAGCTCTTTAAGCCAGCAAATGCAAGCCTTTGTGGATTCTTACAACGAATTAACGACATATTTGAGCGAAATTACCAAATACGATACGGAAACAAGCGAGCGCGGCAGTTTTCAGGGCGACAGCCGTATCAATTCGATTCGCGGCGATATTAACAAGATTCTATTCGCCAATAACGAAGACGGCAAAAACATTATGGATTTATCGCGGACAAGTTTAGACATAGAGGGCAACGAATCGTCGGCGTTTGCTTTTAGTCTTGCGGAAAACGGCTCTTTGACCTTCGATCAGCGCACCTTTGAATACGCTTTGGAAAAAGATCCCGAAGGCATAGAAAGACTTCTTCGCGGCGTAACCGACGTTACGGGCGCGACGGCCGTCGGCAAAAGCGTTCCAACCTCGACTACGGACGTGGATTTCTATTTGGGCGACGTATATATTAACGGCGTGGCGATCGGGGATTTTTCATATAAAGCGAGCGATAGCGCGGCGCAAAACGCGCAGGCGCTTATGGCGGCAATCAACAAAAAAACGAGCGAGACGGGCGTTTCCGCGCGAATCGGCGGCTTGGGCGACAACGTGGTTTTGTATAACGCTACGGGCGATACGATCGAGGTAAAAGGCACAAGGGCCGAAGAAGCGGGATTGACAACCGGCTCCTTTTCGGGAACGACGACGACAAAAGACGGCATATTTACCAAGCTCGATAGTTATGTAGATAAACTAAACGGCTATTGGGAGGACGCGACGATGGCACTTATCGATCGCCAGCTTACGAGCGACGTTACAAGTTTGACAGACAGTATTCAAAAAGCTCTGGATCGCATAAACGCCAAATACGAGGTTATGACGGCGCAATTCGCCTCGTATAACGCGCTTATTAGCAAATATGAAGCGTCTTTTACGGCGATCCAGCAGATGATCGAACAAGCCGCAAACCCAAAAAGTTAATAGATGAGCGCAAACGGTTACGCGGCATACGCTCAAAACGCGGCGACGGTTCAATCGCCTTATAAACTTGTTCAAATGCTTTTTGAAGGCATTTTGAAATTTGTTTCTCAAGCCAAAAAAAGTATGGAAGAAGGCGATATTGAAAAGCAGGTTTATTGGATCAACCGCGCTATAGATATTTTTACGGAGCTAATGGCTTCGCTGGACTTTTCCGAAGGCAACGAAAAGATGAGCGCCTATCTGCAAGGGCTTTATACGTATCAGATCAAACTTTTGACGGAAGCTAATATAGAGTGCGATACGGAGCGGTTGGATACGACCTTAAAAGTCGCTAGCGGGCTTTTGGAAGCGTGGAACGAAGAAACGGGATTAAACGATGAATCAGGCGCGTAAATGGAACAACAATCTTAAAGCGGCGATTATCAACGAGGAGATCGAAACAATCGCCAGACTTTACGGCGATCTGCCTAACGAATTTGACGATTTAAGCGACGCGCAGGAATCCGCCGCGCTGATCGCCGAATCTATTAAACTTCTTAAAAATAAGCGCGAACGGTTGCAGGCGGAGATCGATCAGACCAAAAAAGCGATTGCCTATCACAGCTCGCAAGCTAGAATACGCGTAAAAAATTACGAAATCATTAGCTAATCGCGTAATAAAAAACTAGCGGATAGATAAACGCGCCGCCGTAGCGTAGCGCGGGTTTGATTTGAAAGTTTGGCGTTCCAAGATAGCTAGAAGCGCTAAAGTTTTCGCTGTTTTTCGCTTTGCGTAGCAGAGTAATTTTCGCGCATATATCGGTTAGTTTTAAGATTACGATCGCGCAGATAGAAAAGTTAAAAAGATTGTAATAGATCGCATAGATAACGACAAAGAAAAACGACAAATGCAACCCCAAGAAAACGATCGGATATCTATTTTTAATTTCGATTAAGTTCTGCGCGTAAGAGTCCAGCGTATCGCCTTTTTGCAGGTTCGCCTCTATAATCTCGATAAAAAATAGCGCCGCCGCGTCCAGTAGATCATTAAGCATAGAGGCAGTATAACAAAACTTCGGAACGCGGATTGCTTTAATATAAAAAACGAGGAACGCTTTATGGAGATTAACGCTGTTAGAATTGGCTCGTCGGCTTATTTAGGTACGCAAACGTCGGCGCGATCGACAAACGCGCCCCAAAACGCCGTATCGGATTTGAGTTTGTCGCAAAAGAGCGTAAAGGCGCAAAGCGAAACGCTTAAAAGCGATAACGATCTTTTTGGCGCGACTAAAACTTTGGAGCGATCGCTTGCGGCGTTAAAAACAATTGCGACGGCGCTTAAAAACGGCGAAATCGATCGCCAAGAAGCCGCAAAAACTATCGCCGATCGCGTGGAAAATACCCGCTATAAAAACGAAAATCTTTATGAAAACTTTCCGTTAAAAGACAGCGCGATCAACGTTCGTAACCGCGTAGATTTTGACGAAAACGGCGATATTGACGCTTACGCTTTGGCGCTCGACAATCTGATTAAGGAAAACGCGGACGCTTTAAGCGCGGTTAAATCGCGTTTGCTTGGCGAAACGAAAAAACTGGGCGAAGCGGCGCAAAAAAGCTACGAGCAAAGCGGGCTTAAAACGGTCGATCCGTCTAGCATTGTCGCGAGCACAAACGCCGATTATCTAAAAACGCAATTTGCAAAGCTAACAAGGCTCGGCTAATCGTCGTTTTTGCCGCTTTGTAATCTAGCGATTTTTTTGTTTGTTTTTATGAATTGCCGATCAGCGGCATTGTAGATTTACGGATAAAGGCGCGGTTCTAAAACGCCAATTTGCGATCAAAAAGAGCGCTTTGCGGCGGCGTTAATCGGGTTAAATTGGCAAATCGGCGCGTTTTTTTGCTTGTTTAACGATTTTGCGGGTAAAATCCTAATATGCTAAACCTTAACGAAAGAATCGGCAAGATCAAAACTGCGGGCGCGCGTTTGCGTCCGGAATCGCCGCAGTTAAAAGATTACTTTTTGGATCTAAAACTCTACTTGGAATCTTTGGGGATCGAAACGTTAATCGGCGAGGATTGCGCCCGTATGATCGGTTTAAGCGGCGTCGACGATTACGCGCTTTTTAGCCGATCGGATTTTTTGATCAGTATCGGCGGCGACGGCACGTTGATCGCCCTTGCGCGAAACAGCTTCAAATACGAAAAGCCGATTTTGGGCGTAAATATGGGAACGCTCGGCTTTCTTACCGACGTACAATCAAGCGAGATCAAAAGCGCGATTGATCGTATCTTAAAGCACGACTACGCGATCGATAAACGTATGATCATTCAGATCAACGCCGAAATTAACGGCAAAAAACAGGTGCTACACGCCATTAACGATCTTGTGGTACGCCACCAAAAAATGAAGATGATTCATATCGATCTGATTATCGACGGAACGCTGGCAAATACCTACTATGGCGACGCGCTGATCGTCGCTACTCCTACGGGCGCGACGGGCTATAATCTTTCAGCCGGAGGGCCTATCGTCTATCCCTACGCCAAAAACTTTATTTTTACGCCGATCTGTCCTCATTCGCTTAATCAGCGATCGCTTGTTCTGCCCACGAGTTTTGACGTGGAATTGCGCGTTAAGGAAAAAGAGGGCGTTATGATTATCGACGGGCAGTATATGAGTCCGTTTAGCCAAAACGATCGCGTTTCGATCTCGATGAGCGATTCTTTTGTTAAGATGATCCGCCGTCCGGAACGCAACTTTTTTAGCGCTATTCGCGCAAAACTCAACTGGGGCGAGATAAATAGCCGATGAGCTTAACCCAAATCTTTCTAATATGACCGAAATGAGCTTGTTTGAAGCGTTATTGCTAGGTATCGTCGAAGGATTGACGGAGTTTTTGCCGATCTCTTCGACGGGGCATTTGATCTTAACCTCTAATTTACTTGGAATCAATCTCGACGAGGCGCATAAAAGTTTTGTGATCGTTATTCAGCTTGGATCGATCTTAGCCGTTGTGGCGCTATATTTTAAGAAACTTATAAGCGATTTTAATCTGCTTATTAAACTCGCGATCGCGTTTTTTCCTACGGGTTTGATCGGGCTTTTATTCTACAAACAGATAAAGGAGCTTTTCGCGCCCCAAACGGTCGCTTACGCGCTAATAATAGGCGGCGTAATTTTGATTGCGATCGAGCTGTTTTACAAGCCCAAAACCGAACGAACGACAAGCGTAGAAAACGTTACCTTCGCGCAGGCGTTTTTGATCGGTTGCGCGCAATGTTTCGCTATGATACCGGGCGCTAGCAGGTCGGCGGCGACGATTATCGGCGGGCTGCTTTGCGGGCTCGATTGCAAAAGCGCCGCGCTCTTTTCGTTTCTTTTGGCGGTTCCCACGATGCTGATCGCCACGGGCTACGATCTCTATAAAAACTACGGCTCTTTTAACCAAGATCAAACGATCAATTTAGCGATCGGCTTTATTACGGCGTTTTTTGTCGCCTTAATCGTTATTAAAGGTTTTTTACGCTTTATCTCTAAGTTTAATTTTGCTCCGTTTGGGGTCTATCGCGTCGTTATCGGCGCGTTGTTTCTTTGGATCGCCGCCGCGTAGTTTAAGGCAAATTGCGCTTAAATGATCGCGGTTAAATTTCTAAAAGGAGAGAGTATGCGTTTAGGTTCTAAGGTTTTAGCGGCGATCGCCGCTACGATTGCGTTGGTCGGTTG
>JAISOU010000015.1 GCA_031275395.1 Helicobacteraceae bacterium | reverse complement strand
CGCGGGCAATTGTCCAACCCAATCATTTCGTTGACGCTTTTATCAAAGCCATACGTTAATCGTATATCAGAGTCATACATTGATCGTATTCAAAGCGATATGAGGCGATACGTTAGTATTGACAAGATAAAAGCGTTAATCTAAAAAGAAAACGATAAAAGACTGATCTCTTTGATCAATTGAACAGAAAATCAGGGATTGATTTGATCAATCTAAAACAAAATAAAGGATTGCTTTGATCAATCTAAAAGAAAGGATTGACATGTTCAACGCCAAAAGCGACAATACCGTTCATAGAGAACGAATAAAGAGACTTAAGTCGAGGAATACGAACAAGCTAAAGAGAAAAGACGCTCTACCCAACCTTACGTAAGCGAAACGGAACTTAACCTTGTAAATCTTGTTCAATCGATTACCAGAGAAGATTAAAGAGCTTAGAGCTAAAGGTTTCAATCGATACGAGATTTACGAAGCTTTGCTTCCTAAGTCTATCCTCGATCTATAATCTCTTTGTTCGCTACAATATCAACAGACTAAAGCCAAAAGAGAAAAGAAACAAGCGATTGATAATCAAGAAGAGAACCGGAGAGCTTGGACATTTCGATTGTTATTATTTACCGTTGTTGAGCAGCCAAGATAGTCATACTTGTTTAGAGCGACATTTCGATTGTTATTATTTACCTAAGGGTATCCGTAAGAGGAGAACGGGAGAATAAGCGTCTATACCTTGCAGGAGGTATAAACGGCTGTTCAAGATTAGCTTGGATAGAGATCTGATACTAGATCAGCTAAAAGCGCAACGGCTCAAATCGCCTAAAACGTGGCTTGCTCTAAGCGCTTACATCGGGATCGCAATCTCTTTGCCCTTTTTCCTAATCGGCGCAATGCTTGCCTTTCGCGCCAAAGACGAATACGGCTCGGCGCATTGGGCAAGCGAAAGCGAGATTAAAAAGGCGGGTTTAAGGGCAAAAGAGGGCGTGATATTAGGGCTTAATAGCGGACGATTTATTCGCTCCGCAAAGCCGCTCTCTACGCTTTGCGTAGCGCCTCCGGGAACGGGCAAGACGGCAAGCGTCGTTATTCCGAATGTTTTAGCCTATGAAGGCTCGATTGTCGCCCTTGATATTAAGGGCGAAATTAGCCAAAAGACGGCTAAGTTCCGATCGCGCTATTCAAAGGTTTTAATCTTTGATCCCGCCTCGAAGGAAAATAAGGCGGGATTTAATCCATTTGCAAGCGCAATGTTGCCGAGCGAATGGACTTTGATTGTCCAGCTTGTTTATCAAGTCGCGGAATTGATTATGCAATCCCGATCTAAGAACGACGAACACTGGATTTTAGAGGCGAAAAATATGTTTGCTTTTTTCGCCCTATATCTTATCGATCGCGACGGCGAAACGTCAATGCCCGATATTCGCGCCTTTACTATGACTACGGGCGAATTGCAAGAATTGATTAAAGATCTTGATTGCGCCGCCGTCCGCTTCCCCCGCCCTCGAGGGCGGGGGGCAGGGGGGGGCGGGTGTGATCTCGCCGCCGCTTGGCTTGCGTTTTAAGCGCATTTTTTAGCAAGCGTCCACCGTAGGCGGTTAACATAATTGTCATTCTCTTGAAAATCGTACGGGAGAATGCGGCTTGTCGGCTCAACGCTTGACCCTAAAGAACTTAAAGGAAGAACCAAACTTCCTTGAAGCAGAGATCGCCAATGCATAGCGTGAATGCAACACAAATCCCCAACTTCGTCTTTGACGAAATCCTTAATAAAGTAAGCGGTAACGCTTTCAAATTATTGTTAATAATTATCCGCAAAACTCGCGGATTTAGCCGTTAAAGTGGTGGAAACCTCTGCCGAAACTTCCTCGCGTAGAGGATATGCTCGCCGTTGTGGGCATAGCTCCTAACGGCTTAAACGATACGCTAGTCCTAAAAAACGGGCATTTAGCCGCAGTCTTTCAGATTAGCGGCAAAGATTATACGGGTATGGACGACAATTTAATGTCGCAATATCATCGGGCGCGTAATGAAGCGATTAGACAACTACCGCCTAACGTAATCGTTACGGCGCACATTCGCCGCGTTAAAGAATCGCAACTTGAAAGCGAATCAATTCGTAATAACGAAATAGCCGAAGCGATCAATCGCCGCTGGCACGCTCGCTTTAAGTTTAGCTATCGCAACAAACACTATTTAGCGATCACAACCACAGAAGCTGGTCTATTAGACGAATTAGCGGCTTTGCAAAGCATTGGTCGCAATAAAGCTCTAAGAGCCGAAACGATCTTAGAGGAAGCCTCGCGCGAACTCAAGAGCAGATTAAGCGACTATCGCCCTCGCCGCTTAATCGGCGATAATCTCTGCTCTTTTCTCTCAAGTTATCTCAACGCGAAAGAACTATATCAGCGCCACGCTAATTTTTTTCAAGATTTGCTTAGCGGCGCTGATATAGTTTTTCCCGATAACAAGCCTTATCAGATTTTTGAAGGCGCTTCTATCAGATACGCCGCTTGGCTCTCAATCAAGAGTTATGAAGATAACACAACGTCTAAAATGTTAGACGAGATACTACGCCTTCAATGCGAATTTACGATCTACTCCCAATGGCAAACGGTATCAACCGATAAAGCGTTTGCGATCCTAGACGATAAACGTAGAACGGCTCAAAGCTGGATGCGCTATAGCGACGAGACTGAAGCGGAGTTCGCGGAGTTTATCCAACGCATAGAGAGTAAAGAGGTTGGGCTTTGTTATTTCACTTTCGCTTTACAAGTAAAAGCCGACAGCCTAGACGAATTAGATCAAGGCGGCGCGGCTAAGTATCTAACAGGTTGCCAAAACAGCGACGTTACAAGTCCTATCGTTACTTATAGAGAATATAACGGCGTTTGCAAAAACCTGATCGACGTTGCAAACCTTAACGTAATTTTGAATTATCGGACAATGACAAGATTGGGCGATAAGACGCTTGAAGTTAAGGGTTGCCAATACGACGATCAGAACGTTTCGCTTGAAGCAACCTATGAAGGTTGCGAACAGCGACACGATTTCTTAGTTAATAAAACCTTTGAGCAAGAACGGTTATATTATCTATATAACGGCGAACGCAATTACGCTACTGGTTGCCGCGACAGCGAAACGGTTTATAATCATTATCTGACGACCGCTACTTGCTCTCATCAAAACGCTAACGGCAAAGTGATCGTTAATAAGCGAATAGCTTATAATCAAGCGGACGGCACAGTCGGCTATGCTACAAACTGCAAGCCCGTTAGCGACGAACTCTTGATAGAACAAGAGTTTTGCGATTACGAACACGACTTTATCGTCAATCAAAGCTACAGACAAGAGCGCGATTACTTTCTCGATCCCGTTACAAAAGAGCGCGTATATTTAACAAATTGCTCTCGCGCTAACCAAAACTTCCCTCACAAAGAAGAGAGCGACGGCTGGGTTCATGACGATAGCAATCTGCGAAGTTCGTTAAGGGTTAGGTTGTATTTTATTGATACGACAATCTCTCAAACGGATAAAATCTATCCTAACGGCGATAGTTATTACAATTCGGAGCAAACTGTGCCTTATGCTAATAAGGGGACGTTTGCAAGAGCGAGTAATCCCGTAACGGTAAACGATCTATCTCTAACATATTCTAACACCGTTTATCGTTGGAATAACAACGTTCTTAATATATCGTTAGCTACTCCGTATGCAAGCGGCTCCGTTTATTCTGGAGGCAATAGTTATCAGTATTGCGCTTATCAAACAGGCGATTGCTACTCTGACGGAGATCATACAAATTGTTCGTCGATTTATGTTGTTAACTCCTCTTGCTTTGCGCGAGATATAGGCTTTGGCGTTTATTGCGGTTATAAAGACGAGTCGAATTACTATTACGGAGAGGCTATGAATTATTGCTATATCCGCAAAGGCTACGCCAAGATCGCCAAAATAGAATACATAAACGATTACCTTCGTCCCGACGGTTCGATCTATTCGCTTCCGTCGGGCGAAAGTTTTTATCAGGTTCAGCCGTGAGTAAGATCGCAAAAATAGCGTTTGATTATTGCAAAGCGCATAATCTAAGCGATCTTATTTTTGATCGCTTTCCTATAAAAGATTGTTTGAAAGCCTAGCATGAAAAACAATCTTTTAGTTATGCGCACGCTAGAGCCGCTCGAACGTTACCTCAAAACAAAACATCTCGTAGAGCTTATTATCAATAAGCCTAAAGAGATTGTTTTAGAAACTAAAAGCGGCTTTCAAACGATCTCCGATCAAAACCTAACGCTCGAATATCTTGAAAGTTTAGCTCATCAGTTAGCCACGCACGCGGGGCAAAAATTCGGCGATCTCCATCCGATCTTAGCCTGCGCCCTGCCCGCTCCATACTACTATCGCGTGCAGATCGTAGGTAAAACCGTCGTAGATAGCGGTTTCGCTCTTGCGATCAGAGCGGGCGCGGCTAACGTCTATCCGCTTGAAACGTGGTTTAGCGCGGAAATAGTCGAACAGCTTATGTCCGCGCTTAAACAGCGTAAGAATATCTTAATTAGCGGCGGCACAAGTAGCGGTAAAACTACGCTTCTAAACTCGATTGTCGCGCTCCTGCCCTTAGAGGAACGCATATTGACGATAGAGGACGCTAAGGAATTAGTGTTGCCGCAAACAAACGCCGTCCAGCTACTCAAAGCGAAAATGGGAACGGACGCGGCGAAGATCGCTTACAAGGATTTAATCAACTCGGCGGTTAGGCTTCGTCCCGATCGCATTATCTTGGGCGAACTCGACATCGATAATACCCTGCCCTTTCTCCGCGTCTTAAACACGGGACACGGCGGGAGTATGGCTACGCTTCACGCCGATAGTCCCGATAAGGCGATCGAGGCTTTAACGCTCAACGTTTCGCTTGCAGGTTACGGCGCGAGCGAAACGACAATCGAGCGTTATATCAAAAACGCGATCGATTTGATTGTGCATTTAAGGCGCGAAAGTCGATCAAGCTATCGCGCTACAATCAAAGCGATCAAATAACGCAAAAGGAGCTGAATGAATCAAACGCAAAGGGTTGAACGTCTCGACGAAAGTCGCCAAATACCGATCGAAACGATCGAAGCTAAACTAAACAAAGGATACAAAATGAGCGCAAACCAAAACCAAAACGAGAGCATAGATCTCTCGACGCAATCAATCATTGAAGTCTCGCCCGAAGCGGCGATCGACGCCGGCGCGTTTATAGAGGATGCTATCTCCGCTGACGACGCGATCGAAGCCGTAATAGGAGCGAACTATGAGCGATAACGAACTCGCTAAGACCGATCAATCGGTTGAAAACAAAGTCCCATACTATAAGCAAGTCGCCGACGCGATTATCGAAAAGATAGAGCAAGGCGTAGCCCCTTGGCAAAAGCCATGGGAAGCGGGTAAAGATTATTATCCCTATAACCCTACGACTAATAAACACTATCGCGGCATTAACGCGATTTCGCTTATGGCGAAAGATAAAGACGATCCGCGCTGGCTTACCTACAAACAGGCTCAAGCGATCGGCGCTCAAGTCAAGCGCGGCGAAAAAGGCTCGCCTATTCAATTCTGGGAGTTCGAGGAGCGCGTCCCAAAACTCGACGAGTTAGGCAAGCCCGTACTCGACGAAAAAGGCAAAGAAGTTCAGGAAACGATCAAACTTGAACAACCTAGAATTATCTGGGCGACTGTTTTCAACGCCTCTCAAATTGACGGTTTGCCGCCGCTAGAGCCGACGAAAACGCACGAATGGAAGGCTATCGAAAACGCCGAAAAGGTCATCAAAAAAACGGGCGCGAAGATCGAGCATAAAGAAGGCGATCGCGCTTTTTACAAAACGGTAGCCGATACGATCACCTTGCCGTTAAAAGAGCAATTCAAAACCCCGATCGGTTACTATCAAACAGCCTTGCACGAGTTAGGGCATTGGACGGGGCACGAATCGCGCCTAAACCGCGATTTAAGCGGTAAATTTGGCGGCGTTAAATACGCCAAAGAGGAACTAAGAGCCGAAATAGCGTCCGTTATGACGGGAGCGAGACTCGGAATAGGCTCAACGCCTAGAGTATAAAATACTTTGGTTTTGTTCCTCTCATCATTTCTCTAGCGGCATTATTTCTACGCTTGATTTTGCTAGTAAAGAGTTTCCGCTTCGCTCCAACGCGCGAGCATAAAACCTTGCGCTTTTGCTTGCTACGGCAAGCCGTAGAGCAAAAGGAGCAAGGTTTATCCCTCTCGCGCTACGCCTTGCGGCTTGCTCTTGACAAACAAAATCTAAGCGCGAGATTTGCCGCAATCGAAACGATGAGCGGAGTGCGATCGGACTAACATACGGGGTTAATTTAAGCTTTGCGAGGTTTCATATAACGCTTCGGGGGCTATATCCTGCCCGTGTGGCCACTCAACGTGGGTTTTGACGGCGCGAACGGCTTTGAAATAGGACGCATTGCCCAATTCGCCGCAAAAGCTACCTTTTATAAAAGGTTTAGCGTCAAATAGTTTTATCTCGCCAGTCTCGTACTCGAGCCTTAACTTAAAGTCAGATAACGGCTCTACGCGCAAAATCATTGGTTGCAACATATCGATTCCTTATCATCTTAACGGTTCAATTTTATATAAAGCTTCGCCTTTCATAGCAAGCGACCAATTGGCTTCTAATTCTTCGCGGTGTATTTCCATCCAAGCAAGTAGCAATTTCATTTTTGCTTTCGGAAGCGAACCGCTCAATACTTCGCCGTCAAGCGCTATCGAAGCCTCCTCGCCAGCATATTCAGCGTGAATATGCGGTTTATTGTGCTTTTCGCTAATTTCGTAGTACATCCAAACAATAATGCCATAAAACGACGATAAACTTGGCATACCGCTAATCTCCTTTTTATATTGTATTATTCTAGCAAATTCTCGTCCAGTTGTCAAGCGCTTATATGTTTATTTTATACATTTTAACCATATTTTAAGCATATTCAAAACATATAAATCACATATTATAAACATATATTATCATTACAGTTTATCGCCCACTTGCGATCGTTTTCCGCTCATCGTTTCGATTGCGGCAAATCTCACGCTTAGATTTTGCTTGTCAAGGGCAAGCCGAAGGCGTAGCGCGAGAGGGATAAATCTTGCTCCTTTTGCTCTACGGCTTGCCGTAGCAAGCAAAAGCGCACGGTTTTATGCTCGCGCGTTGAAGCGAAGCGCAAACCCTTTACTAGACAAAATCAAGCGTAGAAATAATGCCGCTAGAGAAACGATGAGAGGAATAAAACCAAATAAATCTGCTGTAGATCAAAAAGCGATTGAAGCGGAAGCGGCGCGAAGCGCCCTTTTTAAGCGTAAAGCGCGGTCGTTAGCAAGCACTAGCGATTTTGCAAAAGGAACAAATTGTGCTAAAATACGCCATTTCGCTAGGCGTAGCCTCTATTTGCTGGCAGATTGCTTATAGCGATAAAAAGGATTTGAAGGTTTTAAGTTTGCGATAAAACGCTAATAAAATGCCTCTCGCTTGGCAAGCGAGAGGACTTACAAAAAAGGAATACAGAATGTTAAAAAATCCCTCTTTTGCTATGAATATTTTACTATATCGTAGCTTAAATTACAAGTTGTCCTTTGAGCAACATAATTGTCATTCTCTTGAAAATGGATCGGGAGAATTATGATGTTAGCTTAGCAATAATACGATATGATTGGCGCAGGATTTTTAGTCTATTTCAAGAAAGTCTGGCTTCTTCCGAGAACGAATAAAGAGACTGTTACTGTCTTTATCTACGCACGCTCTAATCGCTACGTTGGCTTCCGCTTTACATTCGTTTTGCTTGGTTAAATCGGTAATCAATGAGCAGTTAAACATTGTTTGCTCGTTGATTTCATCTCTAGATTCAGCAACACCAAGCAACGATCCGTATGCTTCAGCCATACCCGCGCACCCGCTCATCATCGCTCCCGCAATTACCAAAGCGGCGATCGCCGCAAGCTCTGTAACCTTTTATTTTCGCTCCTTTTCACGTTTTTAACGTCCAAATCCGACAGAACCGCCAGACGTGGCAATACAAAACAAAACGCCGCCTTTGCCGCTTAAAAAGTGGTCAATCGGCGGCGATCGTTTTATTTTACCACTGCAATAAAACTGCGGCTTCCGGAGTATTAACCCGAAACGTTAGCGTTTCAAAGAAAAAGAGTTCGACGCCTTGCGCCGTTTCTTTTTCAAATCCAAGCGAAATATCCGCGCCGCCTAAAATCTCGTAATCGCCGCCGCGAACGCTGATCACGATAGCGCCGTTTTTAATCGCCGAAGATCTTATCGCTCCGCCGCCGTCTAAAAGCTCGTTTAGCCTTTTTGTTAATGGATAGCCCTCGCCTACCGAAAAAAGTTTGCCGTAGTATTGCGGCTGAACGGCAAGAATATAAGGCCCTTCTACCCCCTCGTCTTTTAACGCTATAATCGCTTCCGCGACTGCGGGCAATATATCGTCGCCTTGAGCTTTTACCGCCTTTTGCGTCATAGCGGGTAGGATTCCGACTATCCCCTCTTTTTTAAAGCCGTTAAAAACTATCGAGTTTTCCGCGTCGCTTAACGCTTTTGCCGCCTCGACGATCGCGCTATTATCAAACGCTTTTGCTCCGCGCTCAATCAGATCGATCTCTTCGCGTTTTAAGACAAAACTCGTTTTAAGCTCTAAAACCTTCAAAACCTCGCGAGCATAAACCGCAACGTCGCCTAACGTTTCTTTTAGCGCCGTCGTTTTTCCCGTGCCGATCGCGGCAAACTCTAAGCCTTTAGCGCCGACATAATCCGCTATTTTACGGCTTGTTAAACGGCGTTCAAAAACCTTTTTTGCCTCTTCCCCTATCGCTTCCCACACTTCGCCGCCAAACGGCGCAAGATTTCGTTTCAAAATGCTCATTGTGCCCTCCCCTACTTCAACGAACCGACGCCAAGCGAGCCGCCAGAATTGCCGCCGCTTTTATCGCCGCCTGTAAATGCCGCTTCGGCGTTGATAATCGCGCCTTCGCTAAACAAAAATCCTCGCAACGCTTCGTCAAAAACTTCGTTATTGCGCCGAAGCCATTCGACGCACATTGCGAAATGTTCGATCTCCTCGTTGCGGTTATGTTCAAAGATTGACTTTGCCTCGCTATCGATTGCGACGACGGCGCGTTGATTGTAGAAATCTATCGCCTCTAGCTCCTCCATCGCGCTCGATATAATGCGGTGAAAATCCTTAACCTCACTTGGTAGATTTTCCTCCTGATATGCGTTTGCCATAATCGCCCTCCTCTTTTAACTAAAGATAAACGGCTAAAGGTATCAAAAAAGCCCTTGTAAGACGCTGAAAATTAACTAAAACTTAGTCTTTTTATATTGATGGCTACGATACGCTAAAGTCGCAAGAATGGGGTTTTCATCGATCGCGGACGCAGATTTCACGGTTTTTAAGGTAATTTTAGAGAGAATACACGACAATATTCTTAAAGGTTGTCAAATGGAAGTATGGAGCGAGCAAGGCGGCGTTATTAAACGCTTTAAGATTTCATGGACGGCATATTTCTAGGAATGCGTAGCGTTTGCTATTAAGTTGGCGATTTTATACGGCGTCTACTACGAGCTAACATACTTTTTGGGCAAGTTAGACGGCGCGTTAGATCAAACGACGCCAAAAGACTTAAAGGAAAAGGGACTCGGATCGATTATAAAATTTTTAAGAGATCATATGGAACTTTTTAACGATATTGCGTTTTGGGCGCCAGTTGGATTAGCCTCGATCGCCTCGCTCTTTTTTTTATCTACAACCTTTTATATTTAAGAAGTTTTAGTTTGTATACCGATAACGACGGAGTGTGGAAGTATAGCGGCATACTACCTTGGTCTAAAGGCGCTTCAGGCGTTAAATGGAGAGATATTGATACCGCATCGTATTATCCTAGTTTTTTCAGTTGGATTTTAAAAACTTATAACGTTCGAGTCGCGCATAGATTTACAAAAGATAGCGAGATTATAATGGGTAGCGTTTTTAACGGACGACAGGCGGCTATTCATATCAACGAACTGCATAAAAAGTTTATAGCTAACGCAAACGAAGAAGAAGCAAAATAGCTAAATCTTAACGCCGTCGACTTATTTGCCGCGCCTAATTGGGCGGAATAAATGATACTTATTCGTTAAACGTACGCGGAATAATAAAGAAAAAATTAGTTTTTAAGTTTGCGGAAGTTTGGCTAAACGCTTTTTCGCGCCTTCGATCGTGTTATGATCGGGGTAAAGTTTGATTAACGTTTCGTAAAACTTGCGCGCGTCGGCGTTATTTTTAAGCCGTTCGTGGCAGATACCTGAATAGTAGAAAAGCACGGGCATATATTTTGCCGCGCTATCAAGATTTGCGCTTGACTTAAACGCATCTAACGCTTTCTCGTTGTCCTCTTGGAAGTAGTAGATTGTTCCAAGATAAAAGGTGGATTCGGCGGTCTTGTGTTGCTTGCCAATCAAATAGCTTACCCGATCGTAAGCCCCGTCGTAATCTTTCGCCTCGATTAACTTTCTGGCTTCGCTTAAAACCGCGTCGGGCTGTTCGTTATCAAAGTTCGGCGCGACTCCGCTAAGGACTTTTACCGCCCTTTCAAGTTGCGCTTTTGACGCGCTCGATTCAATTGCTTTAGCGAGTTTTTCCTGATTTTTCGCCTGATCCGTTAAGGCTTTATTGACCTGTTTTTCAAGAGAGTCTTGACGCGTTCCCAAGCCGTCTAGTTGCTTTTTGTTTTTTGCTTCAGCGTCGGTAATTTGCTTCGCAAGCTCCTCTAGGCTAGTGGCGCTTCGTCTTAAAGCGACGATCGCTTCGCCGTTAGATTTATTTGTGGCGCTCATTCCCTCGACAAGCTCGCTCAATCTTTCGATCTGTTGCTCTAAAGCAAAAACGCGCTTTTCAAGTCGATCGATTGTCTGTTTGTTGGCGCGAATGGTTTTTTCGGCTTCGGTAAGCCCATACGCTCCGCCGCCATTGACGTTTCCAGCCCTAAAAGCGGAAGGCTCGGCGGCGGCTAATGCCGCCAAGCCCACCGACAAAACAAATGCGAGTATGTAACGCATCTATCCGATTTACGGTAGAACGGTTACTTCTACGCGACGATTTTCGCGCCAGCAGTTAGCGTTGCTTTGCGCGCAGACCGGATTAGATTCGCCGTAGCTAATCAAAGTAAGTTGCGATTCGCTAACTCCTGCTCTAACAAGCGCGTCTTGAACGCTTTTCGCTCTTTTAAGACCAAGAGCGTAGTTATACTCCTCCGTGCCCCACTCGTCGCAGTTGCCTTCGATTCTAAAGGTTGCGCCGCCGCCTGAAACCGCGCTTGCGATATCGCTGATCGAGTCTTGTTGATCGGCGCGAATTTCAAAGCGGTCAAAGTCGAAATAGACTACCGGCAATTTTTCGCCGCTATACGTAGCGGTATCCTCGTCGCCTTCAAGCTCTTCGACGCCTTCCGTCGTTACTTCGTCGCCGTCTTCGACGGTCGTAGTATCTTCTTCCGTCGTCGTAGTTTCTTCGCTCGGCACTACTTCGGCCTTGCTACCGCAGCCGGCTAGCGCGATTAACGTCGTAGCCAGAATCCCTGTGAAGATGAGCTTCTTCATCCCCTTACTCCTTTTATGAATTGACAACCGTATATCATACCTAATAACTTGTTAAAGTATGTTGAAAAACTACCAGTCAAACGACTGAATCGAACCTTCCAACGTAGGCATAAACGGCGCTTTATTATAGTCTAAACGTATAACGGCAAGCGCTCCCTCTTTGTTTCGCCTGATCTCTTTAGTGTGCAGAATCGTGTCGCACGTCCTTGAAAACCGCGGAAAGTTGTTCTTGCCCGTCGCGGTAAGCTGTCTCATATAGTTGCTTTTCGTCGAGACAAGATAGAGGTTAAAGGTGTTGTTCTCAAACGCGCTCGCCGTATCGCGGCTAACAAAAACCGCCCTATCGCCGCAAGTGGTAATATAGTTGTTGTTGCGCCCCTTAAATATAAACTGCTCGGCGTTTTCAGGGTTGGCGATCTTGGCGTAAAAAATCTCCGGATAGCCCAACCGATCGGTTACGAAAACAAACGACGAGTCGTTTTCGAGGTAGCGTCCATTAACGTCGATACCTCTAAAGTTCGTCAGCCGCGTTTTTTTGCGGGTTATCGTGTCGTATTCGTAAATATCGGGCTGATCGTTATCCGCCATAGTTAGCAGGAGTTTTCGCCCGTCCTTGCTTACGTCGGAGCATACCAACATGCCCTCGCTCTCTAAAATTTTCGTCTTGATTCCCGTTTTTAGCTCGACCTTATAGAGCGTGGGCTTCTTTTCGTAATGGGTGTAGTAAAAAGTAGTCTGTTTGCTATCCGCCCATTTTGGAAAGACGTTAAAACCGCCGCGCACAATGCGTTGGCGAAATTGGAGCGTATAATCCGCGATCAGAATCTCCGTCTCTTTTTTGCCCGTCTGTCGCGCTAAGATCACGTAACGATTCATCCAATCCAAACCGCCGACTCCCATTTTGTCGGCTAGATCCATAATCAAATGATGCGCCAAAAAGACGTGACGGTTGTTGGCGTTGGTAACCGTATATGGATCTTTCGTCGAAAAGAGAATCTTTTTCGCCTTCACGTCATATACTTGCGCCTGCATACGAAGTTGAGTATCCTTGATAGAAAGCTCGTAACGTAAAATGTAGTGCAATCCGGCTTTTTGATAGATTTGGCTATCAAAAGGCAGAGAAGCGCTAGAACCTTCGGGCGACTTCAATACGTTGAAAAATCCCGCCGTCGTCAGATCGACTCTGATCGAGTTGCCAACCGCCTTATCAAGCTGCGAAGCGCCGCCCGTTTTAGATTCAACCACGATATTAAACGGCGTCGGCACCGTTTTGGTGATCGTCAACGTAGCGTCGGCGGCAAAAAGCCCGATCGACAAAAATAAACACGCAAGAAACGAACGCATTTGCTACTCCTCCTTAACCTGAAAATTGATATTTAACGTTAGCGCTCTGGGCGGCGGTTCCAGCGTCGATTGTTTCGCTATCTCCAAAGCCGCGATCAGACGCTCTCTATAAGAGGGATCGTCCGGCGCGCTGACAATACGATAGGTAAACTCGCCGCCGCGATCGACGCGCATCTCGATACGCGCCATTCTACCTAAATCGCTATTCCTAATCTGCCACGCGTTGTAAAGGCGTTTGTAAATCTCTTTGTAGTAACGCGCCTCCAACGTTTTTTGCGCCGCCGTTTCTTGCGCGGAAGGCTTCGACGTATTAAGCGCCTTAAACGCCGCTAGATCGGGCTTTTTCACGTCGCGCGCGTCGTCGAGTTTGAAATCGGGAAGCGCCACTCTGCCTACGATCGGCGTTACCTGCGTTAAAAGCTCCTCCGGTTTAGCCGTAGAGTTGCTTTCGCCAAAAAGCTCTTTCACGCTCTCCGCGACGCTCTTTTGCGGCGAAGCCCGATCGTCTTTTAACTCGCCTACCTCGTCTACCAGATCTACCTGCTGAACGCTCAGATCTTTAAGCCACGCCTCGTCGATCTCAAAATCTTCCCAAAGCTCGCTAGGCGAGAAAGAAAAAACGGGAGCGCGGTATAACAGATAAGAGAGCAGTCCGGCGAAAAATGCCGCGCTGATCGCAAACGAGATTGCCCCGCTTAAGCAAAGCCAACCCGGAGAACCTCTTTCATCCATTGGTAACTAACGCGATCTGAGTAAATCGTGCCGCTTTGACGCTCTTTAAGATATAGACTATATCTTTGTAGTTTATATCGCCGTCGGCGGCGATCAGCACCTTATGCGTCCGATCTGGAAACTGATTTGAGTAGAGCATAAAGCTATCGGGAAACGATTCAAACTCAAACTTTTGCTTGCCCACCCAAACGTCTTTTTTCGCGTCAATCCTGATCACGATCGACGCGCTTTCGCCGATCGGAGCCTGTTTGCTTCCCTTGGGGACGGCGATCCTCTCTTCAAAAAGAAGCATAGGCATAGTAAGCATTAAAATCGCCACCAACACCAACATTACGTCTACAAGAGGCGTAATGTTTATTTCAGGTTTTTCGTCCCAATCCATAGCTACGTACGCGACAATAAAATATCTATTTGGACTTTAATCGCGTTTGTTACTTCGTAAGCCTTTCGCTTTAGTAACAGGTGCGTCCAATAGGCGGGGATCGCCACGACGATTCCCATAGCGGTTACGACCAACGCCTCGCTGATTGCGGGCGCTACGGTAGAGAGCGTAACGCCTTCGCTAAAACCCGCGAAAGCCTGCAAAATACCGACGATCGTTCCAAATAGACCCACGAACGGAGCGGTCGAAGCGATCGCGCTAATCGAGGTCAAAAGTTTGGTGGAATCTTTTGTAGCCGATTCGTAACATGCCTTCATAAGCTCCGGTCCGAAACTCTGCCGCACGCACGGATAGAGCGACGAATCAAAGTTTGGGCGTTCCGCGCCGCCAAGAAGCGATTGAACGGAGCTGTTTTCGCGCTTCGCCCAACCCCTCAGCACAAAATAGCGGTATAGAAAGATCCACACCACTAACGCCAAATATACAAAGAGCCAAACCGCGACGACCACGGCGACCGTTCCGGCTTTATCAATCCACGCTATCAACTTCGCCCCCTAAACTTGCGAACGAGCCGTCGTTTCGATACGCGACTCCACGGCGGAAAGCAGCAAACGCGAATCGTGCGCCTCGCGCAAAAGTTGCTTAGCCGCGTCAAGAGCTTTAGCGACCTCGCCTTCGCTTTCGCCTTTGATCGGCACGGCGCCGTCTACTAATACGATCATCTTATCCGCCGCGATCTCCGCGTAACCCGCGTCGATCGCTATGCTTTCGATACGATCGTCCTGTTTTTGTATGTCGATCACGCCCGCCGAAAGAAGCGAAACTAGCGAGGCGTGATGGGGCAACACGCCAAACTCCCCGTCCGCGCCCGGTAGGGTTACGCTTTTAACGTCGCCCGCAAAAACCTTGCCTAGCGGCGTGATCACTTCAAGATGTAAAACGCTCATCGCGTCTCCTTTTTATGCTTTTGCCTTAAGCGACTCCGCTTTGGCTATGACCTCTTCGATACCGCCGACCATATAGAAAGCGGCTTCCGGTAACGCGTCGTATTTACCCTCTAAAACCTCTTTGAACGCTCTGATCGTATCGGTTAGGGCGACGTATTTTCCCGCGCTTCCCGTAAATACCTCCGCGACGAAAAACGGTTGCGACAGCAACCTTTCGACCTTGCGGGCGCGATAAACGACGAGTTTATCGTCTTCGGAAAGCTCGTCCATACCCAAAATGGCAATGATATCCTGTAAATCTCTATATTTTTGCAACGTCTTTTGAACGTTTCTCGCAACCGCATAATGCTCTTCGCCTACGATCTGCGGATCAAGCAAGCGGCTAGTAGAACCGAGCGGATCGACGGCGGGATAGATCCCCTTTTCCGCGATACGGCGATCAAGCACGGTCGTAGCGTCGAGGTGGCTAAAGACCGAAGCGGGCGCGGGGTCGGTCAAGTCGTCGGCGGGAACGTAAACCGCCTGAACCGAAGTAATCGACCCTTTTTTGGTGGAAGTGATCCGCTCTTGCAGCGATCCCATTTCTCGCGCAAGCGTCGGCTGGTAACCCACCGCGGAAGGAATCCGCCCCAATAAAGCGGACATCTCCGAACCAGCTTGGGCGTAACGAAAGATGTTATCGATAAACATCAACACGTCCAAACCCATCTCGTCGCGGAAATATTCCGCCATCGTTAAGCCCGTCAAAGCGATACGGCTTCTCGCGCCGGGCGGCTCGTTCATCTGCCCGTAACAGAGGGCGACTTTTTCAAGCACTCCGCCCTCTTTCATCTCGTTATAAAGGTCGTTGCCCTCCCGCGTGCGCTCGCCTACGCCCGCAAAGACCGAATAGCCGCTGTATTTGTATGCGACGTTGTGGATTAGCTCCATAATGATCACGGTTTTGCCTACGCCCGCGCCGCCAAACAAGCCGACTTTGCCGCCCTTTGGATACGGAGCCAATAGATCGATTACCTTGATACCCGTTTCAAAGGTTTCCGTTTTCGCGCCCTGCTCCTCGAAGCTGGGAGGATCGCGGTGGATCGCCCATTTCGCGGCGGCTTTTACCTCGCCGCCCTCGTCGATCACCTTTCCCGTTACGTCGAAAATCCGTCCTAAAACGCCCTCGCCTACTGGAACGCGGATCGAATCGCCCGTCGCCGTCGCTTTAGAGCCGCGAGTCAATCCGTGCGTGCCGTCCATAGCGACCGCGCGTACGCGCTTATCTCCCAAGTGCATAGCCGTTTCGCAAACAAGCGTTTGTTTCGCGCCGCCGCGCTCTAGTTCAATCTCTATCGCCTCGTTAATCTTGGGTAGATACTGATCGTCAAACGCAACGTCCACCACCGGCCCCGTAATTTGAATCACCTCTCCTATTTTTCCTGCCATCGTTTCCCTTTCAAAAATTATTTCATCGCTTCGGCGCCGCTGACGATCTCGCTAAGTTCCGTCGTGATCGCCTCTTGGCGCGCTTTGTTGTATTGCAAAGTAAGCGTTCTCGCCAACTCTTTGGCGTTTTTCGTCGCGTTTTCCATCGCCTGCATTCTAGCGCTATGCTCTGCGGCAAGCGAGTCGATCAGCGCGTAGTAGAGGTTAAACTCCACATAGCGTTCCACAAGCGTATTAAGGATCGTTTCGTCGCCCTTTGGCTCGAACTCGATGATCGAGCTCTCCTCGATCGGTTCTACGCGGTTAATGTCGATCGGCAACAGCAAAATCTCGCGCATCTCTTGAGAGATCATATTTCTAAAGCCGTTGTAGATCAAGATAACCCGATCGGTCAGCCCTTTCATATAATCGCCGACAGATTTGGCGATATGCTCTTTCGCCTTTTCAAAATTGGGCGCGGAGCTTAGCCCGACCGTTTCGTCGTAAAGCTCGACGCGGTTAAACTTAAAATACTCCACGCCCTTTTTACCGATACCGCGCATACGCACTTTTATCTTGTTTTCGCGGCACTCTTCAAGTTTCTGGCTTATCGTCTTGATCGTTCGGTAGTTAAAACCGCCGCATAATCCTTTATCGGCGGTAACGAAGATCAGGTCGATTTTTTCGACTTTCTCGTCTTGCGTCGCAAAATAACGGCTTTCGATTCCGCCTATTCGGTATGTTTCGATCTGCCTTGCGATCGTCGAAAGCATCTCGTTTAGCTTTTGCGAATAGGCGCGAGATTGCGTAGCCACCTCTTGGGAACGTTTAAGTTTCACGGTAGAAACCAACTTCATAGCCGAAGTCGTTTTCTGCGTGTTATTAACGCTTTTGATTCGGCGTTTAATATCTTTTAAAGCCGCCATATTTCAACCTTAATTCGCGCTAAAGACGCTTAGGAAATCTTCCAACGCCTTCCTTAATTCCGCTTCGCTATCTTTGTCGATTTGCTTTTTGGAACGGATAGCCTCCAAAATATGCGGATATTTTGCCTCTAAGAACGGATACAACTCCGCTTCAAAACGATTGACGGCGTTTGCGGGAACGCCGTCCAAAAACCCTTTGGAAGCCGCGAAAATAACGGCGACCTGCTTTTCGATCGCAATCGGAGAGTATGGCGGCTGTTTAAGCGTTTCGACCATCTTTTGCCCGCGTTCAAGCTGTTTTCGGCTCACCTCGTCCAGATCGCTGGCAAATTGGCTAAACGCCTGCAACTCTCTAAATTGCGCCAAGTCGCCCTTAAGCGATCCCGCGACCTGTTTCATAGCTTTGATCTGCGCCGCGCCGCCTACGCGAGAAACGGAAATGCCCACGTTGATCGCGGGGCGAACGCCGGAGTTAAACAGATCGGTTTCAAGGAATATCTGCCCGTCGGTAATTGAAATAACGTTTGTGGGAATATACGCCGAAACGTCGCCCGCTTGCGTTTCAACGATCGGTAACGCCGTCAAACTGCCCGCGCCTTTTGCGTCGCTCATCTTTGCGGCGCGCTCCAATAAACGCGAATGTAGATAGAAAACGTCGCCGGGGAAAGCTTCGCGCCCGGGGGGACGGCGTAAAAGAAGCGACATTTCACGGTAAGCGACCGCGTGTTTAGACAGATCGTCATAGACGATCAGGGCGTGTCGAGAGCTGTCGCGGAAATACTCGCCCATCGTAACGCCCGTATAGGGCGCGAGATACTGCATAGCCGCCGATTCGCTCGCTGCGGCGCTAACGACGATCGTATATTCCATAGAACCGTGTTCTTCCAAACGACGGACGACCTGAGCGACGGTGCTTTGCTTTTGACCGATAGCCACATAAATACAGACTACGTCTTGCCCTTTTTGGCTGATAATCGTATCCACCGCGACGGTCGTTTTACCAGTCTGACGATCGCCGATGATCAGTTCGCGCTGTCCGCGTCCGATCGGAACTAAAGCGTCGATCGCCTTTATACCCGTTTGTAGCGGCTCATGAACGGATTTTCTCGCCATAATACCGGGCGCTTTTTCCTCGACAAAGCGGATTTTCGCCGCCTCGATTGGTCCTTTGCCGTCGATTGGCTCGCCAAGCGCATTTACGACGCGCCCGATCATACCGTCGCCGACGGGAGCGGAAAGCAACTTGCCCGTGCGTTTTACCGCCGTCCCCTCGATAATATCCGCCGCCTTGCCCAAAACCACGATACCTACGCTATCCTCGTCAAGGTTCAGAGCCAAGCCCTTTTCGCCGCCCTCAAACTCGACGATCTCTTCCGCCATAATGTTTTTCAAGCCATATACTTTAGCGATGCCGTCCGCTATAGAAACGACTTTGCCCACCTCTTGAATGTCGAGCTTAAGCTCGTAATTTTCAATCCGATCGCGAATGATCGCGCTAATCTCTTCCGTTTTTAACGCCACAATTACCCCTTTCTTTTAGTTATAGTCCGCGCAAAATATGCCCCAAAATCTGGGAGCGTATCCGCGCTTTTGAAAAATCGACCTCGACTCCAAGATCGTCGATCGCAACCCGCACGCCGTTATACGGTCGTTTGGATTGCGTTAGTTTGATCTCCGCGCCAAGCCGTTTGGTTAGCGATTTTGCCAACGCCTCTAGCTTTGTTTTTTCTATCGGAGCTTGCGCGTCGACGACTCCGTTATAAGCCGATCGTTTGCCCGCGATCGCCGCCTGCGCTTCTTTGACGATATACGGTAACGCGCTTAAACGGTTCTTTTCGACAAGAAGCGATAACAGATTGATAAGTTTTACTGGTTTCTCGCTTAAAGCTAAGCCGATCAGATCGACCTTATCGGCGTTTGAAATAAGCGGCGATTTGACAATCTCCGCGAATTTCTTGTTGGAAAATAGCGAAGAGAGATCGTCGAGAAGCGAGAGAATCTTGACTAACTCCTTTTCGTTCGTCGCGGCGATCAAAGCCTGCGCGTATCTTTTTGCGACTAATTTATCGTTCATTGCAACGCTCGCTTTCTTAGAGTTTCAACAACCGCGTCCTGATCGCTTAAAATCTCCTCCGCGCTTAAAATCTCGCCCATAGCGCTTGCGACTACGGCGCGGATCATCTTATTTTCCGCGACGATCTTATTTTCGTCTTTAAGTTTGTGAAGGATTTTAATCTCCTCTTCGGTTTTCGCCGCTAAACGCTCGCCAATGGCGATCACTTCGTCGTTGGCAAACTTGATTGCGCTTTGCGCGTTCGCCCTCGCCTCCTCTAAAACCGCTTCGGCGTTTTCGCGTTTCGCCCTCGCCTCTCTGGCTTTGTCCTGCGCCCGTTCAAACGCGGTTACGATCGCTTTGGCGCGATCGCCAAAAAACTTTTTGACAAATCCGGCGAGTAGCCAATAGACCAATCCCGCGAAAATAACAAAGTTAATCGAACGCCACAGAATATCGACTTCGCCCTCTTCGGCAAAGGCGATCGTAGCTACGCCGACAAATAGTAAAATTTTTATCATTCGCCCTCCTTACGCCGCGATAAACTTGCTTTTAATGCGCTCTTTGAATAGCGGCGCTTCGCCCAGTAGGGCGCTATTTAGGTTTGCCTCGTCGGTTTTCAGCGCGATTTCAAATTTGCTTAACTCTTTGGCGATTTTCTCGCGCTCGGCGTTTAAGCGCTCTTCGGCTTTGAGTTTCGCCTTTGTCAAAGCCTCCTCTTTAATCCTATGCGCCTCTTGTTTCGCGCTTAATACGACCTCCTGCGCTTGCGCAAGTAACCGCGCCGCTTCCGCGCCGTCCTCGTCCGCGCCGCCCTGATCCTTTTGCAAACGATCTTTTCTAGCGTCGATATGGTTAAGTATCGGCTTGAAAAGCGTAACGTTCAGAAAGACGAGCAGAAAAATAAAGAGGGCGAAAAAGCCTCCCATCAAAATCGGATCAAAGTCAATCATCGATCGCTCCGTAAATAAAATATAGTCGGTATGCTAACACAGACGAACATAAAACTCGCAAAAACGCCTACTTTTCGACGATCCGCAACAGACGATCGCGCAACTCTAGCGAATCGATCGGAATAATCAGCGCGTTTCTGCGCGGTTTTACCTCGACGCCGTTTGTCTTAAACGCCTCGACCAACGCGCCTAAATCGATCCCTTTGGTTCTAACGATCTCTATTGACGGCGCGCTCTGTTTATCGCGCCTAAACGACTGCAAAAGCGCCTCCGTTTCGCGGACGCTTAGTTTTTGATTGACGACGCTGTCGACAATCTTACGTTCTTCGCGTTCGTCCAACCCGACAAGGATTTTGCCGTGTCCGTAGCTGATCTTTTCGCTCGCGATCGCCTCTTTTGCGTAGTCGCCAAGTTGCAAAAGCCTTATGATATTCGTAACGTAAGCCCTGCTTTTGCCCACTAGATCGGCTAACGCCTCGTGGGTCAGATTATGTTCCGCGATCAGCTCGCTAAAAGAGGAGGCAAGCTCCAGCGGATTAAGGTCTTGACGCTGAATGTTCTCGATCAGGGCAAGCTCGCGCAATTTGCCGTAGTTGATATCGGCGACGATTGCGCGAATCGTATCTAAGCCCGCCAACTTAGAGGCTCTTAGCCGCCTCTCGCCCGCGATCAAAACAAACTTGCCGCCTTTTTCAAAGACGACGATCGGCTGTAAAAGCCCGTGCTGTTTGATCGACGCGGATAGATCGGCTAACGCCTCGTCGTCAAAACGCTTTCGGGGCTGAAAGGGGTTCGGCTCGATCTCGCTTACGTTCAAGATCAGTATCGCCTCTGTATTGCCGCGAATATCCGCCGCGTAGGCTTCCTCCACTTCGTCTAAAATCGCGCCGATCCCGCGCCCTAAAGTCGCTCTTTTAGCCAACGTTCGCTCCCAAGATCGCTCCGGCCAGATTTTGATAAGCCGACGAGCCGATCGACTTCACGTCGTAAAGAATAACGGGCTTGCCAAAGCTAGGCGATTCGGCGAGTTTGACGTTGCGCGGGATATAGATAAAGCCTTCGCCGCTTTCGTCCTTATCGTTCGCGGAGAAAAGCTGCGACGAATAATGCTCTTTAAGCTCCGTAAAGACCTGTTTGGAAAGGTTGTTGCTAGAGCTAAACATCGTGGGCAAAAACCCTCTGACCTTCAAAGACGGATTGATCGTTTTGCGGATCATCTTGACCGTGTTGAATAGCTGCGCAAGCCCTTCCATAGCGAAGTATTCGCATTGAATTGGGATAATCACGCTGTCCGCCGCGCATAGAGCGTTGATCGTGATTAGTCCAAGCGTGGGCGGCGTATCGACGATCAGATAGTCGTATTCGTCGCGGGCGGACTTAATTTTCTCTCGCAACGCGAGCTCTTTTTGCGCGTATTCTTTGGCGTAGAACTCCTTTTCGATACCTACCAAACCGATATTCGACGGGACGAGATCGAGATTGGCGAGCTGCGTTTTAAGCGTAACGTCGCGCAACTCCTTCGCGCCGCGTAAAACGTGGTAGATATTGTATTCGTAGGCGTTTCTACGAAATCCGTAGTGGCTGGTCGCGTTGGCTTGCGGATCGGCGTCGATTAACAACACGCGTTTTTCCGCAACCGCGAGCGACGCGGCTAGATTGACCGCGGTGGTCGTTTTGCCGACCCCGCCCTTTTGATTGGCTATCGCTATTACTTCGCTCATCGCTGACTAAACACCCTTTCTTGCCCTATGCGAACCGAACCGTCCGCTTCTAAAACCGCGTCTTTTAACGAAAAATCGCCCAATTCCGAATGAACGCGGCAGGCTTGACTAAGCGGGTATTCTAGTCTGTATCCGCTAAAGATATCGTTCCAACTTCGTTTTTTTTCGACCTCTTCTAAGAAAATCGCTAGCGCTGAAGCGGGATCGACGGCAATATCGAGCGATCCGAAAATCGAATCGGGCGCGACGATATTTAGCCCGATTCCTACGATCGCTACGCCTCCAAAACGCTTCGTTATCACGCCGCCTATCTTTTTTTCGCCCATATAGAGATCGTTTGGCCACTTTAGCCACAGGCGCGAACCTAAAAAGGCGATCGTCTCCTTGAATAGGTAGCCGTAGTAGAGCGAAGCGCTTTGCGGCGGCAGATCGCTAGGAAGCGTCTCTAGCGGCAGGGCGAACGAAAAGGCTAAGTTTCCTTTCAGCCCGAGCCAGTCGTTTTCGCGGCTTCCCACTCCGTTTGTCTGATCGAGCGTCCAAACGCAGATCGGCGCTTCCAACTTGCCGTTTTTGATTGCGTTTTCTAAAAAAAGCTGCGTCGACGCGATCGACTCAAGATAGCAAATCTCCAACCTTTAGCCTTTTTCCGTTTAGATAATCTATGGCGCTCATTACGCCTTTGCCGCTAGGACAAACTTTTGCGATCGACGTAGCGCCTATTTTGCAACCGATTATAACGGATTTAGAGTTTTTATCGACGGCTAAAATCTCGCCGATCGCGCCCTTAAGATCAAGCGCTTTTACCTCTATTAGTTGCAGATCGTTTCGCAAATAGATATTAGGGCGATCGCGGTAAGCCCTCGCGGCGTTTTCTATCTCTTTTGCCGATCGGTTAAAATCGATTAAAGCGTCTTCTCTTTTGATCTTTTTAACAAGGCTTGATTCGCAATGATTTTGCGCGATAGGCAGAACGTTATCGATCGTTTTTAACGCGCTTAAAACAAGTTTCGCGCCCGTTTTTGCAAGCGCGATCGTTAGCGTTTGCAGATCGTGGCGGCTCGTATCGATTAGCGAAAACGCGATCGTTTCTCCGCTATCTAGCGTTTTTCTTACCTTCATTAACGTTAAGCCGCTAAAACGATCGGCGTTTAATAAAGCCGCTTGGATCGGCGACGCGCCGCGATATTTTGGCAAAAGCGAAGCGTGAAGATTCCAACACGGCGCGATCGACAATACGCGATCGCTAATCATCTGCCCGTATGCCGCTACGATGATCAGATCGGGTTTAAGGCTTTCTAAATCTATCGCGATATCGTCTAATTTATGCGGCTGGGCGATCGGAATATTGCGCTTTAACGCCTCCGCTTTAACCTCGCTTGATTTTAATATCTGTTTTCTGCCAAACGGCTTGTCTTCTTGCGTAACCGCTAAAATGATATTTGCGCCAAAATCCGACAGATCGCTAAGTATGATCGCCGCGTATTTCGGCGTTCCCATAAAAACTATTTTTGGCAAAAGAGCGTCCCCTTCTCATATACGCCCGTTCTCAAAAAACTTCTCGCGTGCGAAAGATCGAATCCGCTTGAAAGAAACATCTTTTTACCGCGTTGTAATAAATAATCCGCCGCTTTAAGTTTCGTTACGATTCCTCCTGTGGCGAATTCGCCGCTAGGGGTCGCGCCGCCTTCTAACGCCTCCTGCGGTATTGCGCCGACAAGCGGAATAATCTTAGCGTTTGGATCGCTGTGCGGATTCGCGTCGTAATAACCGTCTACATCGGTAAGTATGATCAATAAATCCGCGTCGAAAAAATAGGCGACTTTTGCGGAAAGCTGATCGTTATCTCCGCGCAAAAGCTCGTCGAGCGCTACGGTGTCGTTTTCGTTAATGATCGGCAAGATTCTATGCGCCAGAAGCGTGTTCAGCGCGATCTTCGCGTTTTCTGAATGGCTAAAGTTTTCAAAGTCGTCTTTTGCGATCAAAATCTGCGCTACGTTTATATGATAAGGCTTAAAAAGATCGGCGTAGATATTCATCAAAACCGCCTGCCCCACCGCGGCTAAAGCCTGTCTTTCGGGCGTTTTTTTATTCGATAGCGACGGGACGACGCTATGCCCCGCCGCAACCGCGCCGCTACTAACTAAAATTAACTCGTTTTCTCTATGAATCTCCTGCAAAAAAGCCGCGATTTCGCCCATTCTCTCTAGCGAAGGAACGCCGCGATCGCAAAGCGTGGACGTTCCAACTTTAACCGCGATTCGCATTTTTCTCCCGATCGATTAGTTTGTTTAACTTATAAATCGCCTCTTTTAGATTGTAACCGCTTACCGAACTAATCGGTAGAGCGAAAGTTTTTTCGTCGTCGTAATAACTAAAACCTTCGCCGTCTTTTTGCGGCTTTATCTTTTGCGTTTTGAAAAAATCGTCGATCTTATCTTTAGCGCTCGCGGGATCAGCGTCGATACGGCTAAAAACGATCGCTTTGCTTCGCGTAAAAAGCGTCTCGCTATATCTTTTAAGCTCGACTAAAAGTTTTTCATACTGATCGCTTGGCGTAATCTCGCTTTGCGTATCGAGGACAAAAAGCAAAATCCGCGTCCGCTCGATATGGCGCAAAAACTCTACGCCAAGCCCTCTGCCGTCGCTCGCGCCCTCGATAATGCCCGGAATATCGGCGAGCGTAAAACTCTTGTAATCGCCGACTTGAACCACGCCTAAATGCGGCGTAAGCGTCGTAAAAGCGTAATCGGCAATTTCGGGTTTCGCGTGGCTGACCGCGCTAATAAAGGTGCTTTTACCCACGTTCGGAAAGCCCGCTAGCCCCGCGTCGGCGATCAGTTTAAGCTCTAGGCGAATCTCCCGCGTAACGCCGCTTAAGCCGGGTTGGGCGTATGTCGGGCGCTGGTTTGTCGGCGATTTGAAATGGACGTTGCCCTGCCCTCCTCTACCGCCTTTTAGGAAAACGACGGACGCGCCGCTATCGGTAAGGTCTAAAAGAAGCTCGTCTGTTTCTTTGTCGAAAACCTGAACGCCGGGCGGAACTTTCAAGATCAGATCTTCGCCGCTCGCGCCCGTCTTATTGCGCGAACCGCCCGCTTCGCCGTTTGGCGCCTGATAAACTCTCTTGCCGCGATAGCGCGATAGCGTGTCGGCGTTTGGATCTACTTCAAAGATCAGATCGCCGCCTCTGCCGCCGTCGCCGCCGTCTGGGCCGCCATTAACGATAAACTTTTCGCGCCGAAAGCTGACGCAACCTGCGCCCCCTTTTCCCGACGCGACCGCAATTTCTACGCGATCGATAAACATTCAAAATCCATTTTTATTTTGTAAAAGTCGCGTATTGTATTATCTCTTGCCTTGCGATCGCAAAGGGTTTTGATAATAGCCTAAACGCGACGCAAAAGAAAAAGACGAGGTTTATGTTTATCGCTTTGGTTTTAACGACGCTCTTTATTGACGTTTAATAGCGATTGCCGCTACGCAAACAGTCGTTTTTTTTCATAGATCGAGCGCCAACCGATCGCCTGACGCGCGGTAAAATCGACTTAAGAGATTATTAGCTAAGATTTTTATTAAAAATTACGGTTAGTTAGAAAGTTAAACAATGCAGACAATCGCGAATCCTAGCGCGACGTTGGACGTTTGCGGCTTGAAGGCGGGACGTACGCTCTTTTTGAAGCTAGAAAACGCGCTTTTGATCCTTAAAGAAGGCGAAATCCTCGATCTTGCGATCGACTCCGCGCGCGCCTGTCGCGATATTAAAAGCTGGTGCAATCTTAAAGGGCATCGTTTGCTCTCTACGCTAGATCGTTGCGGTTCGGCGCGTCTTTTGATCCAAAAACAAGGCGGCGATCATTTTGCTCAAAAAGCCGATTGGGGCGTCGTCTTGCCGCGAGGCGATAACGGCGAGATCAATATATCCGATTGGCTTTGCGGTAAAACGGGCGAGATCGCGCCCAAAGCGCCCGCCTATTTTGGTTTAGCGCCGCGCGGCGCGGTAATGGAGAGCGCAACTCCGATCTATCCGTTTTCGCTCAACTTCAAAGAGCAAATCTGGTCGAAACCGATCGCCAAACTTTACGAAGAGGCAAAAGCGTCGCAGTGGAACGCCTCTACCGATATAAAATGGAACGAGTTGCCAAAACTTCCCGATTTTCAGGAAAGAGCGATCTGTCAAGTTATGACCTATCTAGCCGAGAACGAATTTTCGGCGCTCTATATTCCGGGCAAGTTTATTAGCAAAATGAATCCTTACTATATGGAAGTCGTATTATTTTTGGCGACGCTGATCGCCGACGAAGCGCGGCATATAGAGGCGTTTATCAAACGGGCGATGGCAAACGGCGGCGGGTTGCAATACTCTTCGGCGATCACGCAGCGATCGTTATATTCGCTATTTATCGAGGAGGATTATCTTAAAACCTCGTTTCTGCTTCATATTCTGGGCGAAGGAACCTTTCTCGATCTGCTTACCTTTCTGGAAGAATACGCGCCCGATCCCGTAACCCGTTCGATCGTTACGCTTGCTAAGCGGGACGAAACGCGCCACGTCGCTTACGGATTGGCGCACGTAAAGGCGAACTTAACCAACTCCAAAGGCAGGATCGCCGCGTTAAGAGAAGCGGCGTTTAAGCGAAAAGCCTATATGGACGAATTAAGCGGCGAATCTACGCTACTGATCGAAGCGCTAGCCATCTTAGCGGGCGGCGCGGAAAACGGCGAAGGATTTAAGCGCGGTCTGGAAACGGTCGATCGCTTAAAAGAAAAAATGCACAAAAACCGCGTAAAACGACTAATAGAGGTCGGTATCGACGAAAAAACAGCCATAGAGATATCCAGCGTTCATACGCCAAATTTTATGTAAGGAGGAATAGGAGGAGAGTTGCGTTTCACGGGAATAGGTTATTCCTTACAAAATAAATAAAAAGGGTTCAAAAAAAATGAGTCGTTACGAAGAGGTTAGAGAGCTTGCGAAGAAAAGCGTGGCGCCGCATACAAACGCCGCCGATAAAGAGGGGCGATTTCCCAAAGAGTCGTTTGAAGCGCTACGGGAAGCGGGCTATTTTGGCTTGATGATACCGAAGGAGTTTGGCGGATCGGGCGGAACGTTAAGCGATCACGCGGAGGTCTGTATGGCGCTCGCGGAGTCGTGCGCGACGACCGCGCTTTGTTATATGATGCACAACGTCGCTTCGTATAGTATCGTCGCGTCGGGATCGGACGAGATGAAAAAAGAGAAACTGCCCGCGATCGCGCAGGGCAAAAAAGTAATGGCTTTGGCTTTTAGCGAAAGCGGTAGCGGCACGCACTTTTATCTGCCCGAGTTATCCGCTAAAAAAGAGGGCGAAAAGATCGCGTTAAACGGACGCAAAAGTTTTGTTACTACGGCGCGATTCGCGGACGAATATCTGGTCGACGCAAACTCGATCGAAGCGGAAGGGCTAGATATATGGAGCGTTCCGTCCGAAGCCAAAGGAATTGTCTTTGAAGACGCGCAGTGGGACGGGCTTGGAATGCGCGGCAACAACTCTATGCCGATGAGTCTTGAAAACGTAACGTTAAGTAGTAGCGATCGCGTCGGCAAAGCGGGCGAAGGCGGCGCGATCCTTTCAAATATCATAGCGCCCTATTTTGTAACCGGTCTGGCGGCGGTATATTCCGGCGTGGCGAGCGCCGCGCAAGACGTGGCGATCAAATACGCTAAAACCCGCAAATATCCCGACGGATCGACGCTTAGCGGCATTCCTACGGTTCAGGAGCATTTGGCGAAGATATACCGATTAACGCAATCGGCTCGGCATTACACGTTCGCGGCGGCGAAAAACGGAACGCAAAACGCGCCAAACGCCGTAGCCGATATGTTTGCGGCGCGAATCAACGCGAGCGAAAACGTCGTGGAGGTTTGCCGTCTTGCGATGAAGATCGGCGGCGGAAACGCGTACGCCAAGCGACTACCTCTGGAGCGCTACTTGCGCGATTCTTACGCGGCGGCCGTGATGGCGCCCTCGACCGACGTGTTGGCTATCTGGTTAGCTCAAGCGTTGATCGCGGAAAGTTAAACGATGAAAACGTTGATTATCGGCGCGGTGGCGTATGATCCGAAAGTAACGCTAATCTGGGATATTATCCGCGATTACTTTAACGATCGCGGCGTAAGGCTAGATTACGTCCTCTTTTCCAACTACGAGTTTCAGGTAGAAGCGCTTTGCAACGGCTTTATAGATATTGCGTGGAATACCAACGTGGCGTGGCTGCAAACGCTAAACGCCGTAGGGGGCAAAGCAAAGGCGATCGTTATGCGCGATACCGACGCAAACTTTACTAGCAAATTGATCGTAAAGTCCGATAGCCCTATCAAAACGCTAAGCGATCTAAACGGCAAAACCGTAGCGCTTGGCAGCGCGGATTCGGCTCAGGCGGCGATCTTGCCTAAATACTATATGGATCAGGCGGGAGTCGCGTTTAAGGAGCTTCGTTTTAATAGCGACGTAGGCAAACACGGCGACACGGGCAAAAGCGAAACGGACGTGTTACAGGCGGTGCGATCGGGTAAGGCGGACGCTGGGGCGGTAGGTTGCTCGCGTTGGATTAATATGCTATCTAACGGCGAGTTTGCCGAAGGCGAGATCGAGGCGTTTTGGACGTCGCCGGAATATTGCCATTGCAACTTTACCATTCTGGAAAGCGCTGATCCGCTTCTTGCCGAGCGCTTTAGCGACACGCTTTTAGGTATGGATCCGAACGATCCTACAATCAAAAAGATGATGGCGATGGAGGGGTTAAACCGATGGTTAAAAGTTTCGCCCGAACTCTTAAAAGGCTACGACAATCTTAGCGCCGCTATGAAGCACTACGATCTATATAAAGGCTTTTAGCCGCTTCGCCTCTCCCGCGCTTAAGGAGGGGCGATTAGCGAAAGCTATAATTCTACTCTTGGATTTTGAAGTATCGGTTCTTGAAAGATTGGCGATTTTAACGACCCCGAGCAAAGGCGGGCGTTTAAGGGTAATTTAAGACTTTTTGCTTAAAAAGCGTATAATCGCCAAAAGGTTTTCTAAAATGTCTCTTATTTTTTTAAGATTTTCGCGTTTTTGCGCGGCGGTTTTTACGTCAATTTATCTTTCGGCTTGCGCGATCTCTCCCGCGCCGATTAACGCCGATAAAAAAGAGCGAATAATCATTATAGAAGTCGCCGTAGGAGCGAGCCACTCGATCGTAATCGACGATAATAACAAGGTCTGGACGACCGGATATAATAAATACGGGCAGTTGGGACTTGGCGATACCGATAATAGAAACGTTTTTACTAGGGCGAGCGGATTAAACGATATAAATATAACTAAGGTCGCGGCGGGTTATTTTTATACGATCGCGCTAGACGATAGCGGGGCGCTTTGGGCAAGCGGGCATAACAACTTTGGTCAGCTAGGTTTGGGCGATTTGGAAGATCGCGATCGGTTTGTTAAAGTCGCCGATTTTAGCGGCTCAAAGATCGTATCGGTATGCGCCGGAGTCAATCATACGATCGCGCTAGACGACAGAGGCTCGCTTTGGGTCGCGGGCGATAATTTAAGAGGACAGGCGGGCGTATTGGGTTCAAATCACTATACGAGATTTACGCGAATCGATAGTTTTGAAACTCTTAAAATCGTATCTTTTGCCTGCGGGTGGGATCACGCGTTTGCTATTGACGAGGCAAACGCGGTTTGGGCGACGGGATACAACTACCATTATCAGTTGGGTTTAGGCGATAGAAACGATCGGAACAGCTTTATTAAAATCGCCGAGCTTAACGATAAAAATATAACAAAGATCGTAGCCGGAGATTATCACAGCGCGGCGCTTAATATAGACGGTAAAATATGGGTTAGCGGAGCTAATTTTATAGGTCAGTTAGGCGAGTTAAACCTTAGCTATCAACAAACTTTTAGCGAAATAAAAAGTCTTGATCATAGATCGATTATCTCTTTATATTTGGGCGCTTACCACTCCTTTGCGATCGGCGCGGAAAACGACGCAAATCATACTCTTTTTGCGACGGGCAGTAACGCGATAGGTCAGCTTGGGCTTGGCGATTACGCCGCGCATAACGAATGGACGCAAGTCGCCTTGATCTGCGAAAGATACGCGGCGATCGCGGCTAGGGATAATCACTCGGTTGCGCTGTGCGGCGACGGCTCGCTTTTTGCGACGGGCTTTAACTTTCACGGGCAGCTAGGCTTGGGCGACGAGCGCGATCGCTATCGATTTACTAGGGTCAATTTTTATACGGATTAGGTCGTCTATCATAAAATTACGCAAAGGGATAAAATGAAATCATATTTTTTTTCGCGGTTTAATCCGCTTCGTCTGTTCGGCGCGATCTATCTAGCGTTTGCGCTCGCAAGTTGCGCTCAACAAAGCGCGCAGATTAAGCCCACTGCGCCCGACAAACAAAGCGCTCCAAAGCAGAACGCAAGCGAAATGCGTCCGCCTGAAACCAAAAGCGACGAAAACCTTAGCGCGATCGACGAAACTCCCGTCAAAGCCGCCCCAATCGACGTAATCAAAAAGTTCGCTTTGGGCGAAAAACACACGCTTATTCTTGACGACAAAGGCAGGATTTGGGCAAGCGGAAACGACGATCGCGGTCAGCTAGGTCTAAACGGCAAAAAAACCGCGAGCGCGCAAGAGGTTTCGCATACCTTTTCTCTCGCTTCGATCGCAAGCGATAAAGCGATAACGGATATTGCCGCGGGCTACGATCAATCTTTTGCGATCGATAGCGAAGGGGACGTGTGGGCGAGCGGAGCTAACGATCAGGGGCAGTTAGGCTTGGGCGATTTAGTCGATCGCGTCGCATTTACCAAAGTTCTATCGTTGAAAAACAAGAATATCGTAGCGATCGCAAGCGGCGCTAGCCACGTTCTGGCTTTGGATAGCGAGGGCGGCGTATGGGCGAGCGGCGCAAACTCGCTGGGGCAGTTAGGAATTGGCTCTAACAGCCTCAAATCGGAGTTTGTAAAGGTAAGCGATTTAGGGGATAAAAAAATCGTAGCGATCGGAGCGGGGCGCTACCACTCGATCGCGCTGGATAACGAAGGCGGCGTTTGGACGAGCGGCGGAAACTACTACGGACAGCTTGGGCTTGCTTCGAGCGGATCGGCGAGTTTGCGAAACTCCTTTGTCAAAGCGCCGATCAACGGCAAAATCGTAGCGATCGGCGCGGGCGATATTTTCAGCGCCGCGCTGGACGACGCGGGCAGGATTTGGACAAGCGGCTACAACCGACACGGGCAGTTGGGTTTGGGCGATACGATCGATCGAGACGCTTTTACCCGCATTAGCGGCGGGAAGTTCGTTTCGATCGCGGTTGGCGGCGCTCATATTCTCGCGCTGAATAACGAAGGCAAGGTATGGGCAAGCGGCGCAAATAACTTCGGGCAGTTGGGCGCGGGTAATTTTGGTAGCCAAACCAATCGCGACAGCCTCGTTCAGGCGACGCAATTGATAGGCGATCGTAATATCGTAGCGATCGTTTCGGGCGGCGGGCATAACGTAGCGATCGATAGCGAAGGCGGCGTTTGGATAAACGGTTCAAACCGCTTTAATCAACTTGGATTAGCTACGGGAGGCGTTCTAAGCGCCTTTTCTGACGCGCTTCGCCTTAACGCCGATTACGCGGATCGGTCGTTGAAGCAGTTTGCGCGCGACGACGCGCAGCCAAATATCAGCGACAGGAATCTTACCGCGATCGCCGTAGGCGACTCTCACACGATCGCGCTGGATAGCGAAGGTAAAGTTTGGGCGAGCGGCTTTAACGAATACGGACAGCTTGGTTTAAGCGATCCGGATAATCAACGCGGCTTCGTAGAGATAACCGATCTAAGCGATAAGTCGATCGTAGCGATTAGCGCGGGCGATCAGCATACCATTGCGCTAGGCGCGAACGGCAAGGTTTGGGCGAGCGGTTTTAACGGTTACGAACAGCTTGGCTTAAACGACGCGGAAAATAGAACGGGCTTTGTCGAAATCAAGGATTTAAGCGACAAAAATATCTCGGCGCTTAGCGCGGGCGGCTATCACAGCTTTGCGATCGACGACGCGGGTAGAGTTTGGGCGAGCGGGCGCAACAATCGCGGTCAGCTTGGCGTAGGCGATTCTTACAATCGCGCCGCGTTTAGCGAAACGCCAAACCTAAAGAATAAAACGATTGTCGCTATGGCGGAGGGCAAATATCACAGCTTTGCGATCGACGACGCGGGTAGAGTTTGGGCAAGCGGACTGAACGACGAAGGTCAGCTTGGCTTGGGCGCTACGAATAATCGGACGACTTTTACCGAGGTAACGAGTTTTAAGGGTAGATTTATCGTAGCGATCGCCGCGGGAGAGGCTCACTCGATCGCGCTGGATAACGAAGGCGGCGTTTGGACGAGCGGCGCGAACGATTACGGGCAGTTGGGGCTTGGCGATCGGACGGGGCGTTTAAGATTTACGCAGGTTTTAGGCTTGGCGGGTAAAAAGATCGCGGCGATCGGCGCGGGAGCGAGATTTTCTATCGCGGCAAGCGACGACGGGACGATATGGGCGACGGGGTGGAACGATAAAGGTCAGCTTGGGCTTGGCGATACCCTCGATAGGGCTAAGTTTGCGAAAGTCGCCAATTTCAAAGGCGGCGTTATAGCGGCGATCGGCGGCGGCGAAAAGCATACGATTTTATTGGATACAAACGGCAGAATATGGACGAGCGGTTACAACTATTACGGGCAACTCGGGCTTGACGACGCCCTTGATCGAACGGAGTTTTTTTCGCTAGAACCCGCAACGCCCCAAGACGAAACTTTTCAGGACGACTGGAGCGCTTACGACGTAACGGGGATTGCCGCCCCGTAGGCACCGGGCGCGGTTAAAACCGCGCTACGCTCTTTATAGCTTTTTGGCTTTGCCGCCGATAATAAAGCGAAGGGCGTTCAAGCGGATAAAACCGGCTGCGTCTTTTTGGTTATAAACCTCGTCTTTTTCAAAGGTAGAATATGCGGCGTTAAATAAAGATCGCGGGGCTTTGCGTCCGATAACGATCGCGTTTCCTTTATATAACTTTAATTTTGCTACGCCCGTAACGTTTTCTTGCGTCGAGTCGATTGCCGCCTGCAACATTTTGCGCTCGTTCGACCACCAATAACCGTTGTAGATCAACTCCGCGTAACGCGGCATTAACTCGTCTTTGGTATGCGCCTCGCCGCGATCAAGCGCGATCGACTCTATGGCGCGGCGGGCTTTCAGCAAAATAGTCCCGCCCGGCGTTTCATAGCAACCTCTCGATTTCATTCCCACATAGCGGTTTTCCACAATATCCAGCCGTCCGATCCCGTGTTTGCCGCCTAGTTCGTTTAGCGTTTTAAGAAGCGCGGCGGGCGAAAGCGCTTTGCCGTTCACAGAAACCGCGTCGCCTTTTTCAAAGCCAATCTCGATAATTTCAGGCGTATCAGGCGCTTTTTCAGGCGAAACCGTTAATCGCCACATATCCTCGTCGGGCGCGTTCCAAGGATCTTCTAGTCCTTTGCCTTCGTAGGAGATATGCAACAGATTCGCGTCCATACTATACGGGCTTTCTTCCGTATTCTTTTTCTCGATCGGAATGTTATGTTTTTGCGCGAAATCCAGTAAAGCGGCGCGGGAGTTCAAATCCCATTCGCGCCAAGGGGCGATAATGGCAATGTCGGGATTGAAACTTAGATAGCCAAGCTCGAAACGCACCTGATCGTTGCCTTTGCCGGTCGCGCCGTGGCTAACCGCGTCCGCGCCTACCTTCGCCGCAATCTCCATCTGTTTTTTAGCGATAAGCGGGCGGGCGATCGACGTGCCAAGCAGATATTCGCCCTCGTAGAGAGCGTTGGCGCGAAACATAGGAAAGACAAAATCGCGGACAAACTCCTCGCGCAAGTCCTCTATAAAGATATTTTCAGGCTTTACGCCGAGTTTAATCGCTTTGCTTCTCGCGGGTTCAAGCTCTTCGCCCTGCCCCAAATCCGCCGTAAATGTAACGACTTCGCATTGATATTGCGTTTGAAGCCATTTAAGAATAACGGAGGTATCAAGCCCGCCGGAATAGGCGAGCGCCACTTTTTTGATCGGTTTTTGCATTTTCTAGCCTTAAATATAGTTGCGCGGATTTTACACAAAGAAGGCTCAAAGATCAAAAAAATATCAAATTGCGTTATAATATTATTTAAGTAGAAATTATGACGATCAAAGGTTTCGCGCTCGATCAAAGCGAGATCGATTACGTCGTTCAGACCGCTACCCTACGGGGCAAAAGTAAAATATCGACGGCTTGAAAAAATACTAAATATAAGGGTATTGCGATGATACTGCCAGAAAATATTAGTTGGAATAGAATGTATCATTTTTATATGATTTTTGGAGAAAATCATAGCGGAAAAGAAGTCTGGCGTGAAAAACAATGGTTTAACGTATTTGAACCGCTATTTAACAAAATTATCGAACTATCTCCAAATAAGAAAGATACGGGGCTTAGAGTATTGGAATATATCAAGGAAAATGAAGAAGCGCAATATTACAAAAAGCATAAATTAGGTAGATTAAGATGGGATAAAAAATCGCATATTAAATGGACGTTAAAAGAGAACGACAAAAGATTATTCGTTAATTTTGAATTATGGACGCCGCTATGGACTATTTGCGAAAAAAATAGCGTATCGCCGGATATATATCTATCTTTTTGGAACGAAGACAAAACGAATAATAAACCGCGTCAATTTGATACGTTGGTTACAATAGCGATCGCGGAAGATATAGGAAAAATACAAAACGATGCGATAGCGGAATTATCAAAGGCGTTTAATCCAAAACGAATGGTATATAATCAAAGAAGGTGGGGCAAAGGAAAAAAAGACGATAATAAAAAATGGTATTTTATAAATAGCGTTCAGGATACGACCAGCTACGGAATATACGTAGGAGGAAAAGATCTGGATATACATAAAACAAAATTTGAAGAGATCGTATTTGAACCGTACTGGAAAATAGTATATTAAAAAAATAATATAGATAAATTAAACGCAAAAACCCGCTTTTAGAGGCGGATTATTTAGCGCGTCAAAGCCGTTTTTTATTCATTTCGTCAAAATAGGCTTTAAGTAGCCACGCCATAACTGCGGCATATATTGCGACCCGTAATCCAAAAGTGATAAGAAATATCACAGAATAAAGTATGCTCATAAAAATTGCGTCTGAAAAACTTCTAACGCTCCATGCGTCTTGAGTTATCCCGAAATAGGTCAAAAATGAATAGGAAACGCTAAGAACTACAAGACCTAAGACGCTTGTTAGAGCGCCCACCACAATCGCCGCGCCATATTCAGACCGCGTTCGCATTATATAAAAATATGTAATAGCTCCCGTCAAAATAACGCAAAGCGCGATAGGCGGCTTTTCAACTATAAAAATTACCGGACAAAGCGTCAATCCATAAATAATAGCGCGAGATAAGCTACGTTTAGAGGGCGGTTTTTGCTCGGGTACTGACGGCGGTTTTTCCTGCGACTCCGCTAAAGCCAGCTTTGCGCGACGTTTCAAGAGCCATTTTTGTTCCGTTGCGTTTACGCTCATTTTTATGCGTTTTTAAGTTTTTCAACTCTTTTTTGAACGCTTAGAGCGTGCGCCGTTAATCCTTCGGCGTTTGCCAGATCGACGCACGCGGCGGCAAGATCGTTAAAGCCGTCTTTGTTCAAAGCGATAATCGAGCTTTTTTTCAAAAAGTTCTCGACTCCGAGCGGGCTAAAAAACCGCGCCGCGCCGCCTGTGGGCAACGTGTGGTTGGGTCCCGCAACGTAATCGCCAATCGCTTCGGGCGTGTATTTGCCTAAAAAGATCGCGCCCGCGTGCTTAATTCGATCCAAAAGCTCGCGCGGATTGGCGGTTAAAATCTCCAGATGTTCGGGCGCTATTTGATTCATTAGATCGATCGCTTCGTCTAAACTTTTCGTAACGATGATCGCGCCGCGTTTTTCGATCGACTCTTTTGCGATCGCTACGCGTTTTAACCCGTTTAATTGCGCGATCACGGCGGCTTTTGTCCGCGCCGCCAGATCGCGATCGGGCGTGATCAAAACGCAAGACGCCATCTCGTCGTGTTCGGCTTGGCTTAGAAGATCGATCGCGATAATCTCCGCGTCGGCGGAGCTATCGGCGATCACGCCAATCTCGCTTGGACCTGCGATCATATCGATATTAACGTCGCCGAAAACCGCTTTTTTAGCGGCGGCGACAAAGATATTTCCCGGGCCGGTTATCACGTCGGCTTTTGGGATACTTTGCGTTCCGTAAGCCATAGCGGCGATCGCGCTTGCGCCGCCTACTTTGAAAAGCCGTTTAATCCCGCACAAATGCGCAGCCGCAAGCGTCAGCGAATTGATCGCGTTATCAGGCGCGGGCGAACAAACGACAATCTCGCCCGCTCCAGCCACGATCGCGGGAATCGCGTTCATCAAAAGGCTACTCGGATACGCCGCCTTGCCGCCCGGAATATATAATCCCGCGCGATCGACGGGCGTAATCTTTTGCCCAAGCCAACCTTCGGGGCTAAAGTCAATCCAGCTTTTTTGCGCCTGCTTTTCGTGAAAACGCCTAATGCGATCGAAGGCGCTTTTTAGCGCGTTTTGCAAATTGGGCGGCGTTTGTTCCCACGCCTCGCTAAAAGCGTCGCCTGAAACGACGATCTCGTCTATACTTTTCGGTCGCCAGCGATCAAAGCGCGCAATATGATCGAGCAAAGCCAAATCGCCGCCGGACTTTATCTCGTCGATTATCGCTTGCGTCGTTTGCGCGACATTTTTCATATCCGTATTTGCGCGGTTTAATAGGAGGTTAAAACGCTCGTTAAAATCTTCCCTTGCCGTATCTAAAATCCGCATAAACTCCCCTTTGAAAACGCCCATTTTAGCTAAAAATCGTATTTTAGGCGCTAATCTTGTATTCTTTCGTTTGTTAGCAGATTGCTCGTTTTCGCCGTTAATCTCTATACCTTTATAAGCCTCGCCGTTAGGAATAGAATAGTTGGAACGCGGGAATCCAAACCAAGACTTACAGTATTCAAGTAAGCGATCGGATTATCATAATACAAAATACGCGCGCTTTTTCTGCGCCTAGCGCTCCTCCACTTCGTTACGAAGCGAGCACTTTGCGGGTAATTTACAACACAATTATTCGTTTAGGCGCAAATGGTTTTTGCCGTAAAATGCGTCGTTAAAGGGATAGGCTATGTCAAACGCGTTTTACGATTCTTTGCAAACGCCAATCGGAGAGATATTTGTTTTAGCCGATGAAAAGCGGCTTTTGTCGATCGGGTTTAGCGCGCCAAACGGCGAAAG